>PLFB01000041.1 GCA_003137135.1 Acetobacteraceae bacterium
AGGCCGAGGCCGAGGCGCTGGCCTCGCTGGGGCTGGGGCCAAAGCTCTTGGCGGCTTCGCTGCCGGTGCCGGATATCGCCTTCGTGCACTACCGCACCGGCGCGCTGCTGGCGGGAAAATTCGACCAGCACGCGCCGCCGGATTTGGGATTCCGGGCGGCCCGGCATATCCATCGCGCCGATTTGCACGCGCTGCTGCTGGCGGCGGTGCGGGCGCATGATTCGGGCGCGGTCGTCACCGGCGCCAGGCTGGCCGCGCTGGAGCAAGGGCCGGAGGGCGTGGCGATGCGGTTTGCNNATCCCGCGCGCCGAGGCCGCGCCGTTCATCGGCGCCGGCAATGCGGTGGTTTCGATCGGGCCGGGCCGGATTTTCAACCGGTATCTGATCCGCGGCGGCGAGGTGGTGAATGTGATCGGAATTGCGCGCGCGACGGCGTGGCAGCAGGAAGGCTGGAGCACGCCCGCCACGATCGAAGAATTTCTCGCCGCCTTCGAAGACTTCCATCCGGACGTGCGGGGGCTGATCAGCCGGGCCCCCGAAAAAAGCCTGATCAAATGGGGCCTGTTCGNNGGGGACGCCGCGCACCCGATGTTGCCGTTTCTGGGTCTGGGTGCGGCCACCGCCATCGAGGACGGCATCGTCCTGGCCCGCGCGCTTGCCCTCGGCCGCGGCCTTGAGGCCGGCTTTGCGATTTTCCAGCGCAGCCGGGCGGCGCGAGTCGAGGCGGTGCGCGCCGCCTCCGTCAGCCAAGGCGAAATCATCCAGGCGGCCGACCCGGACCGCGCCGGCCTGTCCAACGCGCCGTCGCAGGATCCGGCGATTTTTGACTATGATCCAGGCAGCGCGCCGCTCGCCAACTAAGATAAGCTTACGGCATACGCCGCCGGTCCGTGATTTGATAATAGCCAATAACCATCCGAATTGCGGACAGGCAAATTGTCGGCTAGGGTCGCTGCATTGCTTTTCTATTATCACTCTATGACTATTTCATGTCGCGAGATGGCGCTGGCGGCTAGTTCAAAAATTTGTCCGGCCGCGGCGGCAGGCGTGCCTTTATATATTCCCTTCCGTGCAACGAGGAAAATATTCCATGGATGACCGCCAGGAAGTCAAATCGCTGAAAAAAGCGCTGCGCGTCCTCAAGGTGATGAACCAGAAGGGGGATGCCACGGTATCGGACATCGCCGGCGCGATCGGCGTGCCGCGCACCACCGCCTACCGGCTGCTGGAGACGCTGGCGACCGAAGGCTATATCGAGCGCCAGCCGCACAGCCCGTATTACCGGCTGACCAGCGAAGTGCTGCAACTGGCCTCGGGTTTTCAGAACCAGAATCTGCTGCTGGAGATCGCGCAGCCGCTGATCTACGATCTCGGCGCCAAAATCGGCTGGTCGGTCTCGCTCTCCACGCCGCGCGCGGCGGAGATGATTACCCGCATCACCACCAACCACGACACCGCCCTGGCGCTGGACCGCTACATGATCGGCCACGGCGTGCCAATGCTGCACGCGACCACCGGTTTTTGTTATCTGGCATTCTGTACTGACATCGAGCGCGAGATCGTCATCGGCATGGCGCGGGCTTCGGGCGATCCGCTGCAGTCGCTCGCGCATCATCGCGAGAAATTGGACAGCGCGCTGCAGCGCGTGCGCACGCGCGGCTTTTGCAACCTGGAATTCGCGCAATACCGCGAAGGCAATGTCGGCGTGCCGCTGATCGCCGGCGAACGGCCGCTGGGCGGCATCGTGATGCGTTACATCAAGTCCGCGATGACCGGACAGCGCCTTTTGAACGAATACATTCCGCAGTTGACGGCGCTCTCCTCGCAAATCTCCGAGCAATATTCCGCGCGCACCGGCGGCAGCAAATGGCACGCCGAAATTCGGACGAATCTGCGGAACTGATGTTTTGCGCCGGCTGTTCCGGTAACGGATGGCGGACGGCGTGAAGATAGGGGTTCGATTCGTGAGATTAGCGAAACGTGCAATCGTGATCTTGTTTGGCGTGTTCGCAGGCAGCCTCGCGCAGGCGCAGACGGCGGCAACGCCCGGCGATGCGGCCAAAGGCAAATTGGTGTTTCTGGAGTGCCAGGGCTGCCACGCGGTCGCACCCGGCGGCCCCGTGCTGGTGGGGCCGGACCTGGCCGGCGTGGTCGGGCGCAAGGCGGGCTCGCTGCCCGGCTATAGTTACTCACCGGCGCTGAAAGCTTCAGGCCTGGTTTGGGATGATGCCAATCTCGACCGGTGGCTGACAGATCCAAGCGCGCTCGTGCCGGGCACGAAAATGGCGTTTGCCGGAATCGATTCGCCGGCGCTTCGGGCGGATGTGATCGCGTATCTGGCGACACAGAAGTAGCACAAAGCTCGTTGCCTGTTGAAATTTTGCGTGCAGCCGCGGAGCTTTTTCGCGCTCGGGTTGTGGCGCCGCAGCATCGCGTCTTCAGAAAAACCCACTGATAGAGCCGGAATCAGTTCGCCGGCGCGAGACTCGGCTGATCCGTGGCCAGAGAACCGAATGCGCGCATGCTGAAACGTCCGCATTGTGGTTAAGCCCCACAAAATAATCCGCCGGCCGCATCATTCCACATAGTATTCCTGCAACGCATACCAAACCCGCGTCGCGTACACCACTTGCACGACGGTCTGGGCCGGCTTCGAACCACAACGAAAACGCAATGTTAGCAGAGGGCTATAAACTATGAAATCTAGGATTCTTCGTGCTTGGCTGGCGGGAACAGTTTTTAGCTCGTTGACGGTGGCTCTGATTCCAGGTGCGATGGCGCAAACCGCGTCGCAGGTGGCGCCGACACAGGGGCTCTCCACGATCAATGTGGTGGCGCGGAAACGGGTTGAGAACGTGCAGAAAGTGCCGCTCTCCATCACCGTCGTTACGGCGCACGTGCTGAAACAGGCGCATGTCGAAAACCTGCACGACCTCGCCGCCCTGACCCCCGGTGTCAACGTCTCGGATATCGGCGCCGAAGCCGGCACCGCCATCACCATCCGCGGCGTCTCGGACCTCACCTTCGGCGTCGGCGTGCCGGACGTCGCCACGTTCCTGGACTTTCAATATCTGCGCGATCCCGCCGCGATCAATATCAACGCGATCCCGCTCGCCGACGTGGAAATCATCAAGGATCCATCCAGCGCGCTGTACGGCCGCGACGCCTATTCCGGCGTGATCGACTACTCGGCGGCGCGCCCCACCACCACGCCGCACGCCGACATCTCCGAGACCGCCGGCGACTTCGGAAAAAGTGAGCTGACCGGCGATATCAGCGGCCCGCTGATCGGCGACAAGGTGCTGGGCGAAGTGTTCGGCGACTTCGACACCTTTAACGGCACTTACAAGGACAAAATCTCCGGCGCCACCGGCGGCGGCTACCAGAAACGCGATTTCGGCGGCCTGCTGGACGTCAACTGGGCCAGCAACATCTCCACGCATCTGGATTATTATTACGGTAGCGACATTTTCGGCAACACCGCCGTCGAAACGCTGACGCCGAACTGCGATCCTTACCCGCAGCCCGCCGTCGTGAAGGGCGTCGCCGCCTTGGTCACCTCCGACTCGCTGTATTGCGGCAAGGTGAAAACCAACGGCTCGGTGGATATCGCCAACAACCAGAACGCCGACAACCCCGGCAACGTGCGCCGCACCTATTTCATCTCCGGCAACACCCAGGCCAGTTATGACTGGGGTACATTGCAATGGGTCGGCGGCGCCTCGCACATCATCGAACGCGCCTACCAGCAGTTCGACGCCGGCTCGCTCGGCGCGCTCTTCCCGCTGGTCTATGACGCCACGCCAGGTACCCTGAACGGGAATTATGTCTATGAGCCCGCCTATTACGGCGGCGCCGATGATACCAAGAATGTCAGCCAGGAACTGCGCTACAGCTCGCCGCAGAATCTGCCGATCCGCGGCGCCTTCGGCGGCGCGTTTTACAGCGAGACCCGGTACGAATTGTCCGACGCCTCCTTCGCGGATGGCAACATTCCGGCGGGAGAACAAGTCTATTCACCTTTCGGTATTTACGGCATTAACGACACCGCGACCTGGGGCACCAGCAACGGCCAGCAGGGACCAAACGACAATGTCGATATCCATACGACCGACGAGGAATCGTTCTTCACCGACGTCGCCGCCGATCTGCTGCCTAATCTGACGGTCTCCTCCGAATACCGCTACACCTGGTCGCATCAGATCTACTCGGAAATCCGCAACCAGTATGCTGGCGGCATCAATTACCCGTTGCTCGCGGCGGATGACATCAAGGAGAAAAACCAGTATTTCACCTCCAACGAGGCGATCGACTACACGTTTTTGCCGCAGGACATGGTGTATTTCGCCTTTGCCGACGGCGTGAAGCCCGGCGGCTTCAATGGCGCCTCCACCGACCCGGCGGACGATGCCTTCGGCCCCGAAAGCGATCTGAGCTACGAAGGCGGTATCAAAACAACCACCCTCGACGACCGCCTGCAACTCAACGCCTCGGTCTATCATATCGACACGCAAAACATCCAGGAATACGGCCCAGGCTCGGACCCCACCAACGTCGCCACCGTGATCAAAAACTACGGCTCGACCGCGAATACGGGTTTTGAGGTCGATGCCCGCGCGCTGCCGATGGACGGCCTCACCCTCACCGCCGGGATCGGCTACAACAACCCGACATTCGATTCCGGAACCTACGATGCGGCCGATACCGGGATCTGCTACGCGGTCGCAAGCTGCGCCGCCACGATCGTCTTGCATAAAGGCCTGTATCAGGCCCCTATCGCCGGTAACGCCGTGCCCTTCTCGTCGAAATACACGCTCTCGGGGGAGCTGGAATATGACTGGATGGCGTTCGACGAATACCCCGCCTTTGTGCGGGCGGACGCCTCATACCGCACCTCGATCTACACCGACGCCGTTGACCTCGTCGAGCTTCCAGCCGCCACCAACGTCGATTTCTTCACCGGTATCACCAAAGGCCCCTATACCTTGTCCGCCTACGTGAAAAACATCACCAACAGCGAGGTACCGGTCGAAGAGCAAAGCCAGGTGCAGCTGAGCAACTTCCAGAACGTGCCGACCGTGGACCTGCCGGAAGGCCGGACCTTCGCCTTTACCGTCGCGGCGAAGTTTTAGCCGCGATTCGGGCAGAAAGGGCGCCGGTACGCAGGTCCGGCGCCCGCTCGCGTAAGGAAGAAAGCAGTTACTTTTTNNAAAGTAACTGCTTTCTTACTTCTGCCACGGGAGACCCCATGAGCGACGTCATAGAATTACCGTCCATGGCGCGTTTGTCCCCGCCGGCCTTGTTCGGGTTCAGCCTCGGGATGATCGGCGACCGCATTTTTCGCGACGCGCCGGCGCTGCTGCTGTTGCTGTTCATGACGAATTATCTGGATATTCCGCCGGCGATGGCGGGGACTGCGATTTTTGTGCCGAAGATTTTGATCGTGTTCGTGGATCCGCTGGTGGGGACGTTTTCGGACCGGCTGAATACAAGGTGGGGCCGGCGCCGGCCGCTGATGTTGCCGGGCGGGATTCTGGCGGGGCTGGCGGTGGTGCTGTTTTTTCATGTGCCGCATTTTGGCGCGCCGGTGGCGGAGGCGGCGTATTTGAGCCTGATCATTTTTCTCGGTTTCACCGGCTATTCGCTGTTCACGGTGCCGTGCCTGGTGATGGCCTCCGAGATCGCGGAAGGCGCGGAGGAGCGGCGGCGGGTGATGTCCTGGCGGGTTGGCTTCATGGCCATAGGGCTGTGCTTCAGCGCCTATGCGGGGGCGTTCGTGCAGTATCTGGGCGGCGGTCAGGCCGGCTACCGGCGCATGAGCCTGGTCTATGGCGCAATCTGCGCCGCCACCATGCTCATCACGGTGGCGGCCAGCGGCAAGCTGGCCGCGGCGCCGCATACCGGCCCGGCGCCCTCGCTACTTTCCCAGTTCCGCCTGGTGGCCGGCAACCGGCGGTATCTGATGCTGCTGTTCGTCGGGTTCCTGCAAAAGCTGGCGGAGGGTGTGGGCTACACGTCGTTCGGCTATTTCTGCATCTACGTCGTGCACCAGAATCTGTCGGGCATCGGCGACGTCGTGCTGGCCACCGTCGCCGGGCAGATCATCACCCAACCGCTCTGGCTGAAAGCCAGCCAAAAATACCCGCCGGTCACGCTCTACACCGTGGGCGTGCTCGGCTGGTGCCTGAATCTGCTGCTTTGGCTGGCGATGGATGGCCGCGCGCAGATCTGGCTGCTGCCGCTGGGGCTGGAAGGCGGCGCCGCGGCGGGCGGGTTTCTGATGGTCACGCTGGGCATGCTCTCGCAACTGATGGCGGCGGACACCGCGGCGACCGGGCAGGACCGCGAGGGCGTTTATAGCGGCCTGTGGCTGGCCAACGAAAAACTCGCCTTTGCCGGCGGCGCGCTGATTGTGGGGGTGGTGATCGGGCTGTTCGGGTTTGTGCAAAGTTCCACCGGCATGGCGGCGCCGCAGACGGCGCGCGCGGTGCTGGGGATTGGGTTTACCTATTGCGGCATCAACATGCTGATCTACCTCACCTCGATCGTCTTCATGCGCGCCTATGCGCGCATCGGTCCGGCGTCGGCGGTGTCATGATCCGCCGCGGCTTTGTGGATGTGGCGGGCCGCGCGGTGCATTACCGCCGCGCGGGGAACGGGCCGCCGGTGGTGATGCTGCATGGCTCGCCCGGCGACGGCCAGATGCTGCTCTCGGAGATCGCGGTCTGCGCGGAGAAAAATACCGTGTTCGCGCTGGACGCGCCGGGGTTTGGCTATTCGGACGCGCTGGCCGGCGAGGTTCTGACCGTGCCGGACCTGGCCGCCGCCACCGCCGCGGCGATGCGTGCGCTGGAACTGCCGCCTTGCCCGGTCTATGGCACGCATACAGGTGCCGCCATCGCCATCGAGCTCGGAATCGGCTGGCCCGAACTGGTGACGGGCGTGGTGATGGAGGGTCTGCCGGCCTTTACCGAGCCGGAAATCGAGGCGCTGTTCGGCGGCTATTTCGCGCCGATGGTGCCCGATCCGCTGGGCGGCCACCTCACCGCCACGTGGATGCGCTTCCGCGACCAGTTCACGTGGTTTCCGTGGACCTCGCGCGACGTGACGCGGCTGAACGCGATTCCGCGCCCCGGCCCGGCGGAGATCGATCTATGGGTGTCGATGTTCTACCGCTCCTGCAAGACGTATCGGCCGGCCTACCGCGCCGCCTGCCATTACGGCCAGGCCGCCATCCGCGCCGCCGGCGCCCTGCGCGCGCCCGCCATCTACATGGCCACCGCGGAGGACATGCTGTTTCCGCATCTCGACCGTCTGCCGCCACTGAAGCCGGGTCAGCGCATCGAGCGCCTGTCCGCCGATCCCGCCGCCCGCATCGCCGCCATCACCGGGTTCGTGCAGGAATTCGCCGCGGCCGCGCCCGCCCCGCCGCCGCGCCATATGGCGGCCGGCGGCGATTTCAAGCGGCGGTTCATCGACGGTCCGCATGGGCAGATTTTTGTCCGCCAGTACGGCGACCCCAGCCGGCCGCCGCTGTTTCTGCTGCACGACGCGCCAGGCACCGGTCTGGCTCTGCACGAAACCGCGGTGGGCCTGGCGGCGGAAAATTTCGTCATCGTGCCGGACCAGCCGGGCAGCGGCCTGACGGAGGCGCCCCAGACCGGCGACATTCTGGCCGCCGCCGTGGACAATGTGTTTGCCGTCGCGGACGCGCAAAAGCGCGAGACGTTCAGCCTCGCCGCGTTTGGCTGCGGCGGCGCCGTCGCCGCCCGCATCGCGCAAATTTTCAGCCCCCGAGTCACCAGCATCAACATCACCGCAAGGCTGCCCGCGGACATCGACCCGGTGGCGCTGGCGCCTGAACTGCCGCTCTGCGCAACCGGCGCGCACTGGCTGGAAGCGTGGCTGATGCTGCGGGACGCGCAAATCTATCGCCCCTGGTACGACGGCCGGATCGCCGCGCAACTGAAAACGCAGGGCAATTTTGATGCTGCCTGGCTGCACGACCAAACTGTGGCGCTGATGGAAGGCCGGGCGACGTATCATTTGTTTCCGCGCGCGGCTGCGGAAGAAAGCAAGAAAGAAGTTCTTTTTTGAANNCGGGCGGGGCGCCTTTTTTTTAAAAAAGAAGTGCTTTCTTTCTAACTTAGAAAGGTTATTTGAAATGACATTGAGTCTGGACCATGCAACCTCTCTCGCCCACTCCGCTCTCAGCCGCGCCCAGTCGCGGGGCGTGTCGGCCAGCGTCGCGGTCATCGATTCCAGTTTCCACCTGAAGGCGGCGTTGCGTGCTGACGGGGCCGGACCGGCGACGCTCGACATCGCCTTCGGCAAGGCGCGCGCGGCCCTGGGTTTCGGCTGCTCGTCGCGCCAGATCGGCGACGCGCTGTCGGGAAATCCGTTGGCGGCGCCTTCGGTTCTTGCCAGCCTGCCAGGCCCGGTGGTGCTGCTGCCGGGAGCGATTCTGCTGCATGATTCAGCGGGCGCGGTGATCGGCGCGATCGGGGTGGCGGGCGGTGCGCCGGACGACGACGAATGGGCCGCCGGCGCCTGACGCCGGGATTTTTTCGCGGGGCAAGAATCCTTACGGTATCATTACGAGTTTGCCGGGCGCCGGCCCGGCATCCGGCGGCGCGTTAGCCAGCCGCTCGATCATCACATCGACCTGGCCGCCATTCTCTAGCGGCGCCGGCGGGTTGTGCTTGAACCCGAGCCGTTTCTCACTGATCCTTCGGCCAGAGTGACGGCTCTGGCTTGGCGTGCTCCACATTGCTGGCGTCAAGGACGCCACCCGCCACAAATCGGCCGAGGACCACCGCCGCATCGCCAATACCCGCCCCCACCACGTTGCCCGCCTGCCGCGCCGCGGTCAGATCCACCCGCACCAGCGCGCCGGTACGCGTTTTTATCACCATCTCATCCGCCGTCAGGGCCGCGATCGTGCCCCATACCGCGTGCTGATCGGATTCCAGTTCGAAACCGGCCGGCGCGGTCGCCTTGTGTGCCAGCGCCGCAAAAATATCTTCGTTCGCGCTCGCCGCCGGCGCGCCCAGCCCGAAAATCGCCAATTCCTCATAGGTGGCGACATAGACATGCCCATTGGCCACGGTCGGCACCGTATTCGCGTCAGCGCTGCCGTAATTCCAGAAGCCCGCCGACGCGGTATAAATCACGTCGCCGGTGTCTGGATCGATCGCATAAAGCAGCATCTTGCCGGGAGTTGAGCTCGGACGTCCGACCGCCCAGATCACGGCCGTGCCGGCTTTTGTGCCGTCGGACGAAATGCTGGTGAAAAAGCCACCTTCCTGGCCGCTGGTGATGCCGGTGGAAAACTGCTGCGTCAGCGAGGCCGCGGCGGTGCTGGAGGTGTTGATCTTCCACTCGATCACGTTGCTGGCGCCGCTGGTGACCAGGCGGCCGACGCCGTCCGATCCGGTGAAGTAGGACGGCCCGCAGAAGCAGCGGCCAATCGAATAGCTGTTCAGCAGGCTAAGCCCTGCGCTACCCGACCGGTCAAACATATACATTGTTCCGGCCTTGCCCGCGGCGAACAGCAGTTGCGGGGTTTCTCCCGGCTGGTCCGGCGCTAGCATCGCGCCGCCGGAGCCCAGATCCTCATCATGCTCATCCAGATAGACCTGGTTCGGATCGGTGTAGAAATCTTTCGGGGCCGATAGATTTGACGAGACTTTCATCACGCTCTCGTCAATATTGGAACTGCCATAGGTATTCTCATCGGAATTACTGTTGACGAAGTAGATCGCGCTGTTGGCCGAGGCGGTGGCGGGACCGTAGCCAGACATCCAGATCGAGTTGATAAAAAACTTGCTCTTATAGGTCGGCACCGAATTCTGCAGTTGGTTATGCGCCAGCGGCGTCAGCGTGGCCGCCTTCCAGCCGAGCAGCCAGCCGCGCGTGGTGCTCGCCGCCTGGTCGCAATAGCTGCCGAACCCGGCATAGAGCTTTCCGCCCGAAAGCAGCAGCGCCGGGCGCTGGCGCGAAACATTCGCGTTGAAAACGTAGCTGGTGCCATCCGTCAACGTGGCTGAGGCAGTGACAACGACCGGCGTGACCTTGTCCTTTAGCGTGGACAGGCTGACGGCGTGCACGCGATACACCGCGGAATTATTTTCGTAAGTATCTACGATCAGGTACATCGTATCGGTCGTGGTGTCGATCACCGGCGTAGAGGTGATGCCGATCGTCTCTCCATTATTGTCGCAGCCGCCCGGCAGCGCAGATCTTGGTACCGGCGTGCCAAAATTCCGGCTGAGCAGGATTGTGCCGGTGACGCCGTCGATGGCGTAGAGCGTGTCGTTGCCGGTGACGACATAGACGACGGTATGCGAACCCTGGCCCGATATGTTCTGGTTCGGGATCACGAGAGGCTGCGCGTCCACCTGGCTATCCACCGTGGTTGTCGCCTGCAGGCCAAAAGTGCCGCCGCCGACATTGGCGGCGGTAAGTGTCTTCTCGGCATCGTCCCAGCCGGTGCGCAACGTGTTGTCATGGTAGGTCCAGACCGACTCAGCCGAGGCGCTGAGCGGCGCGGCGGCCAGCGCGAGCAGCCAGAGTGAGAGGGTCAGCCAAAAGCAATAGGTCCTCATATCCGTTCCTCGCCATTCTTGATGTCCGGTGCCGGCAGGTGCGCAAGCGCAGGTTATGTTGACAAAGCGGCGCGGGCAAGGACAATTGGATCGCCGAAGCCAGGCAAGGTGAGGAAGAAAGTAGCGCTTTTTTGAAAAAAAGCGCGCGCGTGCCGAGGGCCAAAAAACTTCGGATTCAACGACACTGCGCTGGTTTCACCACCCTTGCCCCAGGTCCGCAAAAGTTTTTTGGTTACTTTTTCTCAAAAAGGTGACTGCTTTACTTGCTTTCTGCCTTTACTGATCCCGCGGCCAAAGCGCCGGTTCGGGCTTGGCGTGCTCGACGTGGCTGGCGTCCAGCACGCCGCCCGCGACGAATCGGCCGAGGACCACGCCCGCCTCGCCGACCACCGGCGCCGCCACGTTGCCGGCCTGCCGCGCCGCGGTCAGATCCACCCTCACCAGCGCGCCGGAGCGGGTTTTTAGCACCATCGCGTCCCCGCTCACGGCCGCAATCGTGCCCCATAGGGCATGTTCATCGGCCGGCAATTCGAAACCAGGCGGGGCGGTTGCCTTGCGGGCCAGCGTCGCAAACACATCTGGGCTGATATCGGCGGCCGGCGCGCCCAGCCCGAAAATCGCCAATTCCTGATAGGTGGCGACATAGACATGCCCGTCGGCCACCGTCGGCACCGTATTCGCATTGGAGTTGCTATAATTCCAGTTGCCCGCGGTGGCCTTGTAAATAATATTCCCGGTGGACGGATCGATCGCATAGAGCGGCATGGTGCCGGGCACGGAAGTCGGCCGTCCGACAGCCCAGATCACCGCCGTGCCGGCTGTGGTGCCGTTGGATGAAATGCTGGTGAAAAAGCCATGGTCCTCGCCGGTGGTGATGGCGGTGGAGAATTGCTGCGTCAGCGACGCCGGTGCGGTGCTGGAGGTGTTGATCTTCCACTCCATCACGTCGCCGCCGCCGCTGGTGATGAGCCGGCCCACACCGTCCGACCCGGTGAAATAGGACGGCCCGCACCAGCAGCCGCCGATCGAGTAGCTGTTCAAAAGACTGAGCCCGGCGCTGCCCGACCGGTCAAACATATACATCGTACCGGCCTTGCCCGCGGCGAACAGCAGCTGCGGGGTTTTTCCCGGCTGCGTGGGCGCCACCATCGCGCCGCCTGAGCCGAGATCTTCATCATGCTCATCCAGAGAGACCTGGTTCGGGTCAGTGTAGAAATTTTTCGGGGCTGACAGGTTCGACGAAACTTTCAGCACGCTCTCGTCGATATTGGAACTGCCATAGGTCTTTTCGTCGGAATTGCTGGTGACGAAGTAGATCGCGCTGTTGGCCGAGGCGGTGGCGGGACCGTAGCCGGACATCCAGATCGCGTTCAGGAAAAAGCTGCTGTCATAGGTCGGCACGCCGTCCTGCAGCTGGTTATGCCCGAGCGGCGTCAGGTCTTTGGCGTGCCAGCCGAGCAGCCAGCCGCGCGAGGTGCTCGCCGACTGGTCGCAATAGCTGCCAAACCCGGCATAGAGTTTGCCGCCGGACAGCAGCAGCGCGGCGCGCTGGCGCGAGACGTTGGCGTTGAAATCGTAGGTGGTGCCGTCGGTCAACGTCGCCGAGGCGGTGATGATCACCGGCGTGATCGTGTCCTGCAGCGTGGACAGGCTGAGGGCGTGCACGCGGAAGACCGCGGAATTATTTTCGTAGGTATCCGCGATCAGGTACATCGTGCCGGTGGCGGTGTCGATCGCCGGGGTGGAGGTGATGCCGATGGTCGGACCGTTATTGTTGCAGCCGCCGGGCAGCGCCGAGCGCGGGATGGGCGTGCCAAAATTGCGGCTGAGCAGGATCGCGCCGGTAACGCCGTCGATGGCGTAGATCGTGTCGTTGCCGGTGACGACATAGACCACCGTATGCACGCCCTGGCCGGTGATGGTTTGGTTCGGGATGACGAGCGGCTGCGCGTCCACCTGGCTATCCAGCGTCGTCGTCGCCTGCAGGCCGAACGTGCCGCCGCCGACATTGGCGACCGTCAAGGTCTTTTCGTTATCGTTCCAGCCGGTTCGCAGCGTGTTGTCGTGGTAGGTCCAGACCGATTCGGCCGAGGCGCTGAACGGTGCACAGGCGAGCGCGAGGAGCCAGAACGCGCCGGTCAGCCAATTGGAGTGGGTCCTCATATCCGTTCCTCACCATTATTCATGTTTGCCGAGCCGGCAGCCGCACAAGCGCGGGTTATGTTGGCACACCAGGACGGCCCAGGACAAGTGGATATCCGAAGGTGGCCGGGGCCGGGCAAGCAAGAACTTCTTTTTGAAAAAAAGCAGCAAAAAACTTTTGCGAATCCCGGCCAAGGGCGGTGAAAAAAGCGTGGTATAGATGAATCAAAAGTTTTTTGCGCGCTTTTTTTCAAAAAAGCGCTACTTACTTCCTGCGCATCCTTGCACCTGATGGCCCCGCGCCGCCCGCCATTGGCGCTTTCAAATTCCAGCGCACCGCGCTATAACAATTGCAAAACATGGCCCAGGCCGACGATGAGAATGTCTGCGTCAAAATTCATGGTTCAGTTGACTCTGCGACGTGTGATGAGAAACGTGGCAAGCGAGGGCAGGAGAATGGCGGCACCCAGCATGTTCACCAGAAACATGAAGGCGAGAAGGATGCCCATGTCCGCCTGGAATTTGATGGGGGAGAACGCCCAGGTGCCGACCGCAACCGCCAGCGTGCAGCCGGTGAGCATGACGACCTTGCCGGTGAAAACCAAGGCGCGGAAATAGGCCTCTGACAGCGGCACGCCGCGGCGCATGTGGATGAGCATGATGCTGAGGATGTAGAGCGCGAAATCCACACCGATGCCCAGGCCTAACGCGGTGACAGGCAAAGTGGCGACTTTGACGCCGATGCCGAGCCAGACCATGAGCGCCTGCGCGAGGATGGAGGTGAGCACTAGAGGGAGGATGGCGGCCAGCACGGCGCGCCAGGAGCGGAAGGTGATGAGGCTGAGCGCGATGACCGCGGCATACACCCAGAACAGCATGGTGCGGCTGGCCTGGCGGACCACGAGGTTGGTCGCCGCCGCGATGCCGCCATTGCCAGCCGCGATGAAACCAGCCCGGAACGAACAACCTGCCAGCCCGCGCGCCGGCGGCGCAAGCGGGCGCGAAAACCCCAAAGCTCTCACAGCAAGCTCCAGACCCCAAGGATGCCGCCATGAAACTCGTCCGCTTTCAAGACCAGGGCCCTTCCGGGGCTGGCACCTCCAGGCTCGGCAAACTGGTGCAAGGGTATGTGGTCGCCCTGCCGGAACTGCCCGGCATCGATGGCTCCATGCGAGCGCTGCTGGCGGCCACGACACGCTGCGGCCGCAACTCGAAGCGGCGGACGGCCCGCCGCTCGAACTGGCGAACACAAAGCTGCTGGCGCCGATCGATGACCCGCAAAAATTCCTCGCCATCGGCATGAATTACCAGGCCCATGCCGACGAAGCCGCCGCCGCCGGCATCCCGGTCCCCACCAGCCAGCTCTGGTTCAACAAACAGGTTTCCTGCATCGCCTGCCGGCGCTGGCGGACCGCGTGGCGCTGATGGCGCCGATGCTGGAGTTGCCGGCGCCGGTGCCGCGCGGCCACGTGCTGACGTTGCTGCGCCGGCTGTACTACGACCTGGCCGGCGCGCCGGTGCCGCGGCAACTCGGCGCGCTGCTGCAGATCGCCGACCCCGACCGTCTGCTCTACGGCTCGGATGCGCCGTTCACGCCGCCGCCGGCGGTGGCGTTTTTGCTGGCGCAACTGGAACAGACTGATCTGCTGGACGATGCGGCGCGGGAAAGTATTTTCTGCCGGAACGCCGCGTCCTTCCTGCGCGGCGGCCCGGGCTCAGCGTAGCGATTGTTTCGAAGATTTGATTGACAAACCGGCCGGAAAAGGCGTGGAATTCCGGGCAAGGGAGTCAAAAAATGAAGCAGCGCGTTGCACGATGGCCACCTCAAGCCGGCGATTCGCCATGAGCGCGGCTTTCACCACCTCCTACGTCCCGGCGGATATTTCGGTCCAGATTGAGGAACTCACCACCGGCGAACTGCTGCGTCAGGCCGCGGCGGAGGCGCCGGACCGCCTCGCTCTGGCCGAAGCCGTCCCACAAGGCGCCGCCTCCCTATCCGGCGCCGCGCGCACCGACCGGGAATGGACCTACGCCCAATTGCTGGCCGAAGCGGAGACCTGCGCACAGTTTTTGCTCACGCGCTTTGCCCCCGGCGAGCGCATCGCCGTCTGGGCGCCGAACATTCCGGAATGGGTGATTCTGCAATACGGCGCGGCGCTCGCCGGCCTCATCCTGGTCACCGCCAACCCGGCCCTGCGGGCCGCGGAACTGTCCTACGTGCTGCGGCAATCCGGCTCCGCCGGCGTGTTCTACACCGCCGCCTTCCGCGGCACGGACATGCGGGGCATCCTCGAGAGTGTCAGTCCCCACCTGGCGGACTTGCGCGAGCAAATCTGTTTCGCGGACTGGGAGGTTGAGGTCCGGTCCCGCCCGGCCAAGCGCCGGAAACTGCCGGACGTGGCGGCCGGCGATCCGGCGCAAATCCAGTACACCTCCGGCACCACCGGCCTGCCGAAAGGCGCGCTGCTGCATCACCGCGGGCTGGTCAACAACGCGCGTTTTTTCATGGCGCGCTGGCAGGCGCCAAAATTCGGCACGCTGGTGAGCCCGATGCCGCTGTTCCACACGTCCGGCTCGGCGATGGGCGTGCTCGGCTGCGCCGCGATCCGCGCCACCTACGTGTTATGCCAATATTTCGACCCCGAACTGGTACTGCAGAACCTGCAGGACCGGCGGGCCGATTGCCTGACCGGCGTGCCCACCATGCTGATCGCCATCACCAGCCATAAGCGGTTTTCGGAGTTTGATATCTCCAGTTGCCGCCTGCTCGTCTCCGGCGGCGCGCCGGTGCCGAGCGCGCTGGTGCGCCATCTGGAAGTGCTGCTGAACGCGCGGTTTTCGATCGTGCTCGGCATGACCGAAGCCAGCCCTGTCATCACCCAGACCAGCCCCGACGACACGACCGAGGACAAGGCGCTGACCATCGGCCGCCCGCTGCCCCAGGTGGAGGTTAAAATCGCCGACACCGGCACCGGCGCCACCTTGCCGGTCGGCGTGCAGGGGGAATTATGCGCGCGCGGCTACCAGGTCATGCTCGGTTATTACGACATGCCGGAGAAAACCGCCGCCGCGATCGACGCCGATGGCTGGCTGCACTCCGGCGACCTGGCCACCATGGATGCCCGCGGCTATTTCACCATCACCGGCCGGCTGAAGGACATGATCATTCGCGGCGGCGAAAACATCTATCCCCGCGAGATCGAGGAGGTGTTGTTTTCGCATCCGGAGGTGGCGGAGGTCGCGGTGGTGGGCGTGCTGGACCCGGTCTGGGGCGAACAGGTCGCCGCCGTTCTTCGCCCCAAGGATCCTGACCGGCCGCCCAGCGCCGCCGCCCTGCACGAATTCTGCCGCGACCGACTGGCCGGCTTCAAAACGCCCCGCTTCTGGTACCGGACCGAGGCCTTTCCCATGACCGGCTCAGGCAAGGTGCAAAAATTCAAGATCGCCGAGTTTCTTAAGGCGGATGCGTATCGAACGCTTGATTGAAAGTCATCGTGAGAAAGCAGCGCGTTTTTGAAAAAAAGCGCGCAAAAAACTTTTGCTGGTGNNGCCACCAGCAAAAGTTTTTTTGGTTACTTTTTTTTCAAAAAAAGTAACTGCTTGCTTCCCAGCATTACCGCTGAATTAAATCTAGGACGGATCTGCCTCCTGCGCCTTGCGCGCCCTCATATCCCGCTCCGCATCACCGGAACCCCATTCATGCGCATCCGCCTCGGCTACGAAATCATCGTCTCGCATCCGCAACCGACCCCCATGCTCGCGCATTTGAGCATCCATTATTCGCGCGCCTCGCACATCCTGATCCCGGATCATCTCATCACCGACCCCGCGGTGCCGGTTGACCAGTATCGCGACAGTTTTGGCAACTGGGTCTCCCGCTTCGTTGCCCCCGCCGGCCGGTTCCGCCTCACCACGGACGCCGCGGTTTCCGACCCCGGCACGCCCGATATCTATGTCCCCAACGCCATCCAGCACGAAGTCTCGGACCTGCCTTCCGAAACCCTGCGTTTTCTGCTCGGCTCGCGCTACTGCGAGACCGACAGGATGATGGACATCGCCTGGGCCAATTTCGGCCACATCCTTGGCGGCTGGGCGCGCGTCCAGGCGATCTGCGATTTCACGCATAACCAGATCACCTTCGGCTACCGCTTCGCCCGCAACACCCGCACGGCCTTTGAGGCGTACCAGGAGCGCGTCGGCGTGTGCCGCGATTTCGCGCATCTGGCCGTCACGCTCTGCCGCTGCATGAACATCCCGGCGCGCTANNGCGCGCTACTGCACCGGCTATCTTGGCGACATCGGGGTGCCGAAAGACCCCGCGCCGATGGATTTCTCGGCCTGGTTCGAGGCCTATATCGGCGGCCAATGGCTGACCTTCGACGCCAGGCACAATATCCCGCGCATCGGGCGGGTGCTGATCGCCAGGGGGATGGATGCGGCGGACATCGCCATAACCACGCATTTCGGGCCGAGCACGCTGGAGGTGTTTCGGGTTTGGACGGACGAAGTGGCGTAAAGAAAGCACTTCTTTTTTTGCAAAAAAAGAAGCAAAAAAACTCCTATTAACCGCGGCTTTTGAGTGGCCACAGTTTGGCCGCTCCAAAGCCGCGGTTAATAAAAGTTTTTTGCGCGCTTTTTTTCAAAAAAGCGCTTCTTTCTTACTTTCTTTTTCCTGAAGGGCGCTCGGAATGAACCTAGAAAAAGGCGGCCACTGGCGCAACTGGGTCGGCAACCAGTCTTGCATTTCACGCTACAAAGGCGCGCCGGCGAGCGAGGCGCAACTGGCCCAAATGGTCGCCGAGGCGAATGCGCACAACCTCAACATTCGCGTCGCCGGCTCCGGTCATTCTTTTACGCCGGTGGTGGGCACCGGCGGCGTGCTGCTCAGCCTGGCCGGCATGAAGGGCGTGCTGGATGCGGACCTTGCCACGAGGCGCGTTACGTTTGCCGCCGGGACGCGGATCGGCGAGGCGGGGCAGGCGCTGAAGTCGCTTGGGCTCTCGCTGACCAACCAGGGCGATATTGACGGGCAGGCCGTGGCCGGCGCGTTTGCTACCGGCACGCACGGCACCGGCGCCAAACTTTCGTGCCTGGCCTCTCAGGTTGTCGGCATGCGGCTGGTGCAGCCGGATGGCGGCATTCTCACCATCGGCGAGTCCGATATCGACATGCTGCACGCCGCCCAGGTTTCCATCGGCGTGCTGGGCGTGATTTCCGCCGTTACGTTGCAGACGATGCCGGCGTATAATCTGCACGAAAAATTGTGGCGCGAGGATTTCGAGAGTTGCATGGCGCGGCACGACGAACTCGCGGCCAGCCACCGCCATTTCGGCTTTTTCTGGTGCCCCGTGCCGGAAAGCCGCCATCTCTACTGCCTGCCGGACTTATCGCCCGTGTCCCTGACGGACAAAACCGCCGATTATTGCGAAATGAAAACCCTGGACATCACCGACGCGCCACCAATGGTGCGGGAGTTTGAAAAGATCGCCTACAGTTCGGAAGTGTATCCGATCGAATACGTCCCGAATTTTCACGAACTCGAATACGCCGTCCCCATCGAGCACGGCAAGGAGGCGGTGCGGGCCGTGCGCGAACTGATGCTGACCAAGCACACCAACTGCATCTACCCGATCGAATACCGTTTCACCGCCGGCGACCCGGCCTGGATGAGCCCGTTCCACCATATGGACAGCATCACCCTTTCCGTGTCCGGCGGCCCTGGCATCGACTACTGGGAGTATCTGAAGGACGTGGACATTATTCTGCGCCGCTACGGCTCGCGCCCGCATTGGGGCAAGCTGCATTTTCTGGATACCGATGATGTGAGCGCCCTCTACCCGCGGGCGGAGGATTTTCGCGCCCTGCGCCGCAAGCTGGACCCGGAAGGCCGCTTCCTGAACGACCATTTGCGCATGCTGTTCGGCTAAAACCATGGAGTACGACGTCATCATCGTGGGCGTCGGCGGCATGGGAAGTGCGGCCGCCTGGCAACTCGCCCGCCGCGGCCAAAAAGTTTTGGGCCTGGAGCGCTACGATATCCCGCACGCAAACGGCTCCTCGCACGGCGTCAGCCGCATCATCCGGCTGCCTTACTATGAAGATCCCGCCTACGTCCCCCTGCTGCACCGCGCCATGGAATTATGGCGCGAGGCCGAGGCCGCGAGCGGCCGCGAATTGATGGTGACCACCGGCTCCATCGACGCCGGCCCGGAAGACGACCCCCTGTTCCAAGGCGCGCTCGCCTCAGCCCGGCTGCACGATCTCACGCATGAGATTCTGACGGGTGCGCAGGTGAATGAGCGTTTCCCAGGCTATAACCTGCCGGCCGCGCACCGCGCGCTGTTGCAGCCGCAAGGCGGCCTCATCGCCAGCGAGCGCGCCATCGTCGCCCATGTGGAACTGGCGCAGTCGCTCGGCGCCGCCATCAACGCCCGCGAAGCCGTCATCCGATGGGAAACCGATCCCGGCGGCGAAGGCGTCACGGTGGTGACGCACAAGGGCAGCTATCGCGGCAAAAAACTGGTGCTCACCGCCGGCGCCTGGATGGCCGAACTCGCGCCCGAACTGGCGCGTCTGGCGGTGCCGGAGCGCCAGGTGCTGGCCTGGCTGCAGCCGCACCGGCCGGAATGGTTTGGCCCGCGGCGGTTTCCGGTGTTCAACCTGCAGGTCGCGGAAGGCCGGTATTATGGCCTGCCCATTTATGACGTCCCCGGCTTCAAATTCGGCCGCTACCACCACCGCAATGAAACCGGTGCTGCGGACAGCCTGGCGCGCGAACCAGACGCCGAAGACGAATTTTTGCTCCGTGCGTTCGCGGAACGCTATTTTCCGGCCGGCGCCGGCGCCACCATGGCCCTGCGCGCCTGCATGTTCACCAACACGCCGGACGAGCATTTCATCCTGGACCGCCACCCGCGCCACCCCCAGGTGATCCTCGCCTCGCCCTGCTCCGGCCACGGCTACAAATTCTGCAGCGTCATCGGCGAAATCCTCGCCGACCTCGCCACCGGCGACGGCGCCGCAAGCCAGGACATTGGTTTTCTGAGGCTGAATAGGGCCGGCCTGGCTGGGCACGACAAATATCTGGACATGACGCCGGTTTCATAATAATATGCGGCGTCCGAGAGCGGGGCTCAACAACAAGGCGCCGATAACCAGCCGTTCGCGAAACTCTCCGCCCTCTGACGCACAAATAACCAAATGGAGACCAACATGCCGGATACAGCCGTTCAGGAACCGCGGGTCAGATCGCGCCCGCCGCAGGAATTCTACGACGCCTTCTATCAAACCGGCCCCGACACACTGGGCGGCAAATACCAGCGGCTGTTCTGGCATCCGATCGCGACCTCGGAATCCCTCCTCCCCGGCAAGACCAGGCCGGTCAAACTGCTCAGCGAAAAATTCACGCTCTATCGCGGCGAAACCGGCGAAGTGCATCTCACCGAATTCCACTGCCCGCACCGCCGCACCCAGCTTTCCGTCGGCTATGTCGAGGGCGATGCGATCCGCTGCCTGTATCACGGCTGGAAA
This sequence comes from Acetobacteraceae bacterium, assembly GCA_003137135.1. Taxonomy (GTDB): domain Bacteria; phylum Pseudomonadota; class Alphaproteobacteria; order Acetobacterales; family Acetobacteraceae; genus Acidocella. The sequence goes on from PLFB01000041.1 coordinate 20,280, forward strand.
TTCGGCCCGGACGGCGGCTGCGTCGAACGGCCGGCCGAACCCGGCAGTCATTCTCATGTCAAAATCAAAACCTACCCGGTCAAGGAATTTTTAGGCCTGGTTTTCGCCTATATCGGCGACGGGCCGGAGCCGGCCTTCCCGCCCTTTCCGGCGTTCGAGGGCGAGGGCGTGGTCGCCGTCGAGGAAGAATATTTTGAGTGCAATCATTTCCAGAGCTTTGAGAACGACTGGGACCTCTACCACGCGGACTGGACGCATAAGATGGGCGAGATCCATGGGCCGACCTCCGGCCCGGGGCGGCATAATTTCTATCTCTCGATGCTGCGCTCATCGGTGTACCAGGAAACCGATTTCGGGGTGACGCGCACGCTGGAAGTGCCAGGCGGCATCAAGAACATTTCGGTTCTCATGCTGCCCTCCATGGTGCGGCTGTATATTCCCACATTCAACGAGGAAAACCGCCGCGGTGCCGGTCCGCAGTTCCGGGACACCTACATCATCCACGTCGCGCATGACGATTTCACGCATTCCGCGTTCCTCACCCAGTTGGTGCCGGTCACCGGGCAAGACGCTGAAAACTACAAGCGCACCCACGCCGAAGTGATGGCGATCCGCGCGTCGCGGCCCAGCACGGCGGAGCTTGGCCGCAGCGTGCTGGCGGGCAAAACGACTTTGGCCGATCACCGAGACCATCCGGTGTTCGTGGCGTTGGAAGACACGTCCGCCCAGGTAGGGCAGGGGGTGATTGTGGATCGGACGAAGGAAATGCTGGGCACATCGGACGCCGGCATCATCTACCTGCGCCGCCTGCTGGCGCGCGAATTGACGCTGCTGGCGGATGGCAAGCCGACCAAGGATTGGTCAACGGACTGGAAGATGCCGAAGACGGAGATTCCGAGGTAGCACGAAGCGCTTTTTTGAAAAAAAGCCCCTCCGCGGGTGCGGCGCAAAAAACTTTTGCTGGTGGCGTTTCGGCGCCGGTGTCTCTTTGATCGCCCCTGTCAGGGGCGATAAAGAGACACCGGAGTTGCAACGCCACCAGCAAAAGTTTTTTTGCCGCGGTCGCGGGCGACTTACTTTTTTTTCAAAAAAAGTAACTTCTTCCTTCCGACCTTTTAAATATCCAACACCAGCAACGCCGAAGCGGCTCTCGAGCAGCACGGCAAGATAACATCTCCCGCCGCCTTCTCCTCATTCGTGAGGTAGAGATCCCGGTGCAGCGGCGTGCCGGAGACTACGCCCGTCAGGCACGTGCCGCACACGCCTGTCTCGCAGGACGCGGGCATGGTCACGCCGTGCTCGCGCAGCACGTTCAAAATCGTGGTATGCGCGCCCACGGTATAGACGGCGCCAGTCGAGGCGAGCTGGACTTCGAAGCTGGTATCGCCGGGCTGTTCCGCGGCAATGTCGGATTTGAAATATTCCCGGTGCACGCGCGCGTCATCGATGCCGGCGGCGAGTGCTGTTTCGATGCACCACGCCATGAAACCGCCAGGCCCGCACACGTAGAGATGCGCATCCGGCGCCAGCGCGGGCAGCAGGGTTTTCAGGTCGAGCCGCTGTTCGTCCGCTTCGTCATCGAAATGAAGATGCACGTTTTCCGCAAACGGCGCGGTCGCCAGCAACGGCAGAAACGCCGCCGCGGCGCGGCTGCGCGCGCAGTAATGCATCGCAAACGGCTTGCCCTCCTGGTGCAATTGCTGCGCCATGCACAGCAGCGGCGTGATGCCGATGCCGCCGGCGAGCAGCAGCGTCTCGTGCGGCCCGTCGGCCAGCTCAAAATGATTGCGCGGTCCCGCGATTCGAATTTGCGCGCCCGCCTGTATGGCGTGCGCCGCCACCGAGCCGCCGCGCGAAACCGGATCTTTCAAAATGCCGATCCGATAGCGATGCCGCTCCGCCGGATCGTTCAGCAGCGAGTATTGCCGCACCAGCCCGGGCGCCACCTCGACATCGATATGCGCCCCCGCGGTGAACGCGGCAAGCTCACCGCCCGCCGGGCTGGTCAGGTCAAACGTGATGATGTCGGGTGTCTCCCAGCCACGGGCGGCGACGCTGACAAGGTAAAAACTATCCTGCATCGGGCGGGAAATTCCAGTGGCCGCGGTGGGAATGGTGACGGGAAGATCTTGCAATGTGACAGACTTTCGTCATTGTTTAGGACGCGCCGTTTGACAATTACTAAAACTGGCCTCATATTAAGTCAAGTGAATTGCAACGTTGCAGCGCCCGGCGGCGTCCCCGCCAACTGTGAACGAACGCTAAATGAAAAGAGGGCAAAATGGGCCAGAGAACGCCGGAACTCGTACAGCGCGCGGTCGAGCGCGATCTCGGCATCGACATCTTTTGGCCGGAAGGCGAGGGCAAGCGCGCCGCCGTCATTCTGCTGCACGGCGGCGCCTGGGCCATGGGCCATCGCAGCGACACGCACGCCTACGCCAAACTTCTCGCCCAGCACGGCTTTGTCGCCATCGCCGCCGAATACCGCCTGCTGGGCGAGGCGCCCTGGCCCGCGCAGATCAACGACGTCAAGGACGTCATCCGCTGGGTTCGCAACAACGCGGATTTTCTGCTCATCGACCCGCAGAAAATCGCGCTGCAGGGCTACTCCGCCGGCGGCCACCTGGCGCTGCTGGCCGCCGGCACCGCCGGCAAAGCCTGCTTCGGCGTGCCCGCGCCGCATCCGCAAGGCGATGCTGAAGTCAACGCGGTCGTGGCGTTCTTCGCCCCAGCCGACCTGGCGGGCAATCGCGCGCCGCCCGTCGCCCGCCTGCTGGCCGGCCAGAACGAGGCCGGGGCGGCCGAAGCCAGCCCCATCAACCACGTCGCCCCCGGCTTTCCGCCCACCTTCCTGCTCAGCGGCACGCTCGACCACATCGTGTCCCACAAAGATTCTTTGCATTTGTTCGAGGCGCTTTCCGAAGCCGGAACGAAAACCGACCTCCATCTCTACCACGGCCACACCCACGAATTTGCCGCCCTGCCGAGCATGTTGGCGCCGGTGCAGGCCGAAGTGGCGCTGTTCCTGGACCGCGCGTTGGTGAACGCGGAATTCTACCGGCAGGAAAATCTGCGACTCAATCCGTTCACGCGGCCCGGCCCGCCGGGCGCGCCGCCGCCGAAGTTTTAGGAAAGAAGTCGCTTTTTTAAAAAAAAGCTCCGCAAAAAACTTTTGCTCCTGGGGGCTGTGGCGCCGGGATTGCCGTTAATCGCCTCCATAGGAGGCGATTAACGGCAATCCCGGACCAAACGCCCCCAGGAGCAAAGTTTTTTGCGGAGCTTTTTTTCAAAAAAGCGACCGCTTTCCTTCAGATAATCCCGGGCAGGCTCGTTACGCTTTCAGCCACCTCGCCCGGCGCCGGCGCCATTTCGTGCGTCAGCACCGGCCACACCGCCGCGCAGGCCAGCGCGATGCCGCCCGAAATCGCCACCGTCAGCGCCGCCGCCAGTCCGGTGACCGAATGCACCGCGATGATCGCCCCCACCGCCGGCCCGAATACCGGGCCCATCAGCTGCGCGGCTTGCGCCGTCGCCGCCGAGCGGCCGGTCAGGTCCAGTTTGGCGATGCCGGCATAGATGCTGGGAAATCCGATATAGATGAAAAAGATGATGCCGCACATCGCGGCTGTGAGCGAGGCGAACCCGAAGCCGCCGAAAATCAGCGCCAGCCCGCAGGCAGCGGTGCCGATGGCGCCGGCGCAGACCAGTGCTGCGCTGGAAACCCGTCCCGCCAGCACCGTCGCCAGCAGCGCGCCCGAGGCGGAAAACGGCGTCGAGAGCGCCAGCAGCACCGTCACCTGCGCGAGACCGAGCCCGGCGCGGCTGCCGAGCGCGCTGGCATTGGTCACCATGCCGACAAACCCCGCATAGACCACGGCGGTGCCCAGGCAACTCAGCACGATGCGCAGCGAAGGTTTCGCCCGCGCCTCCCGCATGGCGGGTTTCGGCACGATGGCGATTGGCCAGCCCGCATGAAAAAACACCAGCGCGATCAGCGCCAGAATGCCGGCCGCCAGCAGGCCGTAAACGCCGGTCAGGCCATACGCCACGACCAGGCGCGTCGAGGCGGTGAACACGATCATGTTCGCGGTGATCTGCGCGAATTGCATCACGCCAAAGCTGCGCGCCGGCCGCGGCGTGCGGTTGGCCAGGATGGCGGCGCAGGCCACGCACATCCCGCTCGTCAGGCCATCGGCCAGGCGCAGCGCGCAGAATGCGGCAAAAGCCGGCTGCAGCGCCGCGGTGCATAGTGCGGCCGCCAGCGCGCCCGCCATCACCACCAGCATCGGCCCGCGCAACGGCAGCCTTCCCAGCAGCGGCGCCAGAAACATCGCCGAGATCGCCGCCGCGAGAAATTGCGCGGAGGCGAGTTCGCCCATCGTCACGGCGCTGACATGGTAATGAATTTGCGCCGAAGGAATCCAGACCGGCGCGGTTTCCAGCGGCAGAAACCCGACCAGCCAGATCGCCATGATGGCCAGGCTGAAATTCCATTTCGGCGGCACGATGCGCGCGGCTTGCTGCATGGACATGGTTTCCCTTCAGGTCTCTTTGGCTTTTATGACGCCTGCCTGCAGGCGCCGCCGAATTTGCAGTGTTCAAGGACGTAGCGTGGCGCGCCGCGCGCAAACATGGACATGACGGCGGTTTCATATACCTAGCCGCAGGGCGGCCCGCAAGTCAAGCAAAAGCCGGCCTGGCGGCCGCCTATTCGATCGTCATGATCGCGCCGAACATCGCGCTCAGCGTCTGCAGCGCCTTCTTCTCATCCCGCCGGTCCAGCGCGGTTTCGCCCGGGATCAGCCATTCCTCTATGATGCAGGAGATCATGGTTTCCAGCGCCGCCGCCGCCATCGGTAAGTTCAGCCCCTTGCAATAGCCGCGCTGTCGCTGGCCCTTGAAAAACACCTCGAAATCCGCGCGGGTGCGGGCGCGCTTGGCGCGAAACGTCGCGGCGAAATGCTCATCCACCAGCGCCGCCTGCGCCAGCGCATGCAACGTCGCCGCGTGCAATTTGAAACTTTCCCACATATTATACACAATTTGCTGCCAGTTTCCGGCCTGGCTCGCGCCGTACCAAAGTTCGCTCGCCTCGGCCAGCCGCTCGTCGATATAGTCGTCGAAATCCTTGATCAGCGCATCCAGCAGCGCGGACTTGTTTTCAAAATAGATGTAGAACGTGCCGTTGGACTTGCCGGCCTCGCGTGCGATCTCGCTGATCTCGGCGTTGAGATAGCCATCGCGGGCAAAGACCCGCCGGCCGGCATCCATGAAAATTTGGCGGGTTTTGACGCCCTTGCGGACCGCGGTTTCAGACATAATTCCTATGTTTACTGACGGTTTCAAAATTTGGCAACGAATGGCATGAATATAAAGTCAGTTTTTTCGCGCAAGCGCGCCCGCCGGACCGCAACAAGCCGGGCGAAAGTTGAAATCGCCGCCCGGCGCGCTATTCGAAGCGAGGCATTTCGACTACGGAATATTCGCTCCATCGAGCTTCGGACCCGAAGTACCATCAATCCCCGTCAACGGCGGCAATTAACGGCACTCCCGCTCCAAACGCCCGCGGGAGCCAAAGTTTTTTGCGCGCTTTTTTTTAAAAAAGCGCTGCTTACTTAATGGCTTCGATAATCCCCGAAAAATCCACCCCGCCGCCGCCCTCTTCCACAAACCGCCGGTAGATTTCCGCCGCGTGTTCGCCCAGCGCCGTTTTGGCACCGCTGGCTCGCGCGGCGTCCTGGCTCAGTTGCAGATCCTTCAGCATCAGCGCCGCCGCGAAGCCTGGCTTGTACGCGTTATTGGCCGGGCTGCCGGGTACCGGCCCCGGCACCGGGCAGTATGTCGTCAGCGACCAGCATTGCCCGGAGGATGTGGAGGCGACGTCAAACAGCGCCTGCGCGCTCAGCCCGATTTTCTCGGCCAGCACAAAGGCCTCGCACACGCCGATCATCGAAATGCCCAGAATCATGTTGTTGCAGATTTTCGCCGCCTGGCCAGCGCCGGCCGGCCCGCAATGCACGATTTTTTTGCCCATCGCGCTGAGCACCGGTTCCGCCGCCGCGAACGCTTCCGCCGTGCCGCCGGCCATGAATGTCAACGTCCCGGCCGCCGCGCCGCCGATGCCGCCCGAAACCGGCGCATCCACGCTCAAAAATTTTTTTTCTCCCGCCCGCTCATGCGCCGCGCGCGCGCTCGCCACGTCGATCGTCGAGGAATCGATCAGCAGCGCGCCGGCCGGCGCCGCCGCCAGGACCTCTTGATAGACATCCAGCACCAACTTGCCGTTAGGCAGCATCGTCAGCACAACATCCGCCGCCGCCGCCGCCGCGCCGGCGCTCGCGGCCATCGCAATCCCCGCCGCCTCGGCCGCCGCGCGGGCCGCCGGCACCACGTCGAACCCGGTCACCTCATGCCCGGCCTTGCGCAAATTGCCGGCCATCGGCAGACCCATGTTCCCCAGCCCGATAAAACCAATTTTGGCCATCACTTTGCTCCCAGAATTTGCCGCGAAATGATCACGCGCATGATCTCGTTGGTGCCCTCCAGAATCTGATGCACCCGCAAATCCCGCACAATTTTCTCCACGCCGTATTCCGCCAGATAGCCATACCCGCCATGCAGCTGCAGGGCTTGGTTGGCGATCTCGAAGCCCGCATCGGTGGCAAATCGTTTCGCCATCGCACAGTGCAGATTCGCCTCCGGCAACCCGGCATCCAGCGAAGCCGCCGCCCGCCACAGCATCAGCCGCGCTGCGTCCAGCTCCGTCGCCATGTCCGCCACGCGGAACTGCAGCGCCTGAAACTCGTCGATATGCCGGCCAAACGCCATGCGCTCGCTCAGATACCCCAGCGTCTTTTCCAGCGCCGCCCGCGCCCCGCCCACCGAGGCCGCACCGATGTTGATCCGCCCGCCATCCAGCCCGGCCATCGCGATCTTGAAGCCCATGCCTTCCTCGCCCAGCAGGTTCGCCACCGGCACGCGCACATCCTCCATGATCACCTGCCGCGTCGGCTGCGCGTTCCATCCCATCTTCTGCTCATTAGCGCCGAACGAAAGCCCCGGCGTATCCTTCTCGATGATCAGCGAGGAGATTCCGCTCGACCCGCCTTCGCCGGTCCGCACCATCACCAGATACAAATCCGAGGACCCGGCGCCCGAAATAAACTGTTTCGTCCCGTTAACAATATAATAATCGCCCTTCTGCACCGCCCGCGTGCGCAGCGCCGCCGCGTCGGACCCCGCCGAAGGCTCGGTCAGGCAGTAGCTGGACAAAAAATCCATCCGGCACAGCCGCGGCAGAAAATGTTTCCGCTGCGCGGCATTGCCGAATTTGTCGATCATCCCGGCCACCATGTTATGGATCGAGATATAGGACGCAATCGAGGGGCACCCCGCCGCCAGCGCCTCCATAACCAGCACCGCGTCCAGCCGCGAGAGGCCGGAGCCGCCGACATCCTCGCGCACATACATCCCCGCCATGCCCAGCGCCGCGCATTCGCGGATCACATCCACCGGAAAATGTTTTTCCCTGTCCCATTCCAGCGCGAACGGCGCCAGCCGCTCCGCGGCATACTCCTCGGCCATTGCGCGCAGCGCCAGCTGGCCGTCGCCAAGCTCGAAGCAAAGACCGGTCATCGCCTTAGCTCATCGTCGGGATGACGAAGTCGGCGCCATCCTTGATACCGGAAGGCCAGCGCGAGGTCACGGTCTTGGTTTTGGTATAAAATCGAATCGAATCCGGCCCGTGCTGGTTCAAATCCCCGAACCCGGAACGCTTCCATCCGCCAAAGGTATGGTACGCGATCGGCACCGGGATCGGCACGTTCACGCCGACCATGCCGACCTGCACCCGCGACACGAAATCGCGCGCCGCATCGCCGTCGCGCGTAAAGATCGCGACGCCGTTGCCGTATTCGTGCTCGCTCGGGAGTTTGATCGCGTCCTCATAATTTTTCGCCCGCACCACGCACAGCACCGGGCCGAAAATCTCGTCCTTGTAGATTTTCATATCGCTGGTGACATGGTCGAAAAGGCAGCCGCCGATGAAATAGCCCTCTTCATAGCCCTGCATTTTAAAATCGCGGCCATCCACCAGCAGTTTCGCGCCTTCGGCGACGCCGGTATCGACATAGTCGCGCACCCGGTTCAGCGCCGCCTTCGTCACCAGCGGGCCATAATCCGCCCCCGCATCATTCGAAAGCCCGATTTTCAGCGCCTCCACCCGCGGCACAAGTTTCTTGATCAGGGCATCAGCGGTCGCCTCGCCCACTGGCACCGCGACGGAAATCGCCATGCAGCGCTCGCCGGCGGAGCCATAGCCGGCGCCGATCAGCGCATCCACGGCCTGGTCCATATCCGCATCCGGCATGATGATCATGTGGTTCTTGGCGCCGCCAAAACACTGCGCGCGTTTGCCGTTCTGCGCCGCGGTGGCATAGATGTAATTCGCGATCGCGGAGGACCCCACAAAGCCAACCGCCATCACTCGTGGATCGTGCAGCAGCGCATCGACCGCCACCTTGTCGCCGTTCACCACGTTGAGAATCCCCGGCGGGCCGCCGGCCTCGACAAAAAGTTCCGCCAGCCGCAACGGCACCGAGGGATCGCGCTCCGACGGCTTCAGGATGAACGCATTGCCGCACGCGATCGCCGGCGCCAGTTTCCAAAGCGGAATCATCGCCGGGAAATTGAACGGCGTGATGCCCGCCACCACGCCCAGCGGCTGCCGCAGCGAATACACATCAATCCCGGTGCCCGCGCTCTCGGAATATTCGCCCTTCAGCAGATGCGGAATGCCGATCGCAAACTCCAGCACCTCCAGGCCGCGCTGAATATCGCCTTTCGCATCCGGCACCGTCTTGCCGTGCTCGGAGGACAGCAGTTTCGCCAGATTCTCCATGTCGCGGTTGATCAGGTCCAGAAACTTCATCAGCACCCGCGCGCGCTTTTGCGCATTCATCGCCGCCCAGCCCGGCTGCGCCGCCGCCGCATCGGCCACCGCGGCCGCCATCTCCGCTTCGCTCGCCAGCGGCACTTTCGCCTGCACGGCCCCGGTATTCGGGTCGAACACGTTGTCAAACCGGCCAGACCGGCCCGCGACAGACTTGCCGCCGATGAAATGCGCGAGTTCTCGGACCATTTTTTCCTCCTGGGATAGCCGTGGAATTGCCATCTCACCGTGGCCATACCGACGTTAAATTGCGCAATAAAGGGGCGTTTTACCGCAACCGTTGTGCATATACAAACAGCTTCGGTCTGCAGCCGCCGTGTGGGGCGCTAAAAGATGTTCAGCGGCAGCTTCAAATACCGCGTCCCGTTCGCCTCCGCCGCCGGCAGATGGCCGGCGCGCATGTTCACCTGCACCGCCGGCAATATGAGTTTGGGCACCGCCAGCGTCGCATCACGCGCCGTGCGCATCGCGCAAAATTCATCCTCGCTCACACCCTCATGAACATGCACATTATCGCGCCGCTGCGCGCCCACGCTCGTCTCCCACGCATACGCACTGCGCCCCGGCGCCATGTAATCATGACACAAAAACAGCCGCGCCGTGTCGGGCAGGCTCAGCAGCCGGCGGATCGAGCGGTATAATTGGCGCGCATCCCCGCCCGGAAAATCCGCCCGCGCCGTGCCGTAATCGGGCATGAACAGCGTATCCCCGGTGAATACCGCATCGCCGATCACATAAGCCACATCCGCCGGCGTATGCCCCGGCACCGCCAAAACCATCGCCGGCACGCTCCCCACCGCAAACTCATCCCCATCGCCGAACAGCGCGTCGAAATCAGACCCATCGCGCGCAAATTCGGTCCCAAAATTGAAAATCTTCCCGAAAACCTCCTGCACGACCACGATATCGCGCCCGATCCCCAGCCTGCCGCCGAGACGTTGCTGCAAATACGGCGCCGCGGAGAGGTGGTCGGCGTGCGCATGCGTCTCCAGCAGCCACGCCACCTGCAGCCCGGTATCCTTCACATAGGCCACCACCTGATCCGCCGCGCGAGTAAAAACCCGGCTCGCGGCGGCGTCGAAGTCCAACACGCTGTCCACTATGGCGGCCTGCATGGTGTCGGGATCATGCACCACATGCGTCGCGGTAAAGGTGGCCTCATCAAAAAAACTGCGCACATAGGGCCGGTTGCCGTTACGCACCAGTTGGCTCGCGGCATCCAAAGCGGGGTCGGTCATCGAATCACCT
>PLFB01000162.1 GCA_003137135.1 Acetobacteraceae bacterium
GTTGGACCGCTAGCGGTCCAACCCCGCGCGAAGCGGAGCAAAAGTTTTTTTGCTACCCCGGGCGGGGCGCCTTTTTTTTTAAAAAAAGAAGTGCTTTCTTCCTTCACTTCACGCCATCCTTGGAAACAGCCCGCGCGGCGCGGCGAGCAGGATGGCCAGAAACGCGATGTGCCCCGCCAGCACCTGATAGCCGGGGTTGATTTCCGCGCCGATGGCTTGCGCCACCCCCAGAATCATGCCGCCGATGAGCGTGCCCCACAGATTGCCGAGGCCGCCGATGATGATCGCCTCGAACCCAAACAGCAGGTTAGAGGGGCCGGAGGCGGGGGAAAAATTGGTGTAGCCGCCGATGAGAACGCCGGCCAGGCCGGCGACGGCGAAGGAGAGTGCGGTGGCCAGGCCAAAGATGTGGCGGTTGTCGATGCCCATGAGACGGATGGTGGTGGAATCATCCGACGTCGCGCGCAGCGCGGCGCCGAGCGGGGTTTTGTAGAGAAAGATTTGCAGCGCGCCGATGACCGCGGCGGCGGTGATGAGCACGCCGAGCGGATACAGGCCGACATTGAGGCCGGGCAGCAATTGCACGCTGGCGACGGTGAGATTGCCCATCGGCAGTTTTTGCGAGTCGGCTGAGAATTCCAGCAGCAACGCGTTCTGGATGACGATGGAGAGGCCGAAGGTAACCAATAACGGGGGCAGAATGTTTTTGCCGAGCGTGCGGTTGAGCACGCCGCGCTGCAGGATGTAGCCGAATGCCGCCATGAGCGGGATGATGGCGGCCAGGCAAAGCAGCGGGTGGATGCCGGTGAATTGCACAATGGCGAGGGCGGCGAAGGCGGCGAGAATGATGAAGTCGCCATGCGCAAGATTGACGAGGCGCATGACGCCGAAGATGAGCGAGAGCCCGGTGGCGAAGAGCGCGTAGAAGCCGCCGACCAGGATGCCCTGCACGATGATGTCGAGCCAGGAGATCATGCAACCGCGCCGAAATAGGCGGCGGCGATGTCGTGCCGGTTCATGGCGGCCGCTGCACCTTCCAGCACCACGCGGCCTTCGCGCAGGCAATAGAGCCGGTCCGCGACGCGCATGACCTGGGCGATGTCTTGTTCGACGACGATCATCGCGGCGCCGGCGGCGCGGATGGCGGGCAGCGCGCGATAGACGTCCGCGATGACGATGGGGGCGAGGCCGAGGCTGATTTCGTCGCAGAGCAGGAGTGCGGGGTTGGACATGAGCGCGCGGCCGATGGCGACCATCTGCTGCTGGCCGCCGGAGAGCTTTGTGGCCGGGCTTTTGCGGCGTTCTTCCAGAATCGGGAACAGTTGGAATATCTTTTGCAGATTCCAGGGACCATCGCGTTTCACCGTAGCGCCGAGCGAGAGGTTTTCTTCCACTGAGAGCGACGGGAACAGTTTGCGGCCCTCCGGCACCATGGCGATGCCGCGTTTCACCAGCGCTTCGGCGCGCGCGCCGCCGATGGGCTGGCCGTTGAATTTTATGGCGTCGGGCGCTGCAGGCAGCAGGCCGGTGACGGTGCGCAGAAAGGTGGTTTTGCCGGCGCCGTTGGCGCCGATCAGGCCAATCACTTCGCCGGGACGGACGGCCAGGTCAATGCCGAACAGCGCTTGAAAATCGCCATAAAAAGCCGTCAGGCCCGTGGTTTCCAGAAGCGGGATCAAGCCGCCAAATCTTCCTCGATGCCCAAATAAATTTCGCGCACGGCGGGCAGCGCCATCACTTCGTGCGGATCGCCATCCGCCAGAAGTTTGCCGAAGGAGAGCACGACCAGGCGCGAGATCGCCGGGATGAGCGCGTGCAGCACGTGCTCGATCCAGATGATCGTGATGCCGGCTGCGTGAATGCCCTTGATGGTTGCCACCAGTTGCGCCGCTTCCGGGTCCGTCAGACCGCCGGCGATTTCGTCCAGCAGCAGCAGGGAGGGTTTGGTGGCCAGGGCGCGCGCCAGTTCCAGCCGTTTGCGCTCCAGCAGTGTTAGTAACGCGGCCGGCATGCCCGCTTTTGCCGCCAGCCCGCATGTTTGCAAAATCTCCAGGCAATAGGAGCGAGGTTGCGCGATGCGCCCGCGCCCCGCGAACTGCGCGCCCACCAGCAGATTTTCCAGCACCGTCATCCCGTCAAACGGCAGCGGGATCTGGTAAGACCGCCCAATGCCCAGCGCCGCGCGCTTGTGCGGCGACAGATGCTCGATCTGGCGGCCCATGAATGTGATGGTGCCTGCATCGACCGCCACGTCGCCGGTGATGAGGTTGAACAGCGTGCTCTTGCCGGCGCCGTTGGGCCCGATGATCCCCAAGGCCGCACCCGCCGTCACGTCCAACGAAACGTTAGACGTGACGGCGAGCGCGCCGTAGGATTTCTTCAGGCCCGCCAGCGATAGAATCAAGCCATCAGTTCCATCTTGCCGCCCGCCGGAATTTCTGGCGCCTGCGTGTTTTCCGTGATGACAAGGTCGTAGTTGTAAGGGCCGCCGGATTTCAGGCGCCATTGGCCGCCGACCAACGGCGTTTTCGCGACGTTTTTCACTGGGCCTTTGCCCCAGGAAATTGGGCCGACGATCGTGTTAAGATTTGTTGCCGTTAGCGCGGCCAACACCTTGTCATGGTCTGTCGGGTCGGATGCGCGGCCTAGCACGTCCACCGCAATCTCGAACAATGCATGCGCGAAGCCGATCGGCTGGGTCCATTGCTTGCCGGTATGCAGCGAGTAGGCGCGCGCCAGCGCGTGCGCGCTCTGGCCCGTGAGAGATGATTTGAACGGATGGCTCGGCGTCCACCACACTTCGGTGGATAGATTGTTGCCTTGGCTGCCCAGCGAGTTCAGCGTTTCGGGGAACAGCAGCGCCTTGCCGATGGTGACGATTTTGGGCGAAAAATTTTGCTGCTTCGCCTGCGTCCAGAAGGTGGCGAAATCCGGCGGGATGACCACACCCGTTACGATGTCCGCGTTGCCGGATTTGAAGGCGTTGATCTGCGCCGAGAAATCCGATGACAGATCCTGGAAATGTCCAGGATTGATCAGCTTGAATTGCTGCGCGGCCAGCGCCGGGGGGAAACCGTGCGTGGGGTCCGACCAGGCGTTGCCGTCGCCGTCATTGGGGAACAGGCCGCCGACGGTCTTGTCGGTGGCGAGCTGCTGCCACATGCCGGTATAGACGGCGATGACATCCTCCAGCCCCCAGAAGAAATGGTAGGTGTATTGGAAGCCGGTAGCCGGATTCCCGCCGCGGTTGAAAAACCACGCCTGCCACGGCGCCACGGTTGAAACGCAGGGCACGCCGGCGAGCTCGCACTGGTCGGAGACCGGGTTGGTGGTTTCCGGCGTGGAGGAGACCAGCATTAGCGATATGCCGTCATTGATCAGGTCGTTGGCGACCGTCGCCGCGCGATTCGGGTCGGACTGCGAGTCGCGGACTTCGACCGTAATGCCCTTGGCCGCGAGCTTGGCCGAGAGCGCGCCGATGACGAACTTGTCCGCCGCGCCGAACGGCGCCAGCGGGCCGGTTTCCGGGCTGACATAGCCGATTTTGATAGCGGCAGCGGCCGAACCGCTTCGGGGTAGTGCGGCGGCCAGAGCCGCGCCGGCGAGTAAAGTACGGCGATTTGTCTTTAACGTTTGCATTTTTGGCTCCCTCGTTGGTTTTCGTTTCTGAGAAGAAAGAATGTTCTTTTTTGAAAAAAAGAACCAAAAAACTTTTGGTTGTCCCCGGCGGTTGAGAGGCCAAACTATGGCCACTCAAAAGCCGGGTGAGCAAAAGTTTTTTTGGTTACTTTTTTTTCAAAAAAAGTAACTTCTTCCTTACGCTGCCTTATTTACTACCTCTTGTGCCTTCACGCCAAGTATATGCTCCAGCGCCCCATCCAGCGCCGCGCGCGCCTGCGCGACGCCGGCGGCGACGTGCATCGCCCGGAAGCCTATTTGCATATCCGGCCGCACCAGCAGCACGCCGGCCTCGTCAATTTCCCGAATCTCGGCCCATTGCCCGTGCAAATCCTCAAAGTCCCGGTCCGGGCCAATGACGGCGGTGGTCATGGCCAGGCCGCGGGCGACGGCGATCTCGCGCGCCGCCTCCACCCACGCCTCGCCTCCGATGCCGGTGAGCACGGCGAACTTTCCATGCCCCGCGACGTCCAGCGTGGAGACATTCTTGCCCGCTTTTTGCAGCCACACATGCGGCAAATGCGCGCCGGCGCGCGTGCTGGGCTGATAATAAAGTTCCTTGTCGCGGACAAATCCCGGGTCCGGTTCGGCATCTGGCACCACGGCGCAGGATTCGTAGCGCTGGTTCATCTCCACGCCGTGGCAGTTGAATTCATAATCCTTGAAGGCAATCGCCTTGCGCAGCGCCTCGCGCTGCGCCGCGGCGGTCGGGTTATTGTCCTTGCGTGCCGCCATGTGCTCGCGCATGATTTCGGGGTCATTCGTATTCAGCAGCCCCAGCGCCTCAAAAATCGGCCCGAATTCGGCGATACTCTGGTTCGCCCGAGTAACAATCTGCCTGGCGATCGGCGTGCGTTCCTGGCCGTAGCTTTCCAGCAGCCCGGGCGCCGCCTGCCCGCGCAGCACCGCCGCCAGTTTCCACGCCAAATTATACGCATCCTGTATCGAGGTATTCGACCCCAGACCGTTCGAAGGCGGATGCCGGTGAATCGCATCCCCCATGCAAAACAAGCGCCCTTTCGCAATCGCGGTGGCGTACATATTGTTGACGGTCCATATCGAATGCGATTTGATCTTGATGGGAATCGAAGCATCGCCGATCAGCTTATGCGCGATCTCGGTGGCCAGTTCATCCGTCATTTTCGGCGGCTCGGCATTGATATCGTAGCCCCACACGATCAGCCATTCATGCCAGGGCCGTACCATCCGCACCAGCCCCATGCCGATGCCGCCGATATTGGAACCCGGCTGCAGCACCCAGTACAAAACCGAAGGCCGGTGCGCGACATATTCCGACAAATCCGCCTCGAACACGATGTTCATGGACCCGGCCACGCCCATCTTGCCCTCGAACGGCAGCCCGATATCTTCCGCCACCTTGCTGCGCCCACCATCCGCGCCCACCAGATATTTTGCGCGGATTTGAATTTCCTCACCGCTCAGCCGGTCCAAAACCGTCGCCGTGACTCCGCTTTCATCCTGCATGTGGGAAAGATATTCAAAATCAAAGCGCGGCCGCGTGCCGCGCTCGCAGGCGTGCCCCAAAAGAATCGGTTCCAACAAATTCTGGGGAATATCGCAAATCGTGGTCGGGCTGGCCAGCGTATAGTCCGCCATCCGCCGCGGATGCGTGCCCCATGTTAGAATCCGCCCCAGTTCCTCGCCGGCCAGCGACGTGCAGAACACCGTATTGCCCATCCATTCCTGCTTGGTGGCCAGGCGCGCCACCTCCTTGTCGATCCCCATATCCCGGAAAACCTCCAGCGCCCGCTGGTTGGTGATATGCGCGCGCGGCGTTTCCGCCAGCCAGCGATATTTCGTGACCACAATGTTTTTGATGCCATAGGTGGACAGCAGCAGCGCGGTCGTGGACCCCGCCGGCCCGCTGCCGATAATCAGAACTTCGGTCTCAATCATTTTTGCTCCTCCCTCACGCCGCCAGGGGTTTTAGGCCAAAATCATAAGCCAGATGCCGCCAATGTTTGCCGGTCTCCGTGCCATCGGGCAGCCGGCCAGGCTGGTGATGCGCAAACTCCCGAATCAGCGAATTTTTGACGCCGAACACCGCATCCGAATCGAGATACTGGTCGCCCGCCGAAAACACGTGCGTCACAAGAGTCTCATATCCCGGCGCGGAAATCATGAAATGCACATGGGCCGGCCGCCACGGATGCCGGTTTGTCGCCGTCAGCATCTCCCCCACCGGCCCGTCATCCGGAATCGGGTAAGCCGCCGGCTGAATCGTGCGAAAATAAACCCGCCCCTGCGCATCCGCCACAAACTGCCCGCGCAGCGCGGCGCTGGAAAGATCGGTGCGCTGCACATCGTAAAAGCCTTCCTCATCGGACTGCCACACATCCACCACCGCCCCCGGCAGCATTGTCCCATCCGCCGCCGCCACGCTCGCCTCCACGAACAGCAACTCCCCCTCCAGCCCGCCCGAAATATCCGCCCCGTTCTCAAACTTCGGTGCATCCTGCACGAAAAACGGCCCCAGCACCGTCGTCTCCGTCGCCCCCGCCGGCAGCCGGTGATTGATCGCATCCACCAGCATCGAAGCCCCCAGCGTATCCGACAGCAAAATGAATTCCTGCCGCTTGCCGTCGCACATCTGCCCCGTGCGCGTCAAAAACCCGATCGCCGCCTCCCACTCGGAAAAGCTCGGCTCCACGTCACGGATAAAATCATGCAAATGCGTCACCAGGCTGTCCATAATCCGCTTCAGCCGCGCATCCGGCGTGCCGGCGAACCGTTCGATGACGGCGGCGGTGATGTTATGCTCGTCAAAATCGCGCATTGGCGACAATCCTCCTGGTTATGTCTATCCTCCCAAAGCCACGACCAAAAATCCTGCACGAAACGGGCAGGAAACTGCACAAAAAAGATAGGAAGAAAGCAGTTACTTTTTTGAAAAAAAGTAACCAAAAAACTTTTGTTAACCTGGACCTCTGCTGGTGAAACCAACTCGGTCTAGATTAAACAAAAGTTTTTTGCTTCTTTTTTTCAAAAAAGAAGTTCTTTCTTCCTTCCTTCAATAAAGCTCAAAATACTCATTCGTCTCCGCCGCCGGAATCTCATCGCGCAGCCTCATCATTTCAGCCGCCTTCACGGTGGAAAAAACCTTCACAAACTCCGCCCCCAGCATCTCCCCCAGCGCCGCATCCGCTGCAAACGCCGCCAGCGATTCATGCATTTCCGTCGGCAATTTCGCAAACGAAGGATCGCTTTCCTTCAGCCCCGCCCGCTCAGGCGCCAGTTCCGCATTCGCCTTCACCCCCAGCAGCCCAGCCGCAATCGTCGCCGCCGCCGTCAGATACGGGTTCGACAGCGCCGAGGGCACCCGCACCTCCAGATGCTGGCGCTTGTCCTTCGAAGCCTTAATCCGCACCGAAGCGGAACGATCCTCCACGCCCCACGAAACATTGCTGGGCGCGAACGTTCCGGGTCTTATGCGCCGATAGCAATTCGGTGTCGGGTTCCACAACGCCTGCGCCGCCGGCGCATGGTCCAGAATGCCCTGCACAAAACTCTTCATCAGCCCGCTCATGCCGTCCTGGTCGCCCGCATCCAAAAACACATTCTCGCCGCTTTCAAGATCGTACAACGAAACGTGAAAATGCGAGCACGAGCCTGAAATTCCCTTATATGGCTTGGTCATGAAGGTCGCCAGCAGCCCTTCCGTCCGCAAAAACTCCTTCACCGTGTTCTTGAATACAAACGCCCTGTCCGCCGCGGCGATGCCGTTGAGCGCTGCAAAATTCAGCTCCCACTGGCCGGGCCCAAACTCTCCGTTAGCGGTGATCATGTCCACCCCGCTCGCCTGCAACACGCGCAGCAGTTTTTCCATCTGTGGGTAACGGTGCGTTACCGCTGTCACAAAAATCGGCTGGCCGCTGTACAGCGGTTGCCTGGTCGCAGCATCGACAACGTAGAATTCGTATTCGTGCCCCATTTTCACGCCGTAACCCATGGCGGCGGCGGCGGCCAACACGTTTTTCAGCACCATGCGGGGTGCTGCCTGCTGCGGCCGGCCGTCGTACCATTTCGTATCGCAAATCACCCGCGCGGTGTTGGCCAGCCATGGCACGTTGCTCACCGTCTCCGGGTCCGGCACCATCAGGCAATCGGCAAAGTTCACGTCCTCGTTGTAGCCGATGCCCTGAATTGGTATCGAATTCGTATCCAGCGTCACCGTGCCGCCGTACAGATTCAAGCCGTTCAGCGCATAGTCTTCCACGTGCGCAATCGGCACGGTTTTCCCGCGCGAAAGTCCGGCCAGGTCCGGCAGTTCAAAGCGCACAAACTCCACGCTGTTTTCACGCAGTTCCGTCGCCAATTCCCGTGCGGTTTCCGCGGTATGCCGAAAAATCTCGCCAGCCATCAATCTGCCCCTCTATTTGCAACCAAGTTTAGCCAAATCGCGCCCATTGCATAGAGTGGCCAACCGACGGCCCCGCCAACCCGGGACAACCAGAAGTTTTTTTGGTTACTTTTTTTACAAAAAAAGTAACTGCTTACTTTCCTTAACTCGCCCGTCGCCGAAACGCCGCCGGCGTCGCCCCTGTTTCCCGATGAAACAGCCGCGTCAGATGCTCCTGGTGCGAAAACCCGCACGCGAGCGCGATTTCCGCGATCGGCATTGTGGTCCCCGTCAGCAGCCGGCTCGCCTGCGCGATCCGCTCTTGCATCAAAAACCGGTACGGCGAGGTCCCCGCCGCGCGCTTGAACCCGCGGGCAAACGCGGTCTGTGTGGTGCCGGCAATCGCCGCCAGATCTGCCAGCCCAATCGGGTGCGCCAGGTGCGCGCGAATATAGCTTTTCACCCGGTCCATCTGCGCCGCGCTCAAACGCGGCGCCGCCGCGGTCTGCGCCGCAACCCCGGACCGCGTCAGCAACCGCGCCGCCAGCGCCCGCGCCAAAAAATCCGCCATCAGCGCGGAGGAAGCGTCCTCGCCCGCCATCGCATGGTTCGCCGCCCGCGCCAGATCCTCGATCACCGGGTCCAGTTCCCCCAACCCCGGAAGAATTTCCGCATGATCCGGGTCGCCGGCAAAAATCTCCGCCGCCACCTCCCGCACCATTTCATCCCGAATATACAAATGCACGCTGGTCAGGGGCCGGCACAGCCGCACCCAAAAATCCGTTTTCCCCGGCAGAATAAACTGCCCCCCCGGCGCAATCCGCCGCTTCATCTTGGCGCGGCCCAATTGCCGCTCCACCTCCACCGGGCCGTCCAGGTGCAAAATGATCAAATGGTCATCAACCGCGGCAAAAGCATCCTCATAAGGCTGCTCCCACTGCCGCGACACATACAGCGAGCGCCACCCAAGCCGGTCCGAAGCCCGGTCGATCCGATGCTCCGGCCGGCGCAAAATGCCGTGGGTCTGCGAAACGTCGAACGGCAAGGTCATGGTGCGCTGCAAAATTCCCGGACTTTTGGTTGGGTGGATAGCAGCACCCGGCGGAAGGAAAGTAAAGCAGCGCTTTTTGAAAAAAAGCGCGCGCGGGCGGCGAGCCAAAAAACTTTTACGACCCTCGGCTTTTCAGCGGCCGTCGGTTGGCCGCTCAAACGCCATGCGGTTGAAATTTGGCGGGTTCCGGTACAGGTTTGCCGCATATTTCAGGAGGACCCCATGGCGGACAGACTTGCCCACAAAATCGCCGTCATCACCGGCGGCGCCGCCGGCATCGGCCGCGCCATCGCCGAACGCTTCGCCGCCGAAGGCGCCGACATCGCCATCGCCGACCTCGCCGACGCCGGCGAAACCGCCGCCGCTGTCACCGCGCTCGGCCGGCGCGTTTATACCGCCAGGCTGGACGTCTCCGCCCCCGGCGACGTCGCCGCCTTCGGCCGCGAAGTCTCCTCCGCCCTCGGCCCGGTGGACATCCTCGTGAACAACGCCGGCATCTATCCGCTAAAGCCTTTTGAAGAGATCACGTACGAAGACTGGAAACGCATTTTCGCCATCAACGTCGATTCGCAGTTTTTAATGGCCAAAGCCTTCGTGCCGGGCATGAAGACCAAAAAATGGGGCCGCGTCATCAATATCAGCTCCGCCGTGTTCTGGCTGAACATCCAGAATTTTGTGCACTACGTCACCACCAAGGCCGCCAATATCGGTTTTACACGCGCGCTCGCCTCGGAACTCGGCGATTACAACATCACCGTCAACGCCATCGCCCCCAGCGTCGTCAAAACCGCCACCACCCTATCGTCGCCTTTGGCGGACGCTTTCGACGCCATCGTCGCCAGCCAGGCGATCAAACGCCTGGAAACCCCGGCTGATCTCACCGGCACGGTGCTTTTCCTCGCCTCCGACGATTCGGAATTTATCACCGGCCAAACCATACCGGTGGACGGCGGCTCAGTCCGCAATTAATCAGTACGTTTCCACGTGAAACCGCCCGGTCGCCCGCAAAGCCTCGCGCATCGCCTGCCAATCCATCCCACGCCCGGCCGCGATTTCCGTCAGCACGGCCTCCACGCCCGTCTCCAGCCCTTTCAGCCCGCACATATAGACATGCAGCGTCTCACTTTTTAAAAGCCTTGCGATTTCCTCGCCATTTTTCCGCATCCGGTCCTGCACGTATTCCTTCTCCGCCCCCGGCAGCCGGGAATAAACCAACTGCTGCCGTAACAAAGTTTTCGGCAATTTCTGCAGCGGCCCAAAATACGGCAATTCCTCCGGCGTGCGCGCGCCAAAATACAAGTGCAACTGCCCCTTGGCGTGTGGCGCGGTCCGCCGCCGCCGTTCCGTAAAGCCGCGGAACGGCGCCGCGCCGGTGCCCGTGCAGATCATCAGAATATCGACATCCTGATCATCCGGCATCAAAAACGTCGCGCCAAACGGACCGACAACTTCAATTTTGTCGCCCAGCTTCAAGTCACAAAGCCAGTTGCTCGCCACCCCGCGAAACGCGGTGCCATCCGCCGCCGTCTCCACCACACGCTTCACGGTCAGCGACAAATTATTCGTATTCGGCCGCTCCCCGTCGCGCGGCGAGGCGATGGAATACAGTCGCATCGCATGCGGCTTGCCATTCGCATCCACCCCCGGCGGCACCACGCCCACGCTCTGCCCCTCCAGCACCGGAAATGCCACGGTGCCGAAATCAAGTATGATATGCCGCACGTCGGATTCGGTATGCTCGCCCGTCAGCCGAAAATTCCCCGTCACCCTCGCCACCGCCGGGTTAGCGCGGTTGAACAGGTTGATGCGCGGTTTCGCCGCCGTCGCCGGCGCCATCACCCGCCCGCCGGCGCCTTCATGCGCCCAGTCGAACAGCGCCTCCACCTCCGCATCCAGCGCATCCGAATTCTGCGGCGCCTCCGGCGGTTTCGGCGGCAACTCGATCCAGGAAAACTGCTCTTCCAGCGAGAACGGCTGTCTCACCACAAACCAGTTGTCAATCGACCCGGTCGGGCAAGGCGAGACGCAATCCATGCAGAAATTGCATTTTGACGCATCCACGACATAATTATTCGCGTCGTGCGTGATCGCATCAACCGGGCACGTCGCCTCGCACGTATTGCACCTTATGCAAATTTCCGGATCGATCAGATGCTGTTTTGTCAGCGCGTTCATATGCCTACGCCACGATCTGCACGTACTCGAAATCACCCGGCTTGTTGTCGATCCCCACCTTCGGCGGCGCAATCCACCCGGCATATTTGCCAGGCTCCGCCACCGGCACCATCAGGCTGGTGATGTATTCCGCATCCGACTCGTTTGGCAGAAACTCGTCCTTGCGGGCGTTCCATTCCGTATCGGACAAAATGTTGCCGGCCGGATCGGCATGAATATTCGCAAACTCCCCGATATGCCGGTAGAACGCCACATGCGGCAGCGCCAGTTTGAAATCAAACCCGGCCTTTTCGATCACCCGGTTCCACCGCACCACGCCGGT
>PLFB01000189.1 GCA_003137135.1 Acetobacteraceae bacterium
GCACCAGCCCCGGCTGCGGCGCCGGCACCGGCGCCAGCCGCGCTGACACATTCGCCAGCTCCGCCGCGCTCACCGGTGCCGGCATCGGCGGCACGTCGGCCAGGTTGCGATACGGCTCATCCATCCCCGGCGGGGGTTGCAGCGGTCCGGCAATCGCGCCACCTTCGATATTGTGATAGGTTGCCACTGGCCCCGCGCATCCCGCCAGGCCGAGCGCGGCGGCCGAAACCGCCACAACCCAGAAAGGTGCTGTTCCCGCAACCCTTGCCATCAAAACCTCATTCAACAAAAAAGCCCGTTCAGGCGGACAAGTTCTGCCCGAAAAATGCGGCCACGGAAAGGATCGTCCCATGTCTATCGCCAAGAACCCGCCGCCAGACGAGGTTCCCGACATCAAATTGCCGGACCCGGCCCTGATAACCCGTTCGATGGCCGACGTCGCCAGCCGCTCCCAGCGTCTGGTCAACGACTGGCTGAAGCGCCAATCGAAGGAGGGCCTGACCCTCGACCCCTACAACGTCGCCGGCGCGTTTCTGGAAATGACGGCCAAGCTGATGGCCAACCCCAGCGCATTGGTGCAGGCCCAGATCAACCTCTGGCAGGACTACATCACCCTCTGGCAACACACCACGCGCCGCATTATGGGCGAGGACACCGCGCCAGTGATCGAGAGCGACCCCAAGGACAAGCGATTCCAGGACGCCGCCTGGAAGCAGAACGAGATTTTTGACTTCATCAAGCAATCCTACCTGCTCAGCGCCCGCTACATCAACGACGTCGTGACCCACGTGGACGGCTTGCCGCCCAAGACCGCCCAAAAGATCGATTTTTACTCCCGCCAGTTCGTCAACGCCCTCTCGCCCAGCAATTTCGTCCTCACCAACCCCGAAGTGCTGCGCAAAACCCGCGAATCCGGCGGCGAGAACCTGATCAAGGGCCTCAACAACCTCTTATCCGACCTGGAAAACGGCCGCGGCAATCTGCGTATCAAAATGACCGACCAGGACGCTTTTAAGGTCGGCGGAAACATCGCCGTCTCGGAAGGCCAGGTGATCTACCAGAACGACCTGATCCAGCTCATCCAGTACAACCCCACCACCGAAAAGGTGTTCACCCGCCCGCTCGTCATCTTCCCGCCCTGGATCAACAAATTCTACATCCTGGACCTGCGCCCCAAAAATTCTTTGGTGCGCTACCTCGTCTCCCAGGGCCACACCGTCTTCATGGTCTCCTGGGTCAACCCCACCGAGGCCCACGCCGACAAGAATTTTGACGACTACATGGTCGAAGGCGTCTTCGCCGCCCTGTCCGCGATCAAAAAAGCCACCGGCGAGGACGACGTCAACGCCATCGGCTATTGCCTCGGCGGCACATTGCTCGCCTCCACCCTCGGCTACATGGCCGTGAAAGGCGACGAGCGCCTCAAAACCGCCACCTTCCTGGTCACGCTGACGGACTTCACCGACGCCGGCGAGCTCGGCGTCTTCATCGACGAGGAGCAGCTCAGCGCCTTGGAAGAAAAGATGACCCGCCAGGGCTACCTCGAAGGCAGCAACATGGCGACCAGCTTCAACATGCTGCGCGCCAACGACCTGATCTGGAGTTTTGTGGTCAACAACTACCTGCTCGGCAACGAGCCCTTCCCCTTCGACCTGCTCTACTGGAATTCCGACGCCACCCGCATGCCCCCAAAAATGCATTCCTTCTACCTGCGGAACATGTACCAAAAAAACCTCCTGGCGCAGCCCGACGGCATCGAAATGAAGGGGGTGCCCATCGACCTCTCGAAGGTCACGGTGCCAAAATACTTCCTCTCCTGCCGCGAGGACCACATCGCCCCCTGGAAGAGCACCTACAAAGGCGCGCAGACCTTCTCCGGCGAAACCCGCTTCGTTCTGGCCGCCAGCGGCCACATCGCCGGCGTCGTCAACCCGCCCGAAGGCGGCAAATACAACCACTTCGTCAACGCCAAACTCCCCGAAAACCCCGACGACTGGTTTGCTTCCGCCACCGAAGTCGCCGGCTCCTGGTGGCCGGACTGGCAACGCTGGGTCACCAGCTTCGACAAATCCCAATCCCCCGCCCGCATCCCCGGCAAAGGCAAACTCAAGGCCATCGAGCCGGCACCAGGAACATACGTCACGGTAAAGGCATAGAAAGAAAGCAGCGCCTTTTTAAAAAAAAGCGCGCAAAAAACTTTTGATTTTCCATGGCGTTTGCTCCGCCCGCGTTTGGCCACTCAACCGCCAAAACCGCGCCGTCACGTCATGGCCGCGCTTGACGCGGCGATCCACGCCTCACCGGCCGAACCACAAATCCAAAGACCGCCCCACACCATCTGCGGCCATCTGCGTCATCTGCGGATAAATCTTCCCTTCACTACTCATCCCGCCTATGTTGCGCCGCAGTAACAACCAAAGGTCCGTGATGCGCGTCCTGCACATCATGGCCGCCAGGGGCAATGGCGGCGCCGAACTCTACGCCACCGACCTCATGCTTAGCCTGCATGAAGCCGGCCTCGAGCAATGCGTCGTGATGCGAGGAAACGCCCCGCGCGCGGAACAACTCGCCGCCGCCGGCCTGCATATTGAAACGGCAATCCTCAAGCCGAACATAAAACCCCTACAGCGGCGCAAACTACGCCATCTCATCGCGGACAAAAACCCCACCATCATCCACTGCTGGATGCGCCGCGCCGCCGCCCTCATCCCGCAAACGCCGGGCCGTCCCACCATCGGCTGGTTCGGCGACTACGAGGAGACAGAACATTTCGCCGCCTGCACCCATTTCGCCGGCGTCACGCCAGACCTCGTCACCTATATGCAAACCAAAGGCATCAACCCGGCCCGCACCGCGTATCTCCCCACCTTCTCCTCCGTCACACCGGCTCCGCCGCTCGACCCCGAACAACTCGGCGCCCCAAAAGACGCCACAATCCTCCTCACCCTGTCCCGACTGCACCAAACCAAGGGCCTTGACACGCTCATCCGCGCTTTGCCCGCCTTGCCTGGCTGCCACCTTTGGCTGGCCGGCGAAGGCCCGGAGCAAACCACCCTGCAAGCCCTCGCCGAAAGCCTCGGCGTTTCGCCGCGCGTAAAATTTCTCGGCTGGCGCACCGACCGTGGCGCCTTGTTGCGGACTGCCGCCATCTGTGTTCTGCCCTCCCGCTATGAACCCTTCGGCACCGTCATCCTGGACGCCTGGAGCGCGCAAACGCCGCTGGTCGCCTGCGCCAGCGCCGGCCCCTGCGGCTGCGTCGAGTCCGGCGTAACCGGCATGCTGGCCGCCATCGACGATCCCGCTGCCCTCGCCGCCGCCATCAGGTGCGTGCTGGAAAACCCCGCCTTGCGCGCATCCCTTATCCAGAACGGCCTGAAAACCTACCGCGAAAATTTCAGCCGCCAGGCCGTCACCGCAAAATACCTCGCCTACTACGCCAGCCTGGCCAGCGAAGCCCGCGCCGCCCCGCTCCGCCTGGCCGGCTGAACCAGCATGCTGGACCAGACCACCTCGGCGGCACGGCAACGTCTGACCGAAAATCTTCGCCCCATCGCCCTGTTCGCCGCCATGCTGGTCCCGCTCGGCCTCCTCCACGCCTGGGTACTCGCCGAATACGCCATCGCCGTCACCGACCTCCTCTTCCTCACCGAATCCATCCGCACCAAAAATTTCGGATGGCTGGCCAAACCCTGGATCATCGCCGCCCTCATCTGGTGGCTTTGGCTCACCATTTGCTCCACCCCGCTGTTCTTCTTCCCCACCGCCGGCTGGCTGATGGGTTTTTGCGAAGCCGCCGTCATCCTGCGCCTCATCGTCTTCGCCGCGGCCCTGGAATCCTGGCTGCTCACCACCCAGCACGCCAGAAACATCGCCTGGGCCCTGCTCGCGCTCTCGGCACTCTGGATCGGTGCCGAGTGCTGGCAGGAATACCTCACCGGCAGCAATTTGTTCGGCGACCACCGGTGGGGCGACGGCTCCCTCACCGGCCCGTTCTACAAACCCCGCGCCGGCGACCTCTACGCCCACCTGCTCTTCATCGCCACCCTGCCGCCCGCGATGGCCATCACGGCGAAACCCGGGCTCCTGCGCCTGACCGCCGGCGCGGCCCTCATCGCGCTCGGCGTCGTCACCTCGGTCCTCATCGGCCAGCGCATGGGCACCGTGTTCACAGCGCTCGGCCTCGCCACCGCCGCCCTCTTCATCCCGCGCCTGCGCAAGCCCGCCCTCATCATCGCCGGCCTCGCCGTGGCATTCCTGCTCCTTACCCCCCTCATCTCGCCCGCCACCCACGCCAAGCTGGTCGGCGAAACCGCCAAAAACCTGCACCATTTCGCCCTCAGCCCGTACGGCGAGCTCTACACCCGCGCCACCGTTATGGGCCTGGCCTCGCCCATCCACGGCTGGGGTTATAACGGTTTTCGCGCGCTCTGCCCGTTCCCGCTGTTCGACAAAGGCCTGCCCGCCTTAGGCATCGCCCCCACCAGCGTCGCGCTCTTCGCCTGCAACCTGCACCCGCATAATTTCTACGCCCAGGCCTTCGCCGATGCCGGCTATCCCGGGCTCGCGCTCTTCACCCTCATGATGCTCACCTGGCTCGCCACCCTCGGCCGCGGTCTGTTCAAAAACCCCAGCCCGCTGCGCGTCGGCCTGTTCGCCTGTGTCGTCACTTTCGCCTGGCCGCTCGCTTCCACCGATGAGTTCCCCACTTTATACATGTCCGGCTGGCTATTCTTCGCCCTTGGCCTCGCCCTCGCCGTCACCCAAATCCCGTCCAACACAACCAATCAGGACGCCAAAAATGTCTGACCTCATTCCCGTCACCGTGCTCACCGGCTATCTCGGCGCCGGCAAGACCACCCTGCTCAACCGCATCCTCTCGGAAAACCACGGCAAGAAATACGCCGTGATCATCAACGAATTCGGCGAGCTCGGCGTTGACAACGACCTCGTCGTGGACAGTGACGAGGAAGTGTTCGAGATGAACAACGGCTGCATCTGCTGCACCGTCCGCGGCGANNGAGACCACCGGCCTCGCCAACCCCGCCCCGGTCGCGCAGACATTTTTCGTGGACGAAGACGTCAAAGCCAAAACCCGACTGGACGCCATCGTCACCGTCGTGGACGCCAAACATTTCTTACAACGCCTCGAAGATTCTCCGGAGGCCGCCGATCAGGTAGCCTTCGCTGATGTCATTGTCTTAAACAAACTAGACCTAGTGACGCCTGAGGAACTAGCCGGCGCAGAAACCAAAATTCGCACCATCAACCGCTACGCAAAAATTCACCACGCCACCCGAAGCGACGTCTCCATCACCGAACTGTTGGACCTCTCCGCCTTCGACCTGCAAAGAATCCTCGAATTCGTCCCCGACTTCCTCGACGAGGATTCCCACACCCACAACGAGCACCTGAATTCCATCAGCCTCTCCACCGACGCGCCCCTAAACCCCGAAAAATTCAACGCCTGGATCAGCCACATTCTGCAGACCCAGGGCCAGAACATCCTCCGCACCAAGGGCATTTTGTCCTACAAAAACGAAGACCGCCGCTTCGCCTTCCAAGCCGTCCACATGATCGCCGACGGCGACTTCATCGGTCCGTCCAAGCCCGGCGAGCCAAAGACCAGCCGCCTCGTGTTCATCGGCCGCAACCTGAACCGNNCGCGGCTTCGAAAGCTGCGCCGCTTAAACGCCCGCGTCACGCAGGGCTGAAACGCGACGCGCATTCCGCCACCTTTACGCGCCAACTCTCCCATCTTCTCAAAGCCAAGGCGCGGGACCTGCGGTTTTTAGTGCGGGTGACCGAGGGCTGCCGCGCCCCCCTGGCAGTGCCTCACAACCTCGCCGCCCACGCCATCGCATCAGCCTGCAGCCGGTTGTACTGATCAGGCCCAATACTGCCGAGCGGCTGCAGCAACTCCCACGCCATATCGGCCTCCTCCCGCTCGCTCATCTTCACCAGGCGCAACAGATTGCCCAGCGGCCCGGCGTGCTCGCACAGCGCCTCGCGCAGCGTCTCGTCCAGATTAAAAATTCGCGCCACCTCCGCCGCCGGCATGCCGAACAGCACGTCCGCCAGGCTCAGCATGCCCACCATGAAGGCATGATCCTTTAGCCGCGCCCAACCCAGCAGCCTGGCCAATCCCTCCATCATTCGCCCGCGCGCGGCCGCCAGTTGCACCAGCGGGTCAGAGCCCGCGCCCAGCTTCGACTGTTCCGAAAAGATCATCACCTGCGCCAGCCGGCTCAACTCCATCCGCCCCAGCACCACGATGGCGTGCCGGACATTGACAATCTTGTTCTGCGCCGGATTGAACGCGGCGCTATTCGCCATCCGCAACAACCGCAGCGCCACGTCCGGCGCCCGCTTCAATACATCCTCCAGCGCCTCGGTTTCCGCGTCCGCCGCCAGCAGGCGG
>PLFB01000115.1 GCA_003137135.1 Acetobacteraceae bacterium
CCGCCGGCGCGCAGGCGGCCACGGGTGCTGATCTTTTGGTTACGACCGGCGGCGCCAGCGTGGGCGCCCATGACCTGGTGCGGGACAGTCTGAATTCCCAAGGCATGGACTTGAATTTTTGGAAAATCGCGATGCGGCCGGGCAAGCNNGCCTGCCGGGCAATCCTGTCTCGGCCCTGGTCTGCGCGCTTTTATTCCTGCGCCCGGCCATCGAGCGGCTTTCGGGTCTGCCCGGCGAGGCCCCTGTCACCGAATCGGCGATTCTTACCGCGCCGCTTAAGGCCAACGACCAGCGCGAGGATTTTTTGCGCGCCACCTTGGCGCGCGGCGAAACCGGCTGGCTGGTCACGCCGTTTGCCGTGCAGGATTCCGGCATGTTGAAAACCCTGGCGCGCGCCACCGCCCTGATCAACCGCCCGCCGCACGACCCGGCGCAAACGGCCGGCGCCAGCGTAAGTATCGTCCGGCTTGACGCGGCGACGGGAACCTAACTAGAACAGATTTTGTTAGCGCTTTGTTCTTTTAGCGTTTTGGCCCGGAGGCTTGCCATGCTCACCACCAAGCAGCACGAACTGCTGGTTTTCATCGATAAACATTTGCGCCAGACCGGCTGTTCGCCGAGTTTTGAGGAGATGAAGGANNATCACGGCGCTGGAGGAGCGCGGTTTTTTGCGCCGCCACAAACACCGCGCCCGCGCGCTGGAGGTTGTCAAGCTTTCCGAAGACCTCGCCGCGCCGCGTGCGGCGGCGCAAAAATTCTCGCCCAACGTCATCCAGGGCGATTTTTCTGGCAAACTTCCCGGCGTGCGCGCCGCGCCGGACGCCGCGGCTTTGACGCTGCCGATTAANNCCAACGTCATCCGCGGCGATTTCTCAGGCAAGCTGCCCGGCGTCCGAGCCGCCGGCGTCGCCGGCGCGGTCTCCATCCCGCTCTACGGCAAAATCGCCGCCGGCCTGCCGATCGAGGCGCTGAACGATCACGTGACCGAAATCGAAGTGCCGGCCTCGCTGCTGGGCTCGGGCGATCATTTCGCGCTCGAAGTGGATGGCGACTCGATGGTGGAGGCCGGCATTTTGGACGGCGATACCGTGATCATCCGCAAGGGCGAGACCGCTGAAAACGGCCAGATCATCGTGGCGCTGGTGGACGATAACGAGGTGACGCTGAAGCGCTTGCGCCGCCGCGGGCAATCCATTGCGCTGGAGCCCGCGAACATAAGATACGAAACCAAAATTTTCCCGGCCGACCGCGTCAAGGTTCAGGGCAAACTTGTGGCGCTGCTGCGTAGATATTAACACCAAATCAAAACCCCATCCCCCTCTTCTCCTTGTTCTTCTTCCGCCGCGCCTGTTCCTTGCCGCGCGCCTCCGGCGCCCGTGCCGGCTTCGTCTTTGCCGGCCGCGGACCCAAATCCCGCACCGGCCCAGGACCCGGCGCGGTCGTGGCCGAAACCACCAGTTCGCTCCCCGAAGCCATCGCCGCGGCAAAAAACCGCGCCGCCGCGTGCGCCGCGATCTCGAACTTCGTTTCGCGGTCAAACACCCGGATCGCGCCGATCTCCGCCTTCGTAATGCCGCCCATTTGGCAAATCAGCGGAATCAGCCATTTCGGGTCCGCATTATGTTTCCGGCCCACCCCGGCGCGGAACCAGGCCGTCTCCCCACGCGGCGGCGCCACCCGCTCCGGCGGCGGCAAAGCAATGTCTTCCGGCGCCGGCAGGCGCGCGCGCAAAACGCGCAGCAGCGCCACCGCCACCACGTCCGCCCCGCGGCCTTCCAGCAACGCGCGCGCCTGCGCAATCTCCTCCTCCAACGCCGGCTCCGTCAGAGCCGGGTCCCGCAAAAACCCCTCCGCATCGCGCGCAAAAATTTGCTCGGCCGCCGGCGGGTCAGCCCACACCGCGTTCACCCCCGCGCTCGCCAGCAAAACCTCCGCCCGCCGCCGTTTGCTGTGCGGCACCATCACCAGACATACCCCCTTGCGCCCGGCCCGCCCCGTCCGCCCGCTGCGATGCAGCAAAATCGCCTTGTTCACCGGCAGATCCGCATGAATCACCAAATCCAGATCCGGCAAGTCCAGCCCCCGCGCCGCCACGTCGGTGGCGATGCAGACCCGCGCCCGCCCGTCGCGCAACGACTGCAGCGCATGATTGCGCTCGCTCTGGCTCAGCTCCCCGGACAGCGCCACGGCGGCGAAGCCACGCTCCTGCAGCCGGCCATGCAGGCGTTTCACGCCCTCGCGCGTCGCGCAAAACACCAGGCAGCGCGAATCATAAAACCGCAAAAGATTGACCAGGCCGGCCTCGATCTCATGCCCCGCCAGGCGAATCGCACGATACTCGATATCGGCATGCGGCTGATTCCGCCCGCCGGTATCGATCCTTAGCGCATCCTTTTGATAGCGCCGCGCGAGCGAGACGATCTCCTTTGCGATCGTCGCCGAAAACAGCAGCGTTCTGCGCGATGCCGGCGCCGCGGCGAGCAGAAACTCCAACTCCTCCTTGAAACCTAGATCAAGCATCTCGTCCGCCTCATCCAGCACCACCACCGCGCACGCATCCAGCCGCAGCGCGCCGCGCCGCACATGGTCCGAAAGCCGCCCCGGCGTGCCCACCACCATATGGCACCCGGCGGCCAAAGCGCGCGCCTCCCGCCTGGGATCCATGCCCCCCACGCAAGCCACCACCTGGGCGCGCGCCTGGCCATAAAGCCAGGTCAACTCGCCATGCACCTGAATCGCCAACTCCCGCGTCGGCGCGATCACCAGCACCACCGGCGCGCCCGCCGGCCCCAAAACCCCGCTCTCGCCCAGAATGCTATGCGCGAAGGCCAGCCCATAAGCCACCGTCTTGCCCGAGCCGGTCTGCGCCGAAACCAGCAAATCCCGACCCACCGCGTCATCGCGCAGCACCGCCTTCTGCACCTCGGTCGGCTCGTCATAGCCGCGCGCGGCCAGCGCCTGTTGCAGAGTCGAAAATTCCACGGGAAATGCCATGCCGGCTCCTAACCCGCCGGCCCGGCCGCCGCAACGCAGGCGGAAGAAAGCAGCGCTTTTTGAAAAAAGCGCGCAAAAACTTTTGCTCCTGGGGGAGTCAGGACCGGAAGGGCCNNGGCCCTTCCGGTCCTGACTCCCCAGGAGCAAAAGTTTTTTGTTGCTTTTTTCAAAAAGAACTTCTGCCTTTTCTTGCCGTCCGAAATTTCTTGGCATTTCGTAAAGTTATTTACGCGATGTTTACGCACGCCCGGCAAAATCCACATCGCCGCTTGATAAGCCGGCACTTAGATTAACGCCGATTTTATCGAGGCCCTTTATGCGCAGCCCCTTTAAGCCGTCCCGCCGACCCAAAGCCAAAGCCGCGCCGCGTCCGCAACACGGCAACTGGCTTGGCGGCGCCTACACCGTTCTGCTCGCGCTGATGTGCGCCAGCGTCGGCGCCCAGTTCGTCGCCACCTTGCTCGCCGCCATGCCGCCGATGGTCAGCGTGGGAGACCGGATTCCGTTCGGCGTCCCGGCGCGACCGTTCGCCGTTAATCTTCCCGTGGTCGCCGCCGCGCAACTCGCCACGCCGCAATCCGCACCGGGCCATGTCTGCCTGCTCAATCTGCAAAAGATGATGCGGCCAGGCGGCGTCTTCACAGTTTTGGCGGTCCGGCCGGATGGCGTTGCCTTGTCGTGGGCCGGCGGCCCGACCGCGGATGCGCCCGCGGCTTGCGCCAATACCTCGCCGGTGATCGTGTCGCAAAATGATTATGCCGCATTGCTGAACACCCAGACCGCAAAACATTAATCTGGCGATTGGGATTGATGGATTTCCGCACCTGTCTTATGTTCAAAACTCAAGGCTGTAAGCCTGCAGCGTTTTGGCCGACCGCGTACGAACATAGAGGACAGTTTTTATAGTGCGACCCCCGAAAAACGACCGCCAGCGGCAGCCCCGCCGCCGCGGATTTGATGACGATAATTTCTTTGGCAATACGCCGCCCCCGCCGCCGTCCTTTTCCGGCTTCGGGTCATCCTCTTCCGCACCGGAAGCCAAGGCCACGGTAAAATGGTACAACCCTGAAAAGGGTTTCGGCTTCGTGGAAATGGCGGATGGTTCAGGCGATGTTTTCCTGCACGCGAATTCGCTGCAGAATGCCGGCTTTCAGGCGGTCACGCCTGGCTCCATCCTGCAAATCCGCGTCGGCCAGGGCCAGAAGGGCCGCCAGGTGGACCAGGTGATTTCCGTCACCGAGGGCGACGGTCCGCCACCCTCGCGCGGCGGCTACGGCGGCGGTGGCGGCGGTGGTTTCGATCGGCCGCGTTCCGCCGCACCGCGCGGCCCGCGCCAGGCGCCCTCCGGCCCGGCCGTGGAGATGACCGGCGTGGTAAAATGGTACAATTCCACAAAGGGTTTTGGCTTCATCTCTCCGCAGGACGGCGGCAAGGACGTGTTTGTCCACGCCACCGCGCTGGAACACGCCGGCTTGCCGCCGTTGCAGGAAGGCCAGTCCGTGCGCATGAACGTGGTGCAGGGCGCCAAAGGCCCGGAAGTCAGCTCGATCAGCGTCGCCTAAACGAAAATTTTTAAACGCTGCCGCAAAAAGCGTAACCTGTGCGGAATGGGTTGCGCTTTTTGGCATTTTTGAGGGAGGCAAAATGGCCTACAAGGTAAACTACGCCCTGGAACGCGCCGAGCGTAACCGCCTGAAGCAGGAGAAAAAAGAGGCCAAGCTGCGCGAGCGCAAGGCCGCCAGCGCTGACGCCGCCACGGCGGAGCCTGAGGCGGAGGGCGAGGAGGAGGAGAAGTAAGGAGTTACTTTTTTTGAAAAAAAAGTAACCAAAAAAACTTTTATTTCCCACGGCGTTTGAGCGGCCATACTGTGGCCGCTCAAAAGCCGTGTTGAATAGAAGTTTTTTGCGCCCCAGGCGGGGAGCCTTTTTTTCAAAAAAGCGCTACTTTCTTCCGCCTTTCTAGATCCGCCGCAGCCCCATGCTCTCCGCCGGAAAGCCGGATTTCTGCGGCACCGGCGCCGCCCGGCGCTTGGGCTGGGGCGGGTTGTTGCACTCAATGTCCAGCTTTTGCACGCCCAGCAGGGCGGCCACGCTGACAACCAAAATAAAACCGAATAGTACCATGCTTCGTACTCCTTTGCGAAAGGTTATGTTGCATCGCAGCATAATTTGGCAAGGTTAATATTTGATTTATGGACCCTGTATGACTTTAACGATTGCCGGAAATTTCAAAATGAACGGCAGCCTGGCCGGCGTGCAGCCCTACGCGGACGCGCTGAAAGCCGCGGAAATGTCGGCGAATCTCATCGTTTGCCCGCCCTACCCCCTGCTTTCCGCCTTTGCCGCCGCGCTGCCGAAAAGCGTCTCGCTTGGCGCGCAAAACTGCCATGCACGCGCCTCGGGCGCCCATACCGGCGACGTTTCTGCCGTGCTGCTGCGGGAGATCGGCGCCACGCACGTCATCCTCGGCCATTCCGAACGCCGCGCGGACCATGGCGAAACCAACGCCGATGTCGCCGCAAAGGTCGCCGCCGCGCTGTCCGCCGGCCTGATCCCCATCGTCTGCGTCGGCGAAACCGAGGCCGAGCGCGATGCCGGCGAGGCGGTGGACGTGGTGCAGACCCAGCTTCGCCACAGCCTGCCGGACGATTTTGCCGGCCTGGTCGCCTACGAGCCGATCTGGGCCATCGGCACTGGCCGTACGCCTTCCGCGGCGGACATCACCGCCATGCACGCCGCCATCCGCGCAGCACTTGCGGCGCATTTGCCCGCCGGCGGACCTGCGACTCCGATTCTCTACGGCGGCTCCGTCAAGCCGGAAAACGCCGCCGGCATTCTCGCTTTGCCAGAAGTTGGCGGCGCCCTGGTTGGCGGCGCCAGCCTGAACGCGGCGGATTTCCTGGCCATTGCTGCCAGCGCCCCCACCGTCTAATACGCCGCACGGCTTTTGGCGTAGGATTTAATGATCAAGGTTTTGCTGGTGCTGCACGTTTTCGTCACCATTGCTCTCATCGGCGTGGTGCTGATCCAGCGCAGTGANNTTCATGACCGGCCGCGGCACCGCCAACCTGCTCACCCGCACGACCGCCATCCTTGCGACGGCGTTTTTTCTGCTCTCGATCGGCCTCGGCCTGCTCTACAAGGGCGCCTCGGTGGACACCTCCGCCGCCATTCTGAACCCTGCCCCCACGGCACCCATCCCCGGCGCGCCAACGCCCGGCGGCCCGGGGCCGGGGGGCGTGCCGCCGCTACCGCAAACGCCGGCCGATGCCCTGCCGCAGCCCACGGCGCCGGCGGTTCCGGTGCCTGGCGTGCCGGCTCCGCCAGCCAAAGGGCAGTAAGCAAGAACTTCTTTTTTTGAAAAAAAAGGCGCCCCGCCCGGGGAAGCAAAAAAACTTTTGCTCCCCTTCGGGCGGCGCTGAACCGCTAGCGGCTCAACTACGCCCGAAGGGGAGCAAAAGTTTTTTGGTTACTTTTTTTCAAAAAAGTAACTGCTTCCTTCCTCTCTTGCTTTCCTTGCGAATCATGTATCATCGAATTCCATGACGCGGTTCGTATTCATCACCGGCGGCGTGGTCTCATCTCTTGGCAAGGGAATCGCATCGGCGGCGCTTGGCGCCCTGTTGCAGGCGCGCGGCTATTCCGTCTGCCTGCGCAAGCTCGACCCCTACCTCAACGTGGATCCGGGCACGATGAGCCCGTACCAGCACGGCGAGGTTTTCGTGACCGATGACGGCGCGGAGACTGATCTGGATTTGGGGCACTATGAGCGTTTTACGGGTGTGGCGGCGAGCAAGTTGGACAATGCGACCACCGGGAAAATCTATTCCGAGGTGATCGCCAAGGAGCGCCGGGGCGATTATTTGGGCGCCACGGTGCAGGTGATTCCCCACATTACCGACGCCATCAAGGACGTGGTGCTGCGCGAGAGCGGCGCGTTTGACTTCGTGCTGGTGGAAATCGGCGGCACGGTGGGCGACATCGAGGGGCTGCCTTTCTTGGAAGCCATCCGCCAGCTGGGGAACGAGCTGACGGCCGAGCGGACGATGTATGTGCATCTCACGCTGGTGCCTTACATACCTTCGGCCGGCGAGTTGAAGACCAAGCCCACGCAGCACTCGGTGAAGGAGCTGCTCAATGTAGGTATTCAGCCGCAGATGCTGATTTGCCGGTGCGACCGGCCGATTCCGGACAATGAGCGCCGCAAGATCGCAAGTTTTTGCAACGTGCGCACCGAGGCGGTGATTCCGGCGCTGGATGTGGATACGATTTATGCGGTGCCGATCAGCTACCACGAGGCCGGCATGGACCGGGAGGTGCTGCGGCATTTTTCACTGCCGTTCGAGACCGAGCCGGATCTGTCGCGCTGGACGCGCATCGTGGACGTGGTGCGCGCGCCGGAGGGGGAGGTGCGCATCGCGGTGGTGGGCAAGTACACGAACCTGCTGGACAGCTACAAATCGCTGGCTGAGGCGCTGGCGCATGGCGGGATTGCCAACCGCGTAAAGGTGCAGCTGGACTGGATCGACGCGCAGGTGTTTGAGCAGCCCAATATGGTGCAGCAGTTGGACGGGGTGAACGGCATTCTGGTGCCTGGCGGATTTGGCGAGCGGGGCACGCAGGGCAAGATTGAGGCGGTGCGGTTTGCGCGCACGCGCAACGTGCCGTTTTTGGGGATTTGTTTCGGTATGCAAATGGCGGTGATCGAGGCGGCGCGCAACCTGGCGGGCTTGCCGGCTGCGTCTTCCACCGAATTCGGGCCGTGCGAGGTGCCGGTTGTGGGATTGCTGACCGAATGGGCGCGCGGCAATGATATCGAGCGGCGGCGCGCCGGCGGCGATCTGGGTGGCACGATGCGGCTGGGCGCGTTTCCGGCGCGGCTGGCCAATGAGTCTCTGGTGCAGGACATTTATGGCGGGGCGGTGGAAATTTCGGAGCGGCACCGGCATCGCTATGAGGTGAATATTCATTTCCGGGACGCGCTCGAGGCGACGGGGCTGCGGTTTTCCGGGCTGTCGCCGGATGGGGTGCTGCCGGAGATTATTGAGTACCCGAATCATCCGTGGTTTATTGGGGTGCAGTATCATCCGGAGTTGAAGAGCAAGCCGTTCGCGCCGCACCCGCTGTTTGCCGGGTTCATTGCGGCGGCGGTGCGGCAGTCGAGGCTGGTATGATCCGCAATCCCGTAGGGCGGATGCAATCCGCCACTTTACCATCCGCGCACCGAACGGTGCGTTTATGAAAACCGTTTCAATAGGGCAACTACAACTCGCCAACGCGCTGCCGTTCACCTTGATCGCCGGCCCTTGCCAGATCGAGTCAGAATCTCACGCTATGGAAATCGCCGGCGAATTGAAGCGAATATCCGAACTGTTACATCTCGGCATTATTTACAAATCATCTTACGACAAAGCCAACCGCACCTCGGCCGCCGCCGCGCGTGGCATCGGCATGGCCAAGGGTCTGGAAATCCTGGCCCGGGTGCGGGAGAGATTTCAAATGCCGGTGTTGACGGATGTGCACGACCAGTCCCATTGCGCGCCGGCGGCTGAGGCGGTGGACGTGTTGCAGATCCCCGCTTTTCTCTGCCGGCAGACCGATCTTTTGATGGCCGCGGGCGAAACGGGGCGCGCCATTAATGTGAAAAAGGGGCAGTTTTTGGCGCCCTGGGACATGAAAAACGTGGCGGCGAAGATTGCCTCGACCGGCAATGAACGGATTCTGCTGACCGAGCGCGGGGCCAGTTTCGGCTACAACACCCTTGTTTCGGATTTTCGCGCGTTGCCGATTATGGCCGAGACCGGCTACCCCGTCATTTTCGACGCGACGCATTCGGTGCAGCAGCCCGGTGGCCAGGGGACGTCTTCCGGTGGCGAGCGGCGATATGCGCCCGTGCTGGCGCGGGCGGCGCTGGCTGTGGGCTGCGCCGGCGTTTTTATCGAATGCCACGAGGACCCGGACCACGCACCTTCGGATGGGCCTAACATGATTCCGCTGCGGGATATGGAATCGTTGTTGAAACGTCTGATGGAATACGACCGGCTTACGAAGTCCTGATTTAGCCTGCGGCCTTTCGCCGTCCCTTCACGACTGGCTTCTGCGCCAGCAGCGGCGCCAGAAAGCGGCCCGTGAAACTTTCTTTGTTCGCGACAATCTGCTCCGGCGTGCCCGTCGCCACGATGCGGCCGCCGCCGTCGCCGCCTTCGGGGCCTAGGTCGATGACGTGATCGGCGGTCTTGATGACTTCGAGATTGTGCTCGATGACGATCACCGTGTTGCCGGCATCCACCAGCGCGTGCAGAACTTCCAGGAGTTTTCTGATGTCTTCGAAATGCAGGCCGGTGGTCGGCTCGTCCAGGATGTAGAGTGTCCGGCCGGTGGCGCGTTTGGCGAGTTCCTTGGAAAGTTTGATGCGCTGCGCCTCGCCGCCCGAGAGCGTGGTCGCCTGCTGGCCGAGTTTGATGTAGCCGAGGCCGACTTTGTGCAGCAGGCTCAGCCGGTCGTGGATCTTTGGCACGGCCTTGAAGAAGATCGCGGCCTCGTCCACGCTCATGTCCAGCACGTCGGCGATCGATTTTTCCCGGAACGTGACTTGCAAGGTTTCACGATTATAACGCTTGCCCTTGCAGGTATCGCAGGTCACGAACACGTCCGGCAAAAAATGCATTTCGATTTTCAGCACGCCGTCGCCCTGGCAGGCCTCGCAGCGGCCGCCCTTCACGTTGAAACTGAAGCGGCCGGGCTTGTAGCCTCTGGCGCGGGCTTCGGGCATTTCGGCAAACCAGTCTCTGATCGGGGCGAATAAATCCGTGTAGGTCGCGGGGTTGGAGCGTGGGGTGCGGCCGATGGGGGACTGGTCGATGTCGATGATTTTGTCCAGCAGTTCCAGCCCCTCCAGCCGGTCGAATTGTGCGGGCACTTCGCCGGAGCCCATCAGCCTGCGGGAGACCGCCTTGTAGAGCGTGTCCACCACCAGCGTGGATTTGCCGCCGCCGGAGACGCCGGTGATGCAGGTGAACACGCCGAGCGGAAATTCCGCCGTCACGTTCTTCAAATTATTACCGCGCGCGCCGACAACTTTTACAACCCGGCCCTTTTGCACGGGCCGGCGCATGGGGATCGCGATTGACCGGCGGCCGGATAGAAAATCGCCGGTCAAGGATTTTGGGTTGGCCGCCACTTCCGCCGGCGTGCCCTCCGCCACCACGTACCCGCCATGCAGCCCCGCCGCCGGCCCCATGTCGATCAGATGGTCCGCACTGCGGATCGCATCCTCATCATGTTCCACAACCAGAACGGTGTTGCCGAGGCGCTTGAGACGCTGCAGCGTGCCCAATAACCGTTCGTTATCGCGCTGGTGCAGCCCGATCGAAGGCTCATCCAGAACATACAAAACCCCGGTCAGCCCGCTGCCAATCTGGCTGGCGAGCCTGATCCGCTGGCTCTCCCCGCCGGAAAGTGTGGCGGACCCGCGGGCCAATGTGAGATAATTCAAGCCCACATCGACCAAAAACTGCAACCGCTCATTGATCTCGCGCAATATTCGCCGGGCAATTTCCAGCCGCTGCGGCGTCAGCGTCTTGTCAACGCCGGCGAACCATTCACGGGCCGCGGCAATTGAAAGCTCCGCGACCTCGGCCAAATTTTTGCCCGCGATTTTCACCGCCAGCGCCTCCGGCTTCAGCCTGGCGCCATGGCAGGTGCCGCACGGCCGCTCCGCCTGATAGCGCGAAAGCTCCTCGCGCACCCAGGCGGAATCCGTCTCGCGCAGCCGCCGCTCCAGATTGCGGATCACCCCCTCAAACGGTTTTTCCACCTTGTAGCTGCGGGCCGTATCCTTGTAGGTGAATTCGACAACTTCCTTGCCCGTGCCATACAGAATCGCCTGCCGCACAGGCTCCGGTAATTCCTCCCAATCGGTCGTCATTTTTACGCCGAAATGTTTGGCCAGGCTTGCCAGAGTCTGGTCGTAATACGGCGACTGTGCGCTCACCCACGGCGCCACCGCGCCTTCGTTCAAGCCGCGCTGCTCATCGGGCACCACCAGGTGCGGGTCAAAAAATGTCTCCGCGCCTAGACCATCGCAAACCGGGCAGGCGCCGTGCGGGGAGTTGAACGAAAACAGCCGCGGCTCGATCTCCTCGATCGAAAACCCGGAAACCGGGCAGGCAAAGCGCGACGAAAACACCGTGCGGGCGCCATCATCCGCGCCCTCCGCGTACACCACCCCGTCCGCCAGTTTCAGCGCCGTCTCAAACGAATCCGCCAGCCGCTGCTCGATCCCCGGCTTCACCACCACGCGGTCCACCACCGCCTCGATTTCGTGTTTGATCTTCTTGTTCAGCGCCGGCACATTCTCGATTTCATACAGCTTGCCATCCACCTTCACCCGCGTAAAACCGGCGCGCTGCAGCTCCGCAAACTCCTTTTTATATTCGCCTTTTCTGTCCCGAATCACCGGCGCCAGGAGAAGAAGTTTGGTCCCCTCGGCCATCGCCATCACGCGGTCCACCATCTGCGCCACACTCTGCGCCTCAATCGGCAGCCCGGTCGCCGGCGAATACGGCACGCCGGCGCGCGCCCAGAGCAGCCGCATGTAATCGTGAATCTCCGTCACCGTCCCCACCGTGGACCGCGGATTCTTGCTCGTCGTCTTTTGCTCGATCGAAATCGCTGGACTCAGCCCCTCGATGCTGTCCACATCCGGCTTGCCCATCAGCTCCAGAAACTGCCGCGCGTAGGAGGACAGCGACTCGACGTAGCGCCGCTGCCCCTCCGCATAGATCGTATCAAACGCCAGCGAGGATTTGCCCGAGCCCGACAACCCGGTAATCACGGTCAATTGCTCGCGCGGAATCGCCACGTCGATATTCTTAAGGTTGTGCTCCCGCGCCCCCCTGACCGTGATAAACCCCGCGCCATCCAGTTTTGCCATGCTTGCC
This sequence comes from Acetobacteraceae bacterium, assembly GCA_003137135.1. Taxonomy (GTDB): domain Bacteria; phylum Pseudomonadota; class Alphaproteobacteria; order Acetobacterales; family Acetobacteraceae; genus Acidocella. Next base: position 11,937 of record PLFB01000115.1, read on the forward strand.
ACAATGTTCCCAATATGTTCTTCATAAGATATGGCGGCAGACTTCGCAACCACCACCCGCCTATACAGCCAACCCAAGACGTTTTAAGCTAATTCTTTACCGATAATGGACCCGCGAGGAGGCGAGCATGGCCGGCAGTGTGAACAAGGTAATTTTGGTCGGAAATCTCGGCAAGGACCCGGAAGTGCGCAGCGCGCAGTCCGGCATGAAAATCGTCAACCTGGCGCTTGCAACCTCCGATAGCTGGAACGACAAAACCAGCGGCGAGCGCAAGGAACAAACCGAATGGCACCGCATCGTCATCATGAACGACCGGCTGGCCGAAGTCGCCGAGAAATACCTGCACAAAGGCTCAAAGGTTTATATCGAGGGCAAGCTGCAGACCCGTAAATGGACGGATAATGCCGGCCAGGACAAATACACCACCGAGGTGTTGCTGGGCCGGTTCGGCGCCGAAATGGTGCTGTTGGACCGCAACCCCAACAGCCCCGCCCCCGGCGGCGAGTACGGCGCCGCCGCGCCCGCCCGCGCGCCAGCCAAGGCCGCCGCCGGATGGGATACGCGGCCGGGGAACGATTTGGATGATGAGATACCGTTTTAGGGGAAGGAAGAAGTTACTTTTTTTGAAAAAAAAGTAACCAAAAAAACTTTTACGGGTGGGCGTGGGCACGTCCGGTGTCTTTAATCGCCTCCGTCGGGGGCGATTAAAGACACCGGACGTGCCCACGCCCACGCGTAAAAGTTTTTTGCGCGCTTTTTTTCAAAAAAGCGCTACTTTCTTTCAACTCCACTTCCACCCCGCCTGCGTCATCGCCAGCGCCTGCGACCCGCGAGCTGGAACGTTCCGCGCCACCACATCCTCCAGCGCGTGTGTGCTCCCGATCAGGTCAAGCCCCCACTGCGTGAAGGTCGCCGCATTAAAAACATGCGCCGAGAGCAGCGGGTTGGTCAGCGCCTGCGAAAACGCATCGACCGCCACCATGGTGAGAATCAGTTCCGGCAGCGGCGCGTTTTTCACCCGGTCCTCGGCAAAGAGTCCGGGATAAAACTCGACATTGTCGGGGTCGTCGCCGTACAATTCCCGCAGCACCGCCACCACCTGCGGCGAGGACGAAATGTCTTCCATCGTGCCCGCCGGGTCCAGGTTGAATGCCACGCGGTAGGCGTTATAGCCCGGCAGCCGGTTGAACCGCGCCTGCATCACCGCCTGCGACTCGATGGGCAGCAGCGCGTCCGCGGTGTTGAACGCCCCCAGTTCCGCCGTCGGCTGCGAAGCCGCGGCGGAAAACGCGGCATCCAGCCCTACCGCCAGCAGCGGTCCGTTATCCAGCCCGAATTTCCACAAATCGATCGCGCCGCCTGGCCATTGGATCGCATCCGGCATCAGCGAGTGCCAGCGGTAGAGCAGAGAAAATTCCGCCGTCATCCAGTTCGGCCGGTTCCAGTCCGCGGTCCAGGCGACGGTTGGGTCGCAGACCAGCTTGAAGGGCAGCGGCGTGATGTGGTTGATGTACTGTTCCACAACGATTTTGATGAATTGCGGTATCACGATGTTGCGCGCGGTCTGAAACACGCGCTCGTCATCCCAGCCGGCATTTTGCCGCGCCAATTCCCCCGCCACGCGGTTATGCTCGCGCAGCCACAGCGTGTTCATCATCGCGGAAAACGGCGTGGAGTTTGCGCGGTCGCCGCCGAAGGCGAACAGCGTTTTGGCCCGTGCCGGCGCCACCGGCAGCCCCAGCGGGGCATCCAGCCCGACGAATTGCGGGTCCACCCGCGTGCCGTCATCCACGAACAGGAACGGCGCGTATTCCTCGCCGTCGATGATCTGCGATTTCAGCCGCCCCAGACCCTTGGAAAGATCCGTCTCGCGCAGGATTTTGGTTTGCGCCTGTGTGCGGCCGTAAAGCGGGCACATGTCGATCTCGTGGTTGGAGGTCGTTTTGCCCAGATTCGAGGCGTCCGTGCGAATGAAGCCATCGGTCAGATATTGCGCGAAGGCCGGAAACAGGCAGGTGGATTTGTCCGACATTCTCTGCCCGCCGGGCGGCCGCTTGAACAGCGCCTGCACCGCGGTCTGGTCCAGCGCCGCGCGGACCGGCGGCGGCACCGGCGGCAGATGCCGGGCCAGATAGGTGCGGTCGGTCAGGCTGTCCCAACTGGTATAGTCGCTGAGCGTGGAAAACGGATGCGGCCGGTTGCGCGTGGCGTGCACGGCGCGGTTGATGGCGTACGCCGAAACCTCGCCGGAAAGCCAACCGATATGGTCCACCGCCTCGCCCAGATCTTCCTCAAACCAGTTTGTCATCGCCGTTCCTCCCTTGCGGTTCTGGCGCCGCGCCGAAGGCAACCTAACAGGGTCTTATAACGGCGTCGTCATAAAAAATTCTGAAATTTTCGCCGCCGCCGGCGAACGCGGCTATCTTGGGGCATGGACCTGCTAGACGCCCTGGCCGCCGAGGCGGCTTCCTGCACCGTTTGCGCCACAAAACTGCCGCTCGGCCCGCGGCCGGTGTTTCGCGTCTCCGGCACCGCGCGCGTCCTGCTGATCGGCCAGGCGCCTGGTACCAAGGTGCACGAGACGGGCATCCCCTGGAACGACGCGTCCGGTGACCGGTTGCGCGGCTGGCTCGGCTTCGCGCGGGACGAGTTTTATGATTCCAGCCGCATCGCCATCCTGCCGATGGGTTTTTGCTACCCCGGCCGGCTGAAAAACGGTGGCGACGCTCCGCCGCGCCCGGAATGCGCCCCGCTATGGCACGAGCGGTTTTTGCGGCTCATGCCTGAACTGCGACTCAAGCTGCTGATTGGCAGCTATGCCCAATCCCGCTATCTGGGCCCCGGCACCATGACCACGCATGTCAGAAATTTTGCCGCGCACCCCAGATTTTTTGCCCTTCCTCACCCCTCTTGGCGCACGATCGGCTGGGAAGCCAGGAACCCCTGGTTCCAACAAGACGTCCTACCAGCCCTGCGCGAAGCCATTGCGAGAGTGACGTAAGCCAGAACGATCCGCGCGGTTTTTTCATGTGGGCAAGCCCTTACTCGTCGAGTATTCAAAATGCAGCGCCGTGTCCGGATATACGATGGGGTAGATCGCGTGCGCCGCCATCGCGGCTTCGGAAAAGCCTTGCAGAATCAGCTTCAGCTTGCCGGGATAGCTCGCTACATCGCCGATTGCGAACACCCCCGGCAGAGACGTCTCGCAGGTCGCCGGGGTGACGGTCAGATGGTGTTTTTCCATCGCAAACCCCCATTGCGCGATCGGCCCCAGTTCCATCGCCAGGCCGAAAAGCGGCAGCAAAATATCCGCCGCGATCCGCCGCGTCCCGCCATCCAGGTCCGCCACCTCCACGCTCTCCAGCACGCCGTCCTCGCCGTGCAGCGCGTGCAACTGGTAGGGGATCACCATCGCCACGCGCCCCGCCGCCGCCAGCGCGTCCAGTTGCGCGGCATTTTCGGGGGCCGCGCGGAATTTTGGGCGCCGGTGGACCACGTGCACTTCCGCCGCGACGTCGTGCAGCGCCAGCGCCCAATCGACCGCGGAATCGCCGCCGCCGGCGATAACCACGCGCTTGCCGCGCAAATCCTCCCGCCGCCGCACGTAGTATTTGACCGCCCCGCTCGCCTCGAACGCCTCGAGCCCCTGCAATGGCGGACGGTTGGGTCCGAATGCGCCGGCCCCCGCGGCGATCACCACCGCCTTTGCTTTAATCACTACCCCCGCGCTGGTCCGCAACTCAAACGCGCCGACAACGCCCGACAGCTCCACAACCTGCTGATTAAGAAACCGCCGGGCGGCAAACGGCGCGATCTGCGCCTCGAGCCGCTCGATCAGCCCGGCCGCCGCGATGCTCGGATACGCCGGAATGTCATAAATCGGTTTTTCGGGGTAAAGTGCCGCGCACTGGCCGCCCACTTCCGGCAGCGTATCCACCAGGACGCTGGAAAGCTTTAGCATCCCGCATTCGAACACCGAGAACAGCCCGACCGGCCCCGCGCCCACAATCGCCACATCCGTCGTCACGATGTCATCCATGTTTCTGGCTCTGCCGCAGTGCTGCGCCGCGATCAACCCTGTGCCAAAATACCGCCATGCCCGACTCGATTTTTAGCGCCGCCACCGAAGACGAGACCGCAGCACTTGCGGCATCGCTGGCGGCCAAGGCCCGGCCCGGCGACGTCATCCTGCTGGCCGGCCCGCTTGGGGCGGGGAAAACGGTTTTTGCCCGCGGCTTTATTCGCGCGCTGGCCGGCGACCCGACGCTGGAAATTCCCAGCCCCAGCTTCACGCTGGTGCAAATATATGAGACCACGGCCGCAAAAATCTGGCATTTCGATCTGTGGCGGCTGGCAGACCATTTTGCGCTTGAAGAGCTCGCCTGGGACGAAGCGCGGTCCGGCATCTGCCTGGTGGAATGGCCCGACCGGCTTGGCCCGCTTGCGCCGGAAGACGCTTTGCGGATAACCCTGACCCTTCAGCCGCAAGGCCGCGGCATCAAACTTTCCGGCCCCGCAAGGTGGTTTCATGCGTCCTGATACTGCCGTTATCTTGTCCGCCGGTCTGGGGGTCCGCATGCGCCCGCTCAGCCTCACCACGCCCAAGCCGCTGCTGACGCTGGCCGGCCGGCCTATCCTGGCGCACGCGCTGGACCGCCTGCGCGCCGCCGGCGTGCGACGCATTTTTGTCAACGCCCACCATTTGGCGGACAAAATCGAAGAGTTTTTGCAAAACGAATCTGGCGTCACTCTGCTGCGGGAGCCGGACCTGCTTGACACCGGCGGCGCCATCGCCGCGATGCGGGGGCGCGACCTGCTGCCACAGACTCCGTTCTACGTGGTCAACGGCGACACCTATTGGGTGGACGGTACGAAAGACACGCTCGCCCGCATGGCGCAGGCGTATCAGAGCCAGGAGATCGACGTTCTGCTGCTGCTCGCGCGCGCCGCCGGCGCCGTGGCCGAAACCGGCCGGGGCGATTTTTTATGGCCGCGCGGCGAGGCTCTGCGCCGGCGCGGGGAGCGTGACGTGGCACCTTACCTGTACGCCGGCCTGCAGCTTATTTCCCCGCAAATTTTTGAGTCCGCCCCGCCGCCGCCGTTCAGCATGAACCTGCTTTGGGATCAGGCGCTGGCAAAAAATCGCCTGGGCGCGATTGTGCATGATGGCGTCTGGTTCCACCTCTCCACGCCCGACGACCTGGCGCGCGCCGAGGCGGTGCTGGAGGCCCGGGTTGTGGGGAATACGACATGAGGGCGGGGACTGTGCGGGTGAAAAGCACTGCTTTTTTAAAAAAAAGCAGCAAAAAACTTTTGCTACTCTGGGCCATTGGTAGTGAAACCAGCGCGGTTCAAATTAACAAAAGTTTTTTGCTTCCCCAGGCGGGGCGCCTTTTTTTTAAAAAAGAAGTTCTTCCTTTCTTCCTTGCTTTCCCACCATGAACCTAGCCGCCTTCCCCCCAGAATCCGCGTTCCTGCCGGCTTTGGCGCAAGCCTGGCTGGCGGCCGGCGGCGAACCGGCCGACGGCCTGCTGATTCTGCCCAACCGGCGCGCCGCGCGCGCCGCCGCCGGCGCGTTTCTGGCGGCCAATCAGGGCCACCCGTTGCTGTTGCCGCGGATTATCGCGCTGGGGGCGCTGGATGAGGCGGCGCTGACGCTGCGCGGCGCGCTGGATTTGCAGCCCGCGGTGCCTGCGCACACTCGGCAGGCGATCCTCACAAGGCTCATCCTGGCGCGCGGCGGCGCCAACGGGGCGCCCACAAAATTGCATACGGCCTGGGCGCTGGCGAAGAACCTGGCGGAACTGCTCGATGAGGCCGGCGAGTCGGAGATCGATTTCTCGGCCGCGCTCAAACACATCGTGCCCGCCGATTTTGCGCGCCACTGGCAGACCACGCTGGATTTTCTGGACATCGTCACGCATGCCTGGCCGAAAATTCTGGCGGAAATGGGTTTTCTGGACCCCGCCACGCGCCAGGCGAAACTGCTGGACGCGCAGGTCGCGTTCTGGTCCGCCGAACAACCGGCGCAAAGAATCTGGCTTGCCGCGGCGCAAGGCTCCCCTGCCCTTGCGCGCCTGGCGAAAATCATCGCCGGCCTGAGAAACGGCGCCGTCATCCTGCCGGGCTTCGATGTTTTGCTGCCCGAGGCCAACTGGGAGGCGATCAGCGATGTGCACGCGCAATCCGGCATCGCGCGATTGCTGACCGCGATGGGCGCGCGCCCCGGGGATGTCAAAATCTGGCCCGCCCCGGATTCGTCCGTGCCCGCCACGCGGACAAGAATTTTGTCGGAAGCGCTGCTGCCCGCCGCCCACCTGACCGCGTGGCAGCAACAGCGGGCCGCAATGCCGGAGAAATTTTGGCGCCTGGCCGCCCGCGACGAGGCCGAAGAGGCTTTGGCGATCGCCATGATCCTGCGCGACGCTCTCGAGACGCCTGGCCGGACCGCCGCACTGATCACGCCGGACCGCGGCCAGGCCGAGCGTGTCGCCGCCATTCTGGCCCGCTTCGGCGTGTTCGCCGATGATTCCGCGGGCCAGAGGCTGGCGGACACGCCGCCGGCCATTCTGCTGCGCCTGCTGGCGCGCGCCGCCGCCACGGAATTTTCGCCCGTTCCGTTGCTGGCGCTGCTCAAGCATCCGCTCGCCGCGGGCGGCGAGCCGCCAAAAATCTTTCGCCGCCACGCGCGCGCGCTGGAGCGCGCCGCGCTGCGCGGCCCGCGCCCGCCGCCGGGGTTCGACGGCATCAAATACCGGTTGGACCAGCATTCTGAACGCACCGGCGCCGAGCGGAATTTCCTGGCGCGCCTGGAAATTCTGGTTCGCCCCGCCGTGCTGGCCAAAACCGTACAGCCCGCCAAAGCCCTTAAAAATCTTCTCCAGGCCGGCGAAGCCCTCGCCGCTTCTGACCAGGAATCTGGCGCCGCCCGGCTATGGTCCGGCGAGGCCGGCGCCACCCTCGCTGAGTTTTTGGCCGAGCTGCTGCCCGTATTGGAGACCCTGAACGATTTTGCCGCCGCCGACCTGCCGGATTTTCTGGACGCCCTGCTGGAAGGCGCGGTGGTCAGAAAACCGCGGACCAAGGAGAATCATCCGCGCATCGCGATCTGGGGCACGCCCGAATCGGTGCTGCAGACCGTCGATGTCGCGGTTCTCGGCGGACTGTTGGAAGGCGTGTGGCCGGAAAACCCGGATTCCGGGCCCTGGGTCAGCCGCCCGATGCGCAAAGACGCCGGCCTGCCCTCGCCGGAGCAAAGAATTGGGTTTTCGGCGCATGATTTTTTCAGCCTGTGCGCGCGCTGCGAGACGGTGGTTTTGGCGGCACCACAGCGCCGCGACCGCGCCCCCGCGATCCCCGCGCGCTGGCTCACGCGGCTGGAAGCCCGGCTTGCGGCCGCCTTGCCATTGCACCCGGCCGCCGCCTGGGCCGCCGCCCTGGACCAGCCTGTTTCACGCGAGCGCCGTCCGAAGCCCGCACCGCGGCCCCCCGCTTCCGCGCGGCCGAAAAAGCTGTCGATTTCCGATATCGCCACACTCATCGCCGACCCCTACGCGATCTACGCCAAAAGGATTCTGGGGCTGTGGGAACTCGACCCGATCGATGAGGAATCCGACGCCAGCCAGTTCGGCGACATCGTGCACGCCGGCCTGCACGCCTATTTTGCCGGCAACCCGGATTTTTATGCACAGGACGCGGCCGAAAACCTCACGCGGGACCTGGTTCTCGCGATGCGCAAAACCCGGCCGCGCGCGGCGCTGGAGCACTGGTGGGAAGCCCGGCTCGCCCGCATCGCCGCCTGGGTGGTCGAGACCGAGCGCCCGCGCCGCCGCGGCAAGCTGCCGCCCATCGCGCTGGCTTTGGAGATCAAGGCTGAGCTGCCGGTCGGCAGGCAGTTTACGCTCACCGGCCGCGCCGACCGGATCGAGCGCCGCGCCGACAACACCGTGTTCATCGCTGACTACAAGACCGGCACGCCGCCGAGCGCGAAAGCCATTTTGGACGGCACCGCCCCGCAATTGCCGCTGGAAGCGGTGATGGCCGAGGCTGGCGCCTTTGGTCCGGAGTTTGCCGCCCCGGTCACCGAACTGGCGTTTTGGCGGCTCTCCGGCCGGCACGCCGCCGGTGAAGAGAAAGAACTGTTCGCGAACCGACCGGACGAGCTGCGCGCCGCCATCGGCCTCGCGGCGTACAATCTGCCGCTGCTGGTGGCCAAGTTCGCCGATTCGGCAACGCCCTACCTCGCGCGTCCGCATCCGCAGCGCGCCACTTATGCCGACCCGTATGCCGGCCTGTCCCGCCGCGCCGAATGGGAGGCGGAAGATGACGGCGATTGAACGCGCCAACCAGGAGCAGCGCGACGCCTCCAACCCAAAGCTCTCGGCGTTCGTCGCCGCGTCCGCCGGCAGCGGCAAAACCAAGCTGCTAACCGACCGGCTGCTGCGGCTGATGCTCGCCGGCACGGCGCCGGAAAAAATTCTGTGCCTCACCTATACCAAGGCGGCGGCCGCGGAGATGGCCATCCGTCTCAACGCGCGGCTTGGCGAATGGGTTGTTTTGTCCGACCCCGGATTGGATGCCGAACTTTTCAAACTCGACGTCCCCCGCATTGCCAAGACGAGGGAAACCGCCCGAAAATTGTTCGCGGAAGTGCTGGACCTGCCGGGCGGCATGAAAATCGGCACGATCCATTCGTTTTGCCAATCGGTGCTGCGCCGGTTTCCGCTGGAAGCGGCACTCTCCCCTCATTTCGCCGTCGAGGACGAGTTTTTGGCCGCCGCCCGCCTGCGCGAAGCGCGGGAAAATATTCTGGCCAGTCCGGATTTCCGGGACGCCATCGCCGCGCTGGCCGCCGAATCCAACGAGCTTGATTTCGCCGCCCTCACCAATATCTTTGGCGCCGGCAGCGGCAATCTCGACCAGGTCCTCACGAGCCTGCCGGTTGACCGGCTCATCGCCATGCAGCGCGCGGCACTGGCCGCGAACGAAATGGACGAAGACAGACTCCTGCACCGCGCCGTCACGGATATCGCCGCAGGCCTGCCCGCCGCATTGCAAACAATCGCCGCCGATGGCCCGGCCAATGCCAGCGCCGCCGCCGGTTGGCGCCTGGAATTTTTATCGCAAACCGAAACCGACCGCATGACCGACTGGGCCGCCTACGCCGGCAGCTATTTTGGCAAAGACAAATCCTATCAGGCGTCCACGATCGTCGGCCCCAGCCTGCTTAAAAAACACCCCGGCCTAGGTGACATCATCGCCGCCGAGCAGGACCGCATCAAACGCATCGAGGAAGCCCGCCGGGCCAGAAACCTCGCTTTGCTCAACGAACATCTCCTCACTTTGCTGCGCCCCATCCTGCTCGCGGCGGAGCAGCAAAAAACCGGGCAGGCGGCGGTCACCTATGCGGACCTCATCGCCCACACTCTGGCGCTGCTCGCCAACCCGGAGGATATCGCGTGGATCCTCTACAAGCTCGATGGCGGCATCGATCATCTGCTGCTCGACGAGGTGCAGGACACCGCGCCCGCGCAATGGGCCATCACCAATGCGCTGGCGGAGGAATTTTTTGCCGGCAGCGGCGCGCGCGAGCAGCACCGCACGATTTTCGCCGTCGGCGACCCGAAACAATCGATTTTTTCGTTCCAGGGCGCCGACCTGGCCAGTTTCAACGCCAACCGGAGAATTTTCCGCCAAAAGGTCCAGGATGCTGGTCAGGACTGGCTGGACGGCACCCTGTCAGTCTCCTTCCGCTCAACCGAACCGGTTTTGCGGCTGGTTGACGCCGTGTTCGCCGCGCCGCCGGCCAGCGAGGGCGTCACCCAGGCCCGCGTCATGGCGCACGGCCTCACCCGCGCCGGCCAGGCCGGCAGAGTGACGCTCTGGCCGCTTACCCAGCCCAGCGACCCACCGCCGGTTCCGCCCTGGGCCGTGCCCGACGGCTACGAGACCCAAGAGTCCTCGAAAACCGTCCTGGCCAACGCCATCGCCGAGCACATTCAGCGCGCCCTTGCCACCGGCCAGCGCTTGGAGTCCCGCGGCCGCCCGGTTGCGCCTGGCGATTTTCTGATTCTCGTGCGCCGCCGCGACGCCCTGGTCACCGCCATCACCGCCGCGTGCAAGGCCCAAAAAATTCCCATCGCCGGCGCGGACCGCCTGGTGCTCACCTCGCAGCCGGCGGTCACCGACATCCTGGCGCTCTGCGATGCGCTGCTTTTGCCCGAAGACGATCTCGCCTTCGCGCATTTTCTTGCCTCTCCGCTCGGCGGCCTGACCGACGACTCCCTCATGCACCTGGCCTTGGACCGGCGCGGCGGGCTGGCCGAAACCCTGTTCCGCCGCCGCGCCGAGCGCGCCGACTGGTCCGCAGCCAACGAGTTTTTCCATGCGCTGCTGCCGAAAACCGATTTTCTGTCCCCGCACGCCTTGCTGACCCAAATCCTACACGGCCAGGGCGGAAGGGCAAAATTTTTGGCGCGCCTCGGCCCGGAATGCGCCGAGCCGCTGGACGAACTGCTGGCTGAATCCCAAAACTTCGCCGCGCAGAATCCCGCCGCCCTGCAAAGCTTCGTCCACACGCTGCGCGCATCGCAAAACTCCATCAAGCGCGAGGCCGAGGCCGCCGGCGGCATGGTGCGCGTCATGACCGTGCACGGCGCCAAAGGCCTGCAGGCGCCGATCGTCATCCTGCCGGACACCACCTCCCTGCCCAAAAACGACGAAAAGATCTTTTTGCTCGATGTGCCGCAGGAGGAGTCAAAAATCCCGGTTTTTTGCCCGCGCGCCGCTTTGCGCAGCGACGCCGTCACCGCCGCCGCCGCGGCGCAGCGCCAGGCCAGGCTGGAGGAATACAACCGCCTGCTCTACGTCGCCCTGACCCGCGCCGAAGACGAACTTCTTGTTGCCGGCGCGGAAGGCGCCAAAACGCCGCCCGACAATTGCTGGTACAGCGCGGTGCTGGCCGGCTTCCAGCGCCTGGACGTCACACCCGACGAGAACGGCATCTATACCCTCGCCACCGCCCAATCCGCCGCGCCTGACCGCGAGGACGCCAAAACCGCGCCGGCAGCCGCCAGCCTGCCCGCCTGGGCCGGCGCCGCGCCGGCCTGGACGCCCACGCCGCCGCCCGCCGAAACCGCGCGCCCCGAACCCCTCGCCCCCAGCCGCTCGGTCGAAGACCCGGAGAAAGCCGCCGCCGCATCGCCTCTCGCCGGCCAATTCTCGGCACTGCGCGCCGCGCGAAAAAACGCGCTCTTCAAGGGCCGCGCCGTGCACGCTTTGTTGCAGCATCTGCCTGACCTGCCGCCAGAATCCCGCCGCGCCGCCGGCGCCCAATACCTCGCCAGCCCGGCCTTTGGGCTGGAAACTGACGCGCGGGCTGAAATCCTCGGCGCGATCGAGGCGATCCTGAACGATCCCGCCCTCGCACCGCTGTTCGGTGAAAATTCGCGTGCTGAGACGCCGATCGCCGGCGTGGTCAAAGATGTCGAAATCGGCGGCCTGGTGGACCGCCTCGCGGTCACCGAAACCGCCATCCTGATCGCCGACTACAAAACCAACCGCGTCCCGCCCGCGACGCCGGAGGAAATACCGGCCGCGTATCTGCGCCAGCTCGCCGCCTACGCCGCCATCCTCGGCGAGATTTATCCGCGGCTGCCGGTAAACTGCACCCTGATCTGGACCGAAACCGCCGTCGCGATGCCCGTGCCGCCCAGCCTGCTCAAGAAAGCAGCGCTTTTTTGAAAAGCGCGCAAAAAACTTTTGCGCCGCTNNCGAAGCGGCGCAAAAGTTTTTTGGTTACTTTTTTTCAAAAAAGTAACTGCTTTCTTCCTCGGCCATGCGCCCACGCCGCGCCTGCCATCCCCGGCTTGATCCGCCGTAATTTCACCGCCATGTTGCACGTAACATTACCCTTCTAGGATTCCCAAAAATGTCCAAACCGGTCACCGACGAAACCTTCTCCACCGACGTGCTCAGCGCCTCCGGCCCCGTCCTGGTCGATTTTTGGGCGGAATGGTGCGGCCCCTGCCGCGCCATCGCGCCCTCGCTCGAAGACCTCGCCACCGAATTCGCCGGCAAGCTCGAAGTCGTAAAAGTCAATATCGACGAAAACCCCATGACCCCCAGCCAATACGGCGTGCGCGGCATCCCGACGCTGATGATTTTCAAGGACGGCAAGCCCGCCGCCACCCAGGTCGGCGCCGCCCCCAAAAGCGCGCTGAAAACCTGGATCGAAGCCAGCCTGTAAAACCATGGGCGAGTCCGCCCCGGAAGCCCCGCCCGAATCCCCGCCCGACGGCATCCCGATGATCCGCGCCATCGCGATGCCGGCGGACTCCAACGCCAACGGCGACATCTTCGGCGGCTGGATCATGAGCCAGATGGATCTGGCGGCCGGCAACCTCGCCGCGCGCGTCAGCCACGGCCGCTGCGCCACCGTCGCCGCCGACGCCATGACGTTTTTGCGCCCGGTCAAAATCGGCGACGAGGTCAGCGTCTATTGCACGCTGCTCTCGCGCGGCCGGACTTCCATGAAAATCGCCGTCGAGGCCTGGCGCCGCGCCCGCATCACCGCGGAAGAATACCGCGTCACCCGCGCGACGTTCACGTTTGTGGCCATCGACGCCGAGGGAAAGCCAAGACCGATCACCTCGCCGGAATAAGCAAGTAGCGCTTTTTTGAAAAAAAGCGCGCAAAAAACTTTTGCTTCAAGAGGCTTTCGGCGGCCGAGGTTTGGCCACTCAAAAGCCGGGGGCGCTAAAAGTTTGCCAAGCGCAGCGATCCGGCGTATCGTTTCGGAACCGTAGGAAAACGCGCGGGAGGGCAATGATATGGACCGGAACCTGGCAGCCCACATGGCGTTCTACGCCATGTACGCCGAAGACATGTTCAGCTCGATCAAAATGACCAACCCGCATGGCACCCCGCAACTGGACGCCCATGTCGATTACGGGCCGCCGCTGAGCGGCGCCGACTGGAACATCGAAGGCGAAATCCGCTGCACCGATACGCTCGGCATCCTGGGCACGCTGTTCAACGACCTGCCCTTTCATTTCGACACCGGCGAATATTTTTACGGCTTTCTGCTGAAACGCCGCACCCCAGGCGGCCCGGTGGCGGTGGGCGACTACGTCGCCATTATCCGCGGCACGCAGCTCACCGCCGAGTGGATCATGAACACCGAAATCACCATGGACCCGTTCGCGCTGAAAACCGGCGTCGTCGCCTACGTGCCGCGCGGCTTCCACACCATCTACAAGAGCATGGTGCTGGTCACGCCGGCCGGCCGCGCCCCGGCGGCGGCCGGGATCGCGCAGATTGTCGGCAACGCCAAGCTGTCGGTTGTCGGCCATAGTCTCGGCTCCGCGCTCGGCACCTACCTGGCCTACGACCTCGCGACCTATCCAATGCCGGGCGGCGCCAAGCTCAACGTCTATGCCTGGCTGTTCGCCTCGCCGCATCCCGGCGACCGGAATTTCTCCGAAGGTTTTTATGCCGCCATGCCGGACTACGACGTCATCAACTGGGACCGCGACGCCGTGCCCCAGGTGCCGCCGCTGCCCTATGTTCCGGTGCCCAGCGTGTTTCAACTGACGCTGGATAACGTGACGATTGAGCCGTGGAATCCCGTCGATCTCGCCTGCAACCACAATCTTTTGAGCTACGCCCGCATGCTTGACCCCACGCTGGTGACGAGCGACCCGACCGGCTGCTTCACGCCGCCTAAGGTCGAGACCGCCGAGGTCTCCACGTCCACTGACACTGGCTAGAGAAAAAGCAAGCAGCGCTTTTTAAAAAAAAGCGCGCGCGGCCTGCGGGTCAAAAAACTTTCATGAACCACGGCTTTTGAGTGGCCATCCTGTGACCACTCAAAAGCCGTGGTTAGTAAAAGTTTTTTGGTTAACCCGGGNNAAAAAAGTAACTTCTTTCTTCCTTGCTTTCATTCCTTCATTGATATGATCTAGCCTTTCATCTAGGGTTGAGCCTTGGGAGGACATGATGCAACTCGGCAACGTCATCAATGTGGGCCTCGGGCTGGCTTTCACGTTCTTTCTGCTCTCGCTGATCGCCAGTGCCATCCAGGAATGCATCGCCGGCGTGTTCAAATGGCGCGGCACCTACCTGGCCAAGGCGCTGGACGTCATTCTCAGCAACGACCCGAACGCGACGTTCGGCTGGTACGGGATTGGCGACTGGCTCACGGCGCATCTGACCTCCCGTCCAGGCATGACGGAGGCCGACTTCAAGGCAAAAACCGTGCGCGCCGCCGGTCTCTTTCAACGCCCGCTGACACTGACGCCGGCCGCCTACGCCGCCGGGCAAGCGGCCCGGGCCGCCGAGGCCGCCGCCAGCAAACCGCTCGACGATCTGGTCGCGGCGCTGCACGCCCACCCGCTCATCAAAAACGTGCCGACGGATCTGCCCTCCTACATTTCCGGCAAGACCTTTGCCATGGCGCTGCTGTCCCTGCTGCGCGACGGCTCGCAGAACAGCCGGTTCACCCAGGTTGCAACGCAAATCAACGCGTTGCCGGATGGCGATTTCAAGGCAACCCTCAACACCTTCCTGCTCGACGCCGGGCACGATCTCGACAAATTCCGGGCCAACATCGAATCCTGGTTCGACGGCGCGATGGACCGGCTGAGCGGCATCTACAAGCGCGTGTCGCAATACGCGCTGCTGATCATCGGCTTCATCCTGGCGGTCGCGCTGAACGTCAACGCTTTGCATCTGGCCAATAATCTCTGGAACATGGACCCGGCTTCGCTCGCCGCTTTGGCGGACATCGCCGCGCAGGCGAAGGCGCCGGTCGCGCAGCAAACCTGGTCCGATATCAGCACCAATCTGCACCAGTTGAATGGCCTCGGCCTGCCCATCGGCTGGCCGCAGGCGCCGGACTGGCAGGCGCTGCGCCAGCCTTCCTACTGGCCGGCGCATTTGCAGCATTTTGTCGGCCACCACGTCGCCGGCTGGCTCGTCACCACCGCCGCCGTCTCGTTCGGCGCGCCGTTCTGGTTCGACCTCATCCAGAAACTCGTCAACCTGCGCAGCGCCGGCCCCAAGCCGGGCAGCGCGGACAGCGCCACCCCAAACTGAAATCAAACCCACACCGGGAGACCACAATGCCCTACAAAATACTTTCCCTCGACGGCGGCGGCGCCTGGGCCATCATCGAAGTCATGGCCCTGATGAAGATTTTTGGCGAAAAGGCCCAGGGCCACGACGTCTTGCAGGAATTCGACCTGGTGGCGGCCAATTCCGGCGGCAGCATCGTGCTCGGCGGCCTGGTGGAAAACCTGCCGCTCGGCACCGTGCTGAACTATTTCAACGACCAGGCCAAGCGCCAAAGCATCTTTTCGCCCACCGATTCCTGGGGCGACAAAACCCTGGAACTGCTGCTGAGCATCGGCCCGAAATACAGCGCGGCGGCGAAACTGCCGGCGCTGGAAAACCTCATGCCGGAAACCGGCAACACGCCGGTCGCCGGTATTACCGCCGGCGTTATCGGCCCTGCCGGCAAGCCGGTGCGCCTGATGATCGTCGGCTTCGACTATGACCGCAACCGCGCGGCGTTTTTCCGCTCAGTCCCGGTCACCGGTCCGGCGCTCGGCGTCACCTACCCGGCCAGCATCACCATGGCCGAGGCGATCCACGCCTCCACCAACGCGCCGATCAATTATTTCGACGCGCCGGCGGTCTTTCCGGAGCGGCCGGAGCGCTACTGGGACGGCGGCGTCAGCGGTTTTAACAACCCCGTGCTCGCCGCGGTGACGGAGGCGCTTACGCTCGGCGTCCCGCCCGCGTCCATCGCCGCCCTCAGCCTCGGCACCGCGACCGTGCAATTGCTGACTGGCTCGGCCGGCCAGGCGGCCTCGCCCTACTACACGGCATGGCAAGGCTCGAGCCTGGTGAACGATTTGCAGAAAATGGCGGCGTCCATCCTGGACGACCCGCCGGACTCCGCCAGCTTCATCGCCCACGCCATGACCCGCGGCGACGGCGCCTTCCCGGGGCCGGCCGTCAGCCGCATCGTGCGCATGAACCCCTCGGTCGCCCCCGCCGTCAACGCGCAAGGCCAGTTGGTCCCGCCCGGCGGCATGACCCCCGATTCCTTCCAGGCGCTCTGCAAGATCAACATGGACGCGGTCAAGCAAACCGAGGTGGACGCGATCACCGCCTACGCAAAACTCTGGCTCGGCAACCAGGCGCCCAACCAGTTCATCCACACCGACGGCGCCAACCCACCCACGACGCTCGGCTACAAAACCTTTGCCGAAGCCCTCGCCGCGTGGCAGGCGCTCACGCAGGACGCATCAAAGGAAGTTGCGTAGAATGCTGAAAGAAAGCAGCGCTTTTTGAAAAAAGCGCGCAAAAACTTTTGCGAGCTGCGGGCGGCGGGGCGGGGAGTGCCATTCATCGCCTCCGTTGGAGGCGATGAATGGCCCTCCTGGTCCAAAAGCCCGCAGTTAATAAAAAAACTTTTTTTCAAAAAAGTAACTGCTTTCAACCTCCGCCGCGATGAACGCCGCGACAGCGCGCACATGTGCCGCTTTGCGGTTGTCCTCGTGGATATGCATGAAGAACGATCGCGTCAGCGAAACCGCCTCGGGCAGCACCGGCGCCAGTCCCGGCTGGCCGGCGGCGATGAACACCGGCAGCACGCATAAGCCGCCGCCGGCCAGCGCCGCGTGCATCTGCGTGATGAGATTCGTGCTGCGGATGCGCGGATTGATTTTGTCGCCGATCAGGCTGAGGTAGTTCAGCTCCGGCGTGAACAGCATGTCCTCGATATAGCCGATGAAATCGTGCTGTTGAAAATCCGCGGCGCTGGTGATGGGCGGGTGCGCCGCGAGATAGTTTTGCGCGGCATAGACCAGAAGCTGGTAATCGGTGAGCCGGCGGGAGACGACGCGCGCATGATCCGGCGAGGTCAGGCTGATCACGATATCCGCCTCGCGCTTGGACAGGCTGAACAGCCGCGCGGTCGCGAGCAATTCCACTTCCAGATTCGGATGCAGCGCCGCCAGTTTTTGAATGCGGGGCGCCAGAAAAAACGTGCCAAAACCGTCCGGCGTGCCGATGCGGACGGTGCCGGAAATCGCCGGCTTTTCGGTCTGCATCGCGGCCGCCGCCAGAAAACTCGCCTCCATGGCCTCCGCGATCGGCTGCAGCCGCTCGCCGACCGCGGTGAGCGCGTAGCCCAGGTTGCTCCGGAAAAACACCTTTACCGCCAGCCTGTCCTCCAGGCGCTGGATATGCCGGGCGACGGTGGTGTGGTCGGTGTCCAAAACCTCGGCCGCGCCGGACAGCGTGCCCAGCCGCGCGACCGCCAGGAAATGGCGCAGATCATCCCAATGATGTGCCGCCTTACGGCGCGGCAAAGCGGGCCGTCGCGTGTTTATGCACAATCAAAACGCCAGAATGCCAGTTCATTCCGCGAATTATCGCAGAGACGCGAAACCCGGCAAGACCGGACCGGCGCGCGAACGGCGCCGCGGCGATGACAGGAGCTAATTTTCTACCGGCACGATAGACTTATACCCCTTGCCATGGCATGGTTTACCAACCAATTTCAACGCAACAGAAAGATTTAGGGACCAGCACGAGATGAGCGCGACGGCACAAGACCAACCGCGGCAATTGCGGGCATCGCTGGCCAGCCTGGCGCCGGCCGACGGCACCAGGCGGGATAGCCAGGTGCTGGCCGACATGCTGTGGGCGCGGCTGCGGCAGGAAGCCAAGGAAGCGCTGGAACGCGCGCCTTTGCTGGCGCCGCTGTTCGTGGATTCCATCCTGAACCGCCGCTCCTTCGAGGCGGCGATTTTTCACCGCGTCGCGACCCGGCTGAAAAACGACATCGTCGGCGCCGGCGTGATCGTGGATGCGTTCTACCGCGCCACCGAAGCCGCGCCCGCGCTGATCGGCGGCCTGCGCGCCGACATCGCCGCGGTGGTGGAGCGCGACCCCGCGACCGAACGGCTGATCGAGCCGTTTTTATATTTTAAGGGTTTTCATGCGCTGCAGACGCATCGCCTGGCGCACTGGCTGTGGAAAAACGGCGAGCGCGACTTCGCGCTCTACCTGCAAAGCCGCTCCTCCGATGTGTTCCAGACCGACATCCACCCGGCCGCGCGCATCGGCGCCGGCGTGTTTCTGGACCACGCCACCGGCCTGGTGGTGGGCGAGACGGCGGTGGTGGAGGACGACGTGTCGCTGCTGCAGAACGTGACATTGGGCGGCACCGGTAAGCAGGCCGGCGACCGGCACCCAAAGGTGCGGCGCGGCACCATCATCGGCGCCGGTGCGAAAATTCTGGGCAATATCGAAATCGGCGAGCGCGCGCGCATCGCCGCCGGCGCGGTGGTGATCGCCCCCGTGCCGGCGGGCGCCACGGTGGCGGGCGTGCCGGCGAAAATTTTGCGCGTCGCGGAAGCCGCCGAAGTGGTGGCGGGGTTTGGCGATTTTTTAACGGCGCCGTTGAGTGGCGGGTTTGATTTTTCGATTTAAAAAAGCAGAACGGCAGTGACTTTTGAAAAAAGCGCCCTGCCTGGGGTAAAAAACTCTTGCTCCTGGGGGCATTTGGATCGGGATTGCCATTACCTCACAGCGTTAAACCGCTGAGCGGGCGGGTTCGTTCCAGCCACCCGTAACCAATTTCACCGTCCCATAGGAACTTGGCGGGACATTCGAGGACGACGCAGCTGGTTTTGTCCGCGTGGTCAACCCCCGCACGCATCCCGACGGGGCGCAGAAGTTGAAACGGCACATAAGACGCTGTGATGATTTCCCAAGGAATGTCGATGCGCCCGCCCCCGCACTCAAGACTGATGACGCCGCTGGCGGGATTGCCCGCGAGATCTGCAAGGGTTGGAATCTCGAGCGGATGCGCCACGTGCATCGTCGCATCCCGGCGGATGTGACCTTCGAGGATTCGCCGGTCGCCGCGCGTGACTTCGAGGAGCGAAAAAACGCGGCCGCTGGGAAACGCGGCGTGCGCCCAGGTTTCCGAGTCCAAGGTGGTGAAAGTGCGCTGACTTACCGAGTGGTCGCGATAGCCGGTGCAGTCGATGTCGAAAGCCTCTTGGCCGATTTTTACAACACCGCGCATTCGCCCGGCATGCTCAAGATGCATGCGCTCAGACGGCAGGCTGGATTTATGCATGTTGAAGACCGGTTCGATCGCCTCGAAGAGCAGATCATACGCCATCTCCTCCAGCACTTCATCGCCGATGGCGCGCTGGCGCAAATCCGCGGGTTCGGCGCGTTGCGCCGCCCCATCGAAGGTAAGGCGCCAGAGCTTTCCTGGAATGAGCGGCTGGTAGTGGTAGTGGCCGTTACGCGCTTCGCTCAGGCTGACACCCAGAGACCGGTTCGCATAGGCCGATCCGTCCGGCAGATAGAGCAATGAGAGACCTTCCCAGATGCGCCGATTGGGCTGCAGCCGCCCGAGATGGCCGAAAATGCTGACATTGGTTTTTGGATCATGCATGGTCCACGCGATGTTCTCCGTCCAGTCCGGTTTGCCCTCCGGGATGCTGGTGCGGATGCGATCGAGCGCGGGGTCCGTTTCAAAATAGGAAGGGTCCTGGTCCAACGAAGTTTCCTCCAGTCGTGGGCGATTGGGTTGCCGATCGTGGTGAGGGCTATATCATGGCCGTCCTGTCGGAGCATCGCGGATCGGCGGGCGGCGTCCGACAATAAGTAAGTGTACTATACGCAGGCCGTCATTTCCTGGGAAGGGGCAACGCGGAAGCTACCTTCCGGCGCATGCCGTCTCCGCCGCCGAAGTTTTTGCGGCGCGTTTTCGTCAGCCGCGGGCCAGTGACGCACCTGCAAGCGGGCGACGGCAAGCCGGGCCGGTATATTTAGTAAGCATATTGACTATTTGCCCGGGTCACCGTAGCCTGGCGTTACCAGAACGTCCACATAAGCGAAAAGAGTCCGCCATGGAGGAATATTCCAGCCAGGTCGTTGCTTACGAATATACCGAAATTGAGTCCCTGTCGGGCAATAGGGAATACATTATCGGCCCGTGCCATGAGTGCGCCGTCGATGCGAGCGGTTCATTGCCGATCTGGGTCAACATATTATATTTTGTATTGTTCATCGTGGGGGCGAGCCTGGTTTGTTATCTCGGCTGGAATCCGTTTTAGATTGATTTGATGCCTCACAAATCCATTCAGTTTTAGCAAGATTTGCCTCAAGACAGTGCCATGAGACCGTCATCCGTCTAGAAATTTTGAGGAATCTTCAATGCGCGTGCTGATTTTCGGTGCAAGCGGCTATATCGGGAAACGGACCGCCATACGATTGCTGGAAGCAGGCCACGACGTCACCGGCTACGTGCGGAGCGAGCCAAGCGCGCAGCAGGTCAGGGCGCTCGGCGCCGCCGCCATCGTCGGCGATCTTGAAGACAAGACCATGATCGATGCGGCGCTGGCGGCCCATGACGCGGCGCTGTGGCTGGCGCAATTGGCGTTGCCGGATGAAAAACGCGTCATCGGCGACTACCTCCGGGCGCTGCGGGCGAGCGAAAAAATCTTTATTTTCACAGGCGGCGCCAGCGTGCTCTCCGAGCCGACACGCGGCGAATGGTCCGAGACAAGTTTTGCCGAGACCGACAGCATTCTGCCGCGCGCGCCGCTCGCGATCAGGGCGGAGACGGAATATATGGTGCGCACCGCCATGCAGTCCGGCGTCAAATCCATGGTGGTCCGGCCGCCCTTGGTATTCGGCCATGGCGGCTGCAAGGTCATCTCGGACATCTACCACAGCGCCCGCAGGACCGGTGCGGTCTGCTATGTCGGGCGCGGGCTGAATGCCTATTCCAGCGTTCATGTCGATGATCTGGCGGAGCTGTTCGTGCTGGCGCTCGCGCGCGGGCGGGCGGGCGCGCTGTATCATTGCGTCGCCGGAGAAGCCTCGTTCCGCGCCATGGCGACGACCATCGCCGGGCGGCTTGGCGTCGGCACGAAAAGTGTCAGCGTCGAAGAAGCGCAGCAGATATGGGACAAGTTCAGCGGCGCCACCGTGTTCGCGTCGTGCAGCCGGCTGCGCGCACCCCTCGCCCGCGCGGAACTTGGCTGGCGGCCCAGCCCGGAACTGGCCGATATTCTTGAGGAATGCGAACACCCCGCTTACGCCACGGAGACCGAGCGTACGCTCGCCTCCTGGATCAAGCCGGCGAGCATTGGCTGATCAGGGCGCCGGCGCCACCCGGAAGCCCGTGCGCGATTATAGCGATTTTACAAAGGCACGGTTATTCACTACCATCGGGCCATGGTTTGACGCGATTTCGCAGCAAGGTTGGGATGAACACCGTAAAACCGAAGATCGTAAAACCGAAGCGCGGGACGGCGGAAAAAAACCAGAGCGCAAGAAAACCATCAGATTCCAAAGCACGCATCCTGGCCGCCGCCACCCGGCAATTCGCGGACCGCGGATTCGAGGGCGTGGTGATCCGCGATATCGCGAAAGCGGCCGATGTGACGCTGCCGACGATCTATCACTTCTTCGGCGACAAGCGAAAATTGTACGAACAAACCTGTATCGAAATCTTCGAAAAGCAGAACGCGGTGCTGCAAGAGGCGCTGCGGGCCGCGGATGATCCGGCCACGCGCCTGTGGCGTTTCACGGCGCAACTTTTGTCAATCCTGATCGAAGACAATGAATTCGCGCGGCTGCTGCAACGCGAATTGCTGGAACAGGATCATTCGCTGATTGACGATCACGTCCGGCTATCGCTGCAGCCGCATTTCAAGATGTTGTCGGCGGCGGTTACGGAAATTACCGGCAAGCAGGATTCGCTCGACCGCAGCATCGCGATCTATTCTTTGGCGTATGGCCTGTCCACCTTGCGGCCGATCTGGCAGGTCTTGAATGGCAAAAAACCCGTGAAATTAAAGACGCCGCTGGCGACGACAAAGCTGGTTCTCAGCCTGGCGATTCCCGAGATCGATTGGGACGCGCCGAAGCCGGCGCCAGGCGGCGCAAAACAGAAAGAAAAACAGTTACTTTTTTGAAAAAAAGGCGCCCCGCCTGGGGTAACCAAAAAACTTTTGCTCCTGGGGGCTTGGCATGACGGTGTCGATCAAGTCCGCCGGCCGGTGGACTTGATCGACACCGTCCTGCCAAAGCCCACAGGAGCAAAAGTTTTTGCGCGCTTTTTTTAAAAAGCGCTGCTTGTTCCTCGCCTAGCAAATACAGTGCTCGCCGGCTGGCGCGCGGTCGCCGAATCCTCGGCCACCAGCAGGCTCACGCCATAGCAAACCAGCAATCCCATACCCAGGCTGACCACGCCCGCGGCCGAGGTCAGCGCCAGCGTGCTGGCATTCGTATTGAGCGCGACCCAGACCGGTGCCGCGATCGCGCCATTGGTCGCGCAGGCGATCATCCAGCAGAGCGGCACCACCACGATCTGCCGCCAGCCCGTGAGCACGGCGGTGAGCCGGAACGCAATGCCCGCCACGGTCAATGGCATCAGCGCGTTCACAAAAGTCCACCACAGCGGGAATTTGGCGATCACGAAGGGCTGATTGCCGAAATAGGTGTACATGGGCCGCGGCAGGTTGAGCCCCGGCATTTCGAGCGCAATGTTGACAATCGCAAACGCGCCATAGAGCACAAAGACGCCGCGTGACGCGATGCCGCGCCGAAAAATCAAGTAGGCGATCAAGGTCTGGCCGCCGACATACCACGCATAGACCGCCGGCATGTAGGACGGGATGGTAACCCCCCAGGCGGTAAGGAACGATTCCGAACCGATGGCGGGAAACCAGCATTTGCCGAGCACGTCGACGATCGGCTCGTCGAGGCTGGTGAGCGCGCCGCCGGCGAGAAACAGCAGACCGATCGGCGAGCCGGAGTCGCGCCAGAATTTCAGCGCGATGATCGCCATCATCGCGACCAGCGCCCAGTTGATCGTGGTCATCCAGAACTGCGCGGCGGCGGGCATGACCATGCCAACCGGCGCCACCAGGGGAAGTGTCGAGATCATCGTTGTCAGCCCTCCTTGGCTTGTTTGTTGATCGCAATGACCGTGAAGACATAGAACAGCACGAGCCAGGTGAAGAACGCCGTCACCACCAGCCAAAAACCCAGCAGCCCGGTCCAGGTAAAGGGGCCGGTCTGGAAAAACGGGATCAGCGCGCCGGGCAGATCCGCCAGAGCCAGCCAGATGGACCAGAAGCCGAGCCAGCGCGGGTAGATATGGTTACCGCTGCCGTCGTTGAGGATGCAAATCCCGACGGCCAGGTTCTGCACGATGACGGTGCCGACGCCGCCGATGATCATGAACCAGGAGAGGTCATTGAAAACCATGATCACATCCGCCGGCGTGCCGGGGCGGTAGGAGATCGCCAGCCAGCAAAACGCCGGCAGCTCGACCGCGATGACGCCGAGCACCGAGGCCATCAGCTGCAGATCCGCCATCACATGGTTAGGCCCTTCGATCCGCCGCAGTTGCGCCGCGATGACGACCGAGATGCCGACGAAAAGCGGTGATGAAAGCATCAGCAATTCCAAGCCGATGCGCAGCCGCGTGTTGCCGGTGAACATCGCCACCACCGCGTCGGGCGGCAGAGTGGGCGCCGGCGGCGGCAGCCAGCCGGGCAGCAGAAACAGGCCGATCAAAGTCGTCAGCATGATCACCGGCGTGGTATGCGCGCAGATCAACTGGTTGCGTGTGTTCATGTCCCACCCTCGATTTTTTGTTGCTCAGCTGACAATGCGCGCCTGCCATTGCAGGATCAAAATGGCGGCGGCGACGGTGGCGATCCAGGCGTCGCAAAAAAATTTCAGGAGGAGCGGCGCATACTTGATCTCCATGAAATCGCACATCACGAAGCGCATTTTGATCGCCGCGATGACAATGATGACGGCCGCGGTGCGGGAACTGGCGGCCGCGCCGTCATTGCCAAGCCAACAGGAGATCAAGGTCGCCATAAACAGCAAGGCCATGATGACGGTGATCCGGCGGCGGAATAAAACCATCACCATGTCATCCGATCAGATACAGCAGGGCAAACAGCATGATCCAGAGAATATCGACGAGGTGCCAAAAGCTCGCGGCGGATTCGAGCAACACGAAATCCGCCGTTCGGGTCGCCGGCCGGCCAAGGCGCAGACCGGCCCAGCTCATCACGCCGATCGCCGCCAGCACATGCACCAGGTGGATGCCGGTCAGCGCAAAATAGTAGGTGAAGAACAGGTTGGTGTTGGGCGTGATGCCGGCCTGAAATTTTTCGGCGTAGTCGAAATATTTCAGCACACAGAACGCCACCGCGCAGAGCAGCCCGGGCAGGACGCAGAACCGTGCGATGCGCGGCCGGTCCAGCCGGGCGGCCTGCACGGCGGAGGCGATGAACCAGGAGCTTGCCAGCAGCAGCAATGTCGCGGCGAGCCCCAGCGCCTGGTTCATCGCCGGGCGCGCCGCTTCGAACAGGGTCAGATTTTGCGCGCGGTCATGCGCATAGACCACGAACATGAAGCCGAACAGCGCCATGTCCGCGCAGATCAGCGACCATAACGCCGGCTCGCCGGGCCAATGGCCCGCTTCGTGACGCGTCGCCGCCAAGCATTCAGTCATGGCGCGGCATCACGCCTGGACCAGCGCCATCGCGGCCTGCGCGGCGCGCTCGCCCTGCACGACGCAGGTGTTCACCGAGGATGGCGCATAGAGGTCGCTGGCGAACAGCACGCGGCTGCCCGGCTTTTCCTGGGCCTCGAACCGCCCGATGGCGGCGCATTGCCCGGGTTCCGTGATGGTCGCGGCATATTTCCAGCGCTCAGCGTGCTGAATCTCGATCATCCCGGAAAAGCCCGGAATGATTTTGGCGATGCGCGGGATCGCATCGGCAAAAATTTCCTCGTCCGTGGCGTGCAGCATGCGCTGACCCCAGGCATCATCAAAGAACGCCGAAACCAGGCCCTTTTCCGCCGGCGCCCGGCCCGGACCTTTGAGGTGGTCCATGACCAGGGCGGCGAGATGCGGATCGACCGGGGCCGGCACCTGCACGATCAGCGCCTGCACGTCCGGCACGCGGCGCAGGCCGAAATGCAGATTGACGCTGGTGGAATATCGCATATTGGCGAGATAGCCGAGTTGTTCCTGGCTCAGCATCGTCCGGCACAAATCAGCGACCACCTTGCCATCCGCGGCGACGATGGCGATGTCGGCGGAGGCGGTGCGCGCCGTACCCTCGGCATCGGTGAACGTCACCACAGCCTGATCGCCGTCCTGCGCGACCTGGTTGACCTGCACGCCGTATTCGACCGGCAAGGTCGCGGCCACCGCCGCCGCGAGTTGGTCCATGCCGCCCTTGATGCAAAAGCTTGAATCGCTGCTGAGGTTTTTCATGAACCAGAAAAACTCGATGATCGAGGTTTCGTTTGCATTGTTCAGATATAGCGTGCGCAGGGACGGCTCGACGACGTAGTCGAGCAGTTCCTTGTCCAAGTGACGGGCGGCGTATTGCGCGACGTTGCCGCTGTCGAAGGCGGCGGCGGCGGAGATCGTATCGAAACCGAGCGTGTTTCGGGCGCGCCACAAATCAAAGCTGATCCGCAGCAGGTTGAGCTTGCTGCGCCAGCCGATCAGCGATGTTTTCATCAGGCTGACCGCGAGCTGGCTCATATCGAGGTAGTGGATTTTGCCGTCGCGCGGCACCGCGATCTGGCCGGCGAGCTGGTCGATCAGGCCGTCCAGCCGCGCATCGGCGATCAGTTTCAGGACGGCCTTGTAGCTGGAGGGCAGCACGCCGGCGCCCACATCGATCACAAACCCGCCTTGCCGCACCGTCCGCATCCGTCCGCCGGCGATGGTCTGGCGCTCCAGAATGCGCACGTCCCAGCCGGCCTCGCGCAGACGAAAACCCGCCGTCACGCCGCCGATGCCGGCGCCGATGACGATGGCGCGCTTTTTGACGTCCGTTTTCATTGCCTTATCCGCTTCCTCGTTTGGCGCTATCGGCCAGCTCCTGCAAAGAATGTGTCTAGCGTTGGGGGAAACAAATGTCGATAGGCTTATCTTGTGCGTGCTTATCTTTTAAGTACGAGGGGCCTTAGGGAAGAAAGCAGTTACTTTTTTGAAAAAAAGTAACCAAAAAACTTTTGATTTCCCCGGCCTTTGAGCGGCCACAGTTTGGCCGCTCAAAGGCCGGGGAAATCAAAAGTTTTTTGCGGAGCTTTTTTTCAAAAAAGCGACCTCTTGCTTAACGCGCCCTAGCCGGGCTTATGCCAGCCATCCTCGATGACGCCGCGCGCCAGGTTTTTTGGCCGGCGCTTGCCCTGCATGATATTCGCGGTCGTTTCGAAATTCGCGATGCCGACAAGCTCACCGCAGGTGACGCGGGTCATCGTATCGACGCAGGCTATGCCGTGATGGAACGAAACGGCGCAGGGCGCCAGCGCCTCGAATTCGAGGTCCAGCGTCTCGCCGGTCATCAGCGTCACCTTGGCGTGGCCACCGCGGATGCATAGCGCGTCGGTCTCGACATAGGCCACGATGTCCAGCGTTTTGGTGAAGGTCACGGTATCGCCACGCACCACCCAGCCGAATTTCGCCATCGAGTCATCGGTGGTGTGCCAGGAGAGGAAGCAAAAAGAGAGTTCCTTGCCGAACACGCCGGCCAGCCAGCGATGCGAGAGCAGCGTGTCCCAGGCCCGGCTGCCCCAGCCGGCATCGCGGAAGCCGAGCGCGTCCACCTGATAGGTCTTGCCTTTGACCGTCAGCGTGCCGGTGACCGCGCCGGCGACTTCCATATGCGCCGGCGCGAATTCCGAAATCGCACCCTTCTTGGGGTAGCAATCGATGCTGGCGTGGAAATCATGCACCCGCAGCGTGGAGGCGATGCCGTCATCGTTGATGGTCCACACGCAATCGCCGTCATAGTCATAGCGATGCGTGCCATCGCCGCTGCCAAAGCCGGTGGGGGACTGGTCCTGCGGCGTGACCGGGAGATAGCTGGTCTTTTTAAAAATCCCTTCGGGTGTCGCGGTAAAACTCCACAGCGCGATTTTTCCGCCGCCCGGCTGACCCAATTCGTGCCCGATCCGGTAAAACCCGCCGATCGATTGTTTCAGATCCCACCACAGCAGGACGACACTCTCTTGCCAGAGCGGGTCAGGGCCGGGCTTGTGTGACCCCAAATCCTTCGGGCCGTAGATTTCCACGGAACCACCGCCAAGAACTTCCATGCCATCCTCCTTTGCGTCCAGATTTATGTTTTAACGAGCGTTAGATAGACGATTTGGCCGCCGCCTTCAACCGGATTCGCGGCCGCCCGGGACGCGGTGCATGCGCCGCCGCATGACGTATCGATGAAATTTTTTTGACGCTGTATCGAACGTACGTTATACAGACGCAAAGACCAACGGGGAACGATCCAATGAGCGATGACGCGATGGCGGCGAACTTGCCGGAACGCTATTTGATGAATGTCACGGAAGCCTTGCGCGACCGCATCCTGCCGGAACTTTCGGGGGCGGCGCGGGACCGTTTGCAGGAATGCATGACCATCATTGCCCGTGTCGTCAGCTTCCTGCCGCAAGCCGCCGCGCCCGAGGCGAAGGACGCCGCGCATCACGGCGCGCTGCTGGACGCGGCGGAGACGCAATTCGCCGATATGGAAAGCGCGATCTTCCATCCCCCGGCGGTCGTGGACAGCCGCACATTCAGCGCCGAGAAGCTGGCCGCCTATTTGCGCGGCCACGAGCTTGGCGGCCCGCACACCACGCTGACGAGCGCCAAGGTCCTGGCCGGCGGCCGCTCCAAACAGACCGTGCTGGTCGCGCAGACCGGCGCCGCCGGCCTGCCGGAAATGCTGGTCATCCGGCAGGATTGGTCGAGTGCCGTCACCGGCACCTCGGTGGTGACGGAATTTGAATTGCTGCGCCGGGTCGCCGGCGCCGGGCTGAAGGCGCCGATGCCGCTGATCCTGGAAACCGACCCCGCCATCCTCGGCTCGCCGTTTCTGGTCATGCAGCGCATGCCGGGCGCGCCGCGCGGCGATATTTTCCATCCGCCTGCATCGGAACGGCTGGCGCTCGACCTCGCGCAACAGCTCGCCTTGCTGCACGCGCTGCCGGTTGCTGAGTTCGACGCGCTGGGCGTGCCGACCGAGGCTTTTTCCAAGGACCAGTTGCGCCAGGGGCTGGCCGGATTCCGCGAAACCTATGGCGCCATCGGGCTGCCTTCGGCAACGATCAACGCCGCCTTCGACTGGCTGGAAGCGGCGATTCCCACTGTCGATGGCGCGCGCGCGCTCACGCATAACGATCTTGGCTGCCATAATTTCCTGATCGACGGCGAGGATTTGAGCGCGATTCTGGACTGGGAGCTGGCGCATATCGGCAACCCGGCCGCCGACCTCGGCTATATCAGGAATTTTGTCGGCAAAATGACCTCCTGGGAGCGGTTCATGGCCGCGTACGAGGCCGCCGGCGGTCCGAAGATCACGCCGGAAACGGTGGATTTTTATACGATATGGTGCGGCGTGCGGCTGTTCTGCCTGTTGATGAAAGCGCGCGCCGGTGTCGCCATGGGGATGGTGCAGGACACCGAGATCACCTATGCCTGCGCGCATTTCATTCCCCAGCAGCACCACGTCCTCTCCATCGAACTGCGTAAGATATTGTCGTAGAAAAAAGCAGCGCTTTTCGAAAAAAACCTCGCCGCCGCGCAGCGCACCAAAAGTTTTTTGGTTACTTTTTTTCAAAAAAGTAACTGCTTTCTTACCGACTCACGGCATGAGCTTGACGACGTCGCCGATGGCGATGAAGGGCATATAGCCGAACCCCGCCTGCCCGTTGACCTGGACCCGCACGGCGACCTCCCGGTGGTTTGGCCGCAATCGGCGCCCGTCCGGCATCACCACCTCTTCGGGGTCGGAAATGTCGTAGGTGTCGATCTCGCTCAACAGGCCGGCGCTGCGCCACACGCCCTGACCCTTGCCGTCATCATAGCCCGCATCATAGCCGAACCCCTTATACGCCCACGGGCGGGCCGCCGGTTCGGCGACGATGTCGTAGTGCCGGCCATCCTCCGTGACCGCGTGCACATGCAGCCGCCGGGGCGCCCGCGTGCCGGGAAAGGTTTTTACGTCCCACTCATAGGATTTCACTTTCGAGGCGCCGCCGGACGGCGGCCCGATATGGCCGGTGACATAGATCCCCTGCCCCTCGGCATTTTCGATCACCTGGATGCCGCCGCCGAGGTCGTCGCCGGCCATGAAGCCGACATAAAACAGCAACAGCCCCTTGCCGCCGGCGCGCGCCGCCGAGGGGAAATTATCCGTCACCCCCGGCAAAGGCGGCTCGAACCCGCCGACACCAGGCCGCACGCCCCAGCTATGGTCGCGCCAGCCAAACCAGCGCGCCGCGGCAAAAGTGCTGCCCTCGATCTGGAGCGTCCCGCTGGCGGTCATCAACTGATTGAACCGCAGATAATCCTGCGTCACCCGCCCAAAGGCGCGGTGCAGATGCGGCTCCTCCAGCACCGGCTCCATGAATTTCTCAAAAACCATATCGAACTGAAACGGCGCATCATTGGCCTCCAGGATATAGCGGATTTCCTGAAACGGTTTGACGATTTCGATGCGCAACGGCCCCAGCGCCTGCGACATGTCCGGCCGCAATTCGCGCGACATGCGCAGATTATGCTGCCGCGCCTGCGCCACGTGCACGGCGGCAAAGCCATCCATCACGTTCATATTCTTATAGGCCGCCATGCCGAGGATCATCCCGGCGCCGCCATCCGGCGCGGACGCGGTGACGACCGTGCGATCAAAAAAGCGGTGATCGCTGGTGGCGCACAATTCAAACGGCAGGGCGGCTTGATGCATGAAGCTTTCGTCAAGGGCCGTCAGCATGGTTTTACTCCGGCAAGGTATGAGAGCAGTAAATCCCGGTGGCCGCGGCGCCTGGCGGTAACGCGTGACTTAAGGCGGTTTCTTCCCATCACGCAAGGCGGTAAGCCTGCTTATGATCATCTACCTCACCGCCTTGCCGGGCGTCTGTCAAGGCATTATAGAAATAATCATGCCGCGGCGTCCATCCAGCCGGGTTTCTCAAAACCCGCGACCGCGGGATCAACAAGAGGGAAGCGATGTGCTGGAAGGACGACCCAGGCGGATGAAATCGGCGGCAGACCGATGCTATGACCGCAACACCAAACCACAACGGAACACGCCCGCATGACAAAATACGAATCGATCCTGGCCGAAACCGATGGCCACGTTCTGCAGATCACGCTCAACCGCCCGGAAAAACTGAACGCGATCGACGAGCAGATGCACCACGATCTGATCGCGGTGCTGCAAGGCCTGCAGGGTCAGTCCGAGATCCGGGCCATCGTTCTGGCCGCCAACGGCAAGCATTTTTCCGCCGGCGGCGACCTCAACGAGGTCTTTCGCATCCAGGCCGACGCCGCGGTCCGCAAGCGATTCCATGAGCAGGGGCTGGCGCTGATGCGCACGCTGATGGACAATGTCATTCCCGTCGTGGTGGCGCTGCATGGCGACGCGCATGGCCTGGGCGCCAATATCGTGCTGACCGGCGACGCGGTGGTGGCGCAGCCGAAGGCGAAGCTGTCCGACGCGCATGTGGTGGCCGGCATGGTCGCGGGCGATGGCGGCTGCGTCGTCTGGCCGCAGGCCATGGGCATGCTCTGGGCCCGGCGCTATCTGCTGACCGGCCAGCACATCACCGCCGAAGCCGGTTATGCGCGCGGGCTGATCACCGACCTGGTGCCGACGGCCGAAGAGGTTCTGCCCGCCGCACGCGCCATCGCCGCGCGCATCGCCGGCCTGCCGCCGCTCGCCGTGCAGCATACCAAGCGCGCGCTGAACCGGGTGACGCAGCAGCGCGCCGGCGAAGTGTTCGACTATTCCCTGGCGCTCGAACAGATCACGCTGCTGTCGAGCGACATCCGCGAAGCGGTTGAGGCTTTCAAGGCCAAGCGCCCGCCCGTCTATAAGGGCGAGTGATGCCGGCCGGCCAAGGATTCAGGCGGGATCGATGAACACCGCGCCGTCCGCGATCAAGACCGGGTAGGTCCGCAGCTTTTCCGTTTCGCTCACTCACGCAAACCATGCCGCGCAAGGCGGCGAGGTGGACGTGGCGGCGCCACGGCGCCCGAATGGAAATCGCCCATCATTCAAAACGGTAGCGATGATTCTCTCCCACAAAAATCAAGGGAATATAGGCAAATCCTGGATTTCCGTTGATCGTCGTCCGGCAATGCTGCTCGCGATGGCTGGAGCGCGAAATCGTTCCGTCGGCCAGCCGCGGGCGTCCCAACTCGCTCACGTCATAGGCGTCATACTCCAGCATCGGCTCGGCCGAACGGTACACGCCCATGCCCTTGCCGTCGTTAAAGCCACCGTCATATCCGAGACCCTTGAATATCCATGTGCGCCCGATCGCCTCGTTCCGCGCCTCGAAATGTTGCCCGTCCTCGGTTTCGAAACGAATCGTCATGACGGAAAAATCGCGGCTGCCGCCGACGAATTCGATGTCGTATTCGGCATCGGCGACTTTGAGATTGCGCCCATCCGGCCAGCCGACATGGCCGGTGAGGTAGATTCTGCCGCCCTGGCCATTTTCAATGAGCGAGATATAGCCGCCAAATTCGGCCGTCGAGAAGCCAAAGCCGAACAGCATCAGGCCTTTGCCGCCCGAGCGGATCGCCGAAGGGAATGTCCCCTGGCCGCCGGTTCCGGTAAACGGGTCCCAGCCGCCGACATTTGGCCGCACACCCCAGCTATGGTCCCGCCACATATACCAGTCCCGCACCGCGATTTCCTCGCCATCGATGCCGATCGTACCGTTAAGAAACCCATTCTGGCAGTAGCGTAAATAATCCGTCGCCAGCCGGCCATCGATCCGCCCCTCATGCTTATCTTCCAGATGCGGGGCCAGCGTGGCCTGAAAGGTGACGTCGAAATGATGCGGATAGCCCGGACCAGGTTCGAGAATATAGCGGCGGGATTTTAACGGCTCGATGATCTCGGTTTTGAACGGGCCGATCTCGGTCGTCATGTTTGGCCGCAGCCCACGCGTCAGGCGCAGATTGTGCTGCGTTTTGCTGTCACGCTGGACGGCGGCGAAGCCGTCAACCACATTCATGTTTTTGTACACACCAATGCCCATGACGATGCCCGCACTGCCGTCCGGCGCAAACGCGGAGTTCATCAGCCGGTCGAAGAAGCGATGGTCGCTGACCGCGGCATGTTCAAACGGCAGCGATGCCTGGTGCATCAGGGTTTCGTCGAGCGCTGAAAGTTTCATCATCTATGCTCCTTTATTTGCGTCCCAGAGCTCCAGCTGCTCGAACAGCTCGATCAAATTGCCGCTATTATCGCGAAAAAACGCAAACGCCGCGAACGGGCCGGTGCCGTGATGCACGATATCCACGTGGCGGCGCCGCAGTTCCGCGACCGCCGCCGCCATATCGCGCACCGCAAAGGCGACGTGTTTGGTGCCATGCGTGCGCAAATCCTCCTGCACATCGCTGCGCGCGGCCGGCAAGGGTGCCGCATGTTCAGGCTGGAACAGTTCAACGCGCAGCACGCCGCGGCGCAACATCGCGACATCCGCCGGCACCGACGCAACGCGCCGCCGCCACTCAGCCTCAAAGCCCAGCGTCTCGCGGTACCAGCGTATCGAAGCCTCCAGATCCGGAACGCTGAATGCAACGTGATGGTAACGGATATCAATGCCGTCGATCGGATCCGTCATGGATGTCTCCAAGTTTTTGGTCTCTGTCACGTATCGTAAGCATGCTATTGCTTTTGATCGGCGATCCAGCCTAACATAGGTCCGGTCCAGTTCACAAGCCGCGACTTATTGGTAAAGTTGCTTACTATCGCGGTCAAGACCGGATTTAAAGCGAGGAAACCGAGGGGCATCGCCAAGGCGATGCCGACGTTGATTGGCCAGACAAGAAGCGACGGATTTACAAAATGGATGAACGCGCGCTCAGCGCCTACCTAACGTCGAATTTTGGCGAGAAAATTCAGGTGACCAGCGCGGCGCAAGCCTTTCCCGGAATGTCGCGCGAAACCTGGCTGATCAACATCACACGCGGCGGCCGCAACGACGGTGTGGTGGTGCGGATGGACCCGCCGGGCGGTGGGCTGGTGCCGACACCGCTCAAGTTCGAATATGATGTTTTTACGCTGTTGAACCGCACATCAGTGCCGGTCGCGCAGGTCTATTGGTTCGATGAAGCGCCGGACATCTCCGATGGCCGCCCGCTTTTCGTGCGCGCCATGGTGGACGGCGTCACCTATCCGCCCGGCCTGCAGGACGACACGGACGCAGCCGCCGAACGCCGCAAGCGCGTGGTGCTCGAATATATCGAAAAGATTTCCATCGTGCACAGACTCGACTGGAAAACCCATGGCTTCGATCAGATCATGCCGGCACCGGCGTCGCCCGAAGCCGCCGCGCGCTCGGAATTGCAGCGCTGGACGCAGCTCTGGCGGGACACGCGCAGCGATCCCTTCCCGGTGATGACCGAAGCGCTGTATTGGCTCGCCGAGCATGCGCCGCCGCGTGCCATGGCGGTCAGTCTCTGCAAGGGCCAGACCGGCATCGGCGAAGAAATCTGGCGCGACGATAAGATCGTCGCGCTGAGCGACTGGGAACTTGCCCATATCGGCGATCCGCTCAACGACCTTGCGCAGTCGCAGGGCATGTTGAACATGTGGGATCGTGAAAAGATTCTCCGGCATTACGAAGCCTGCACCGGCTTTTCCGTGCCGCGCGAAAACATGGCATTCTTCACCGTGCTGGGACTTTTCATCTCGGCGCTGGTGCTCAACCAGGGCCTGCCGGGGTTCAATGCCGGCGTCAACGGGCGGCTGCCGAGGGCGACACTCGGCCTCGGGAAAGTCAAAATCTATGAGCATATGCTGGGCGCGATGATCGACATGGACCTTGAGGAAGCGGCGGCTTTTGTGCACGCCAATCGCCCGAATCCCTATCACAACAAAAAAGTCAGCGGGAGCTAGACCATGCAGCCCACCGCAAGAACCTTGATCGACCGGATCGCCGATGCGCTGGATGAGACGGTGCTGCCCTCGCTGTCGCAGGATAAATGGTCGGCGAGCACGGTGCGCAGCGCCGTGACCCTGCTGCGGCACCTGGCCAAGCGCGTCGAGCTGGAAGCCGCGATCATCGCGGCCGATACGGCGGATGCGCACACGGTGCTCACCGGCCTGCTGCCGCGCATCCGGCCAGGCGAGGATGCGGAGCTCAAAGCCAAGATCGCGGCGATCCTTGCGGATCCGGCGCCGCCATCCTTTGACACGCCGGCGCTGGATGCCCAGAACACGCGCTACCAGGCCGTATTCGAGCAATTGTTGCGCGACCAGTATGACGGCGGCTGGACCAACGAGCAGGCGCAGCCCGTGCGCGGCGCGATTCGCGCCTATCTGAAACGCCGGCTGGCGCGGGAACGGGACATGTATATGCCGGAGTTTTCCGGGCCGCCCTTCTGAACGCGAGACTCATAAACTTTAGCGGAGGGAACTCGATGTATATAAAGCTTGGCGAAACGGGGCGGATGCTGGACGGCAAGACGGCACTGATCGTGGGTGCCAGCCGCGGTATCGGTGCCGCGGTCGCGGAAGCGTGCGTCGCGAACGGCGCACGCGTGGTGCTGGCGTCCCGCACTGTCGATGACATGGCAGCGCTGGCCAGGACGTTTCGCGAAGCCGGCGGTCAGGCGCATGTCGTGGCCACCGACATCATGGACCCGGCGGCGATACAGCACGCCGTCGATGAAACCGTGCGCGTATTCGGCCGGCTGGATATCGCGGTGAACAATGCCGGCGTCAGCCAGGTGCGCGTCGATTTCGATCGGCTGAGCCTGGAGGCATTCGACCGGACGATGACCACCAATGTGCGGTGCCTGCTCACCGCCATGCAGTGCCAGATCAGGGCGATGCTGGAATCCGGTGGCGGGAGCATTGTGAATATCGCGTCGATCACCTCCGTCGTTGGCGTGCCCAACATGGCCGCCTATTGCGCCAGCCGCCATGCGATGCTGGGCATGACCAAAAGTGCAGCACTCGATTATGCGCAGCGCCATATTCGCATCAATGCGGTGGCGCCGGGGCCGACCATGACGGCGCAACTCAAAGCCGGCGGCGCGGCGACGCCTGAAGGTGCCGAGCGGATGCGCGTGTGCATCCCGATGGGCCGGTTTGGCGAGCCCCATGAAATTGCCGGCGCGGTGGTGTTCCTCAGTTCGGACGCCGCGTCCTTCATGACGGGTGTGTATCTGCCGGTGGATGGCGGCTACATCGTGCCTTAGCGTTTAAGCAAGACCTTCTTTTTTGAAAAAAGCAGCAAAAGTTTTTTGGTTACTCGAGGCGGGGCGCCATTTTTTCAAAAAAGTAACTGCTTTCTGCTTGCCATCATACAACCGGCTACCGTAATTTTTCGGCCCGGGAATTCACCTCAAAACTACGCCCGTTCACCACCATGCCCGGATAGCTCGCGGTCACCGCCCCGGCCAAGAATTCGCTCGGAAAATTCAGCTTGGGTTGCGTCGCGCTTCCGTAAAATGTCGGTTCAAAACCTGTTCGGCGTTCAGAACTCATTTTTCCGCCGGCCTATGCCATCTTTAGCCGGTCCCCGAAAAGCCTCGGCCCAAACGGGGAAATGCCCGAGCGAGGTCACCGTGACCTGCTTTTAAATAAGAAGAAAGTATGCTTATCATCTGCGGGCGAATTTTAAAATTGGAGATCAGCCTATCGCGCTTGACGAGGCTTCTTTTGTCATGAAGCGCTCTGCCGTCTCCGGCAACGAACCCCACGGACCATGGAAATCAGAAATGCAAATTGATCACACAGAACGCGGTATCTTCAACGAAAGTCATCATGCCTTTCGCGAGCAGGTGAGGCGCTTCTACGCTCAGGAGATCGAGCCCAACGTCGCGGCCTGGGAGCGTGACGGTGCGTTCGATCGTAACCTGTTCCGCAAAGCCGCGAAGGCCGGCATCCTTTGCCCCGGCGTGCCGGAAGAATATGGCGGCGGCGGCGGCGATATTCTGCATCTTGCGGTCTGCTACGAGGAGCACGGCTATTCACCGGCAGGTGCGAGCATCGATAGCGGGATCGATACCGACGCCTCCGCCTATATCATTCTGCTCGGCGGCACCGAGGCGCAAAAGCAATTCTGGCTGCCAAAATTCGCCAGCGGCGAGGTGGTGGGCGAAGGATTGTTTACCGAGCCTCATGCCGGCTCCGACATGACGGCGATGAAAACCACCGCGGTCCGACAGGGCGATCAATGGGTCATCAACGGCTCAAAAGCCTGGATTACGAACGGCAACCATCTCGATCTATGCCTGCTGGTGGCCCGCATCAAGGAGGCCGGTGACACCAAACCAAAATTCGGGCTGTTTTTAATCGACGCCGACGCGCCTGGCGTGAGCAAGGGCAAACCGTTCCAGACCATGCTGCGCGGGTGTGGCAATCTGGGCGAATTGTTTTTCGAAAATGTGCGCGTTGGTGACGACCGGGTGCTCGGCGGGCCTGGCGCCAGTGGACTCGGCCAGGCGGCGCGCACTCTCAGCATCACCCGCACGATTTTTGCCGCGCGCTCTGTCGCCGCTTGTGAACTGGCGTTTCATATGGCGCTGGACTACGTGAAAGATCGCCCGGCATTCGGCAAAACCCTGTTCGACCTGCCGGTGATAAAAGCCAAGCTCGCGCAGGTGAAAATGCGCATCGCGGTGGCGCGCGCCTTTGTGGATAAATGCCTGGTGGCGGCGCGCGACGGCCGCCTGACCGCGGAGCAGTCCTCCATGGCGAAACTCTGGTGCACGGAAATGGAGGTGGAGATCACCGATATCTGCGCGCATCTGCACGGCGCCATGGGTTTCAGCAACGAACATCCGATTTCGAAAATGGTGGCCGCGGCGCGGGGCCATCGCTTTGCCATGGGGGTGTCGGAGATGCAGCTCGATACCATCGCGCGTCAGCTGTAGTCGAGACTGGCGTGTCAGCGCGCGCTCTGAGCAAGTAAGCAAGAACTTCTTTTTTTGAAAAAAAGGCGCCCCACCCGGAGAAGCAAAAAACTTTTTGCTAATCTGGGCCAAGGGCGTTTCCACCGGCACGGTCCAAATTAGCAAAAGTTTTTTGGTTACTTTTTTTCAAAAAAGTAACTGCTTCCTTGCTGGCCTTCTTATGCCCGCGTGACCTTGACCGCCACCCGCGCCAGCCGGGTTGATTTGATCCGCCAGGCGCCGTCCACTTTCTCATAGCGCTCATGCTCGTAGCCGAATCCCTCGAGTGCCGTGTTGATGTTGCCGGGCGGCCAGGTGAGTTTATCCTCCTGCGCCCAGATGCCATGCGCTTCGGTTGCGGAGGTGATGGTGATTTCGGGCAAGAATGCACGGTCCGTCGAGGTGCCGTTGCCAAGCGCACGCTCCGCGAATTGCCGGATGACCTGGTTCCCGCGGTAAATTCCCTCTTCCGTGTTGATGATGCGGTCGGGGTTGCGCATGTCCATGACGGCGTCCTCGGTGAAAACCGCCTCGAAGTCATCCCATTGCTTGGTATCGAGAAACCTGTAGTAGCGGGCTTTCAACTGCTTGATGTCTTCGATCGCGACCAGACGCTCGAGGTCATTCATGGCAATATCTCTCCCTTTCGCTTGCAAAGATTTTCATATCGGCTACAGTTGAGAAAAGTCGTACGGATGCTCATTATGAGCCTGTGGAGTGAAACATGCAACCGACAGGGAATGATCACCGCACGGCCGGGCACGCGTCGCATCCCATGGGTCCACTAACAGGCGTCAGAATCATCGAACTTGCCGGCATCGGTCCGGCGCCGTTCTGCGGCATGCTGCTGGCTGATCTGGGCGCCGACGTGCTGCGGATCGATCGCAAATCCGGCGGCGCGCGCTCGATCGAGATTGATCCGGCCGCCGATATCATGAACCGGGGCCGGCGTTCGATCGCAATGGATTTGAAACATCCCGCCGCGATCGCGGCACTTTTAGAACTCGTCGAAACGGCGGATGTACTGATCGAGGGGTTCAGGCCTGGGGTGACAGAGCGGATGGGCGTGGGGCCGGAGGCGTGCCTGGCGCGCAACAAGCGGCTGGTTTATGGCCGGATGACGGGGTGGGGGCAGACGGGTCCGCTGGCGCAAAGTGCTGGGCATGATATCAATTATCTGTCGCTGTCGGGCGCGCTGCACATGATCGGGCGCAGGGGCGAAAAGCCGGTGCCGCCGCTGAATCTGGTGGGGGATATGGGGGGCGGCGGGCTGTATCTGGCGTTTGGCGTGATGTGCGCGCTGTTTGAGGCGCAGCGTTCCGGCCAGGGGCAGGTGGTGGATGCCGCGATGGTGGAGGGTGCGGCGTTGCAGATGGCGGCGATTCTCACGATGCGCGCGATGGGGCATTGGCGTGATGAGCGCGGCGCCAATCTCACCGATAGCGGCGCGCATTTCTATGAGGTTTACGAGACCAGCGATGGCGGGTACATGGCGGTCGGCGCGATCGAGCCGCAGTTCTATGCGCTGCTGGTGCAAGGCGCCGGTCTGGATGCGGAACGGTTTACGCGGCAGATGGATGCCAGCGGCTGGGATGATCTGAAGCGCGAGCTTGGAGATATCTTCAAGACAAAAACCCGCGCTGAATGGGAGCGGATCTTCGATGGCACCGATGCCTGCGTGACGCCCGTGCTTGCTGCCGGCGAGCTGGCCGCGCACCCGCATAACCGGGCGCGCGGCGTGTACCTGGATGACGGCATTTTGCAGCCGGCGCCGGGACCGAGGTTCAGCCGCACCCCAGGTGCCATCCGCCGTCCGCCGCCGTTGCCGGGGCAGCATACCGATGAGGCTTTGGCCGACTGGGGGTTTGACGAGGCGCAGATCGAGCGGTTGCGCCGTGAAGGGGCGGTGGCCTAGCTCAGACGGACGGGGCACCAAGACTTCGCGAGGACGTTCCGCTTTGGCCTATGGCGCCTGCCATTTCTCCACGATGACGGCGCGGCTCTTCGCGGTGCCCAGACGGTGTTTTAACGCTGCCTGATATTCCGGGGAATAATACCATTCCTTCGCCGCCGCCACGGAGGCAAATTCAAGCGCCACCACCACATCCACCTCGTCGCCTTCGACGGTCGTCACCTCGCCGCCTGGCCGCGCCAGGAATGTCGGCTTGGCCGCGGCGACGGTTGGCAACCCAAGCCTGCGGTATTCGTCAATCTCGGCCTGGTCCGCGGGTTTTTCCACAAATACGATGTACAAAGCGCTCACTTCATTCTCCTGTTGCAATGTCTCGGCCCGCGCATTCGCCGTCCGCGTACCCTCTCAGCCCACGATCCGGCGGGCGAAATAATCCGCGATTTTATCCGCCGAAAAGCCCAGTTCCTGCAGAATGGCCGACGTATCGGCGCCCAAGGCCGGCACGGCGTCGTGGCCCGAATGCGCGGCGCGCGAGAGCTGGAACAGCGTGCCCAGCATTTTCACGCCGCCATATTTTTGGTCCTGCCAGGTGACGACGGTTTTGCGCGCCGCCAGGCCTTCGTCCTGCAGCCAGATATTGCCGTCCTGCAGAACAGGTTCCGCCCAGACGCCGTGGCCGGCAAAGCGGCTGCAAAGGCTCTCGGTGGTCTCCCGTCGCATTGCAGCACCCAGCTTTTCGGATTCGGCCGCGGCCCAGGCGGCGCGGGGCGGAAAGCCGTCCAGGTCCAGCGCGCGCAGCAAGGCACCGGCCATCGCCTCCGAAGGTGCGAATACGGCGATCCAGCCATCTTCGGTCTCGTACACCGCCTCGGACGGATGAAAGCCGGTCTGTTGGTGGTTGAGCATTCGCGCGCCCTTAAAAGCGCCGCCGGCGTCGCGAAACAGTTCGGAGAGCATGAAAAATCCGGAATGCAACAGGCTGGTGCGCAGGCTGGCGCCCGCACCGGTCCGCCGGCGATGGATCAGCGCCAGCAGCACGGCGGCCGCGCCGCACAGACCGGCCGCGTAATCGATCATCGAGGAGCGGTTCCAGACCGGGGCGTTGCCCTCGCCGCCGGCTAGGTACTCAAAACCGCAAAAAGCCTGCAGCACCATGTCGTAACCGGGCCGCTGGCCGCTCGGGCCGGTGGAGCCGTAGCCGGTGGCTTCCAGGACGATGATGCCGGGTTTTTGCGCCTGCAGCGATTCGGGGTCCATGCCCAGACGCGCGGAAACGCCGGGGCGGTAATTGTTGATCACCGCGTCGGCGCTGGCGAACAAGCGGCGGACAATTTCCGCTCCCTCCGGCGTTTTCATATCGACGGCGATGGACCGCTTGCCGCGGTTGCAGCCGAAGAAGCAGCGCGGCACGTGGCGCGCGATGTCGCCGGTGAGGGCTTCGACCTTGATGACGTCGGCGCCGAGATCGACGAGCGGGAGACTGCTGAAGGGCCCGGCCACCAGCGCGCCGAAATCCAGCACGCGCAGCCCGGCCAGCGGCGCGCTGCCAGCCGCCGGCGCGGCGGGCGGCGGGCCAGCGGTCCAGCTGGCGGCGAAGGGCGGGCCGGCATAGGTTTCGCCGCCGGGGGCTTCGCGCAGCAGCGCATTGTGCGCGACCTGAGGGTCGCTCCAGCATTCACCGGGCTGCAGCACGTTTTCCACCGCCACTTCGGCGGCGATGATCGCGGCCACCAGCTCATCGCTGTTGAAATTCGCGACGTGGGCGGCGAGCGTATCGACGTCGCCAAAATAATGTTTTGGCGGGCCGATGGGATTTGGAAAGCCCGCATCATCGATGGCGACGCTGGGATCGTCGATTTTGAGGATGCGGTACAGCCGCCCCTTCGAGCCGGCCGAGCCGAGCACGAAATGAATATATTTGCCGTCCTTGCAGCGGAAAATCAGCGGGTGCGGATCGCGCGGCATGACGAAGCGCAGCCGCCCATCGGGCTTGTCGCCCGCCACCCAGTAGGGCGTGCACCAGTTCAAAACGCCCTCGAACAGACTCACCGAGGCGACCTGGCCGCCGCCGCCCGCGAGCTTGCCGTAGAACGCGCCGAGCAGAGCCGAAAGCCCGAGCAGCGCCGCGCCATAATTCGCGGCGGCGAAGGCGGCGACGTAGGGTTTGTCCGAATAATGCTCGAAACAAAAACCCGAGCGCGCCTGCACGAGAATTTCGGCGGCCGGGCGGTCGTGAAACGGCAGGGAGTCGGGGTAGCCGGTGATGTTGAGGATGGTTAAATCCGGATGCCGCGCGGCGATGCGCGCGGG
Source organism: Acetobacteraceae bacterium (assembly GCA_003137135.1). Taxonomy (GTDB): domain Bacteria; phylum Pseudomonadota; class Alphaproteobacteria; order Acetobacterales; family Acetobacteraceae; genus Acidocella. Next base: position 53,177 of record PLFB01000115.1, read on the forward strand.
ATCCAGCCGCCAGGAGAATGCCGGAAAATCCTCGCCGCCCATGACGCATATATCCGCCTGCGCCAGCAGGGCCGCGACGCGCGGCGCCGATAGCGACGGGATTTTTTCGATGTCCTTCATGCCGTGCCATAGGCGATAGGCGGGATAGACGCCGTAAAAGGGATCCGTTTCCGCCTCGAGCCGAATGATGCGCGCCCCCGCCTCCGCCAAAACTTTCGTCACCAGCGCCGGCGCCATCCCACAACCCAGATCAAGCACGGTCAGGCCCTTCAGCACGTCCTCAATACCCGGCATCGTATTGCCCTCGTTTCAAGTTTTGGGCCCGGCGAACCCTTAGATGCTGCGGGCGATGGTGAGGCGCTGGATTTCCGACGTGCCCAGATAGATGCGATGGACGCGCGCGAACGCGTACATTTTCGAGATCGGGTACTCATCGCTGAAGCCGGCGCCGCCATGCAATTGCACGCATTCATCCATCACGCGGCCCTCCAGTTCCGAAATCCAGAGTTTCGCCATGGCGCTCTCCACCGGGTCGCATTTGCCGCCGGCATTGCGCAGCAGCAGCCGGTCCAGGAAGGCGCGGCCGACGGCGATTTCGGTTTTCATCTGCGCCAGCTTGAACTGCGTGTTCTGGAAATCGATGACGGCCTGGCCGAAGGCTTTGCGTTCGCGCACGAAATCGACGGTGATCTTGAACGCCAGATCGCACGCCGCCATCATCCGCGCGCCGGTTGCCAGGCGGGAGGTGGTGATGGTGCCCAGCGCCGCCGCCATGCCGCGGCCCTCATCGCCGCCCAGCAAATTCGCGGCCGGGATGCGAACATCCTCGAAAAACACCTCGGAAACGCCGCCGGCGCTTTTCATCATCAGCTCGATCGGCTTGGAAACCGTGACGCCTTTGGTGCCCTTGATGGGCACGATGAACATGCAGATGCCGCCTTTGTTGTGGGCATCGGGCTCGGTCCGGGCGGCGACCACCAGCATGGTGATGATCGGCCCGTTGGTCATCCACATTTTCGAACCGTTCAGCACGTAATCGCCACCGTCCCGCTTCGCGGTGGTGCGCAGGCTGCGCACGTCGCTGCCGGAATGACCCTCCGTCACGCCGACTTCCGCGATCACGTCGCCGGACGCAAATTGCGGCAGCCATTCGCGGCGCTGCGCCTCGTTGCCGCCGAGCATCATTACATAGGACGTCGTATCCGTGCACAGCCCGCCTTCGAGCGCAGCACCCGCGAGGGAATAGCCATGTTCCTCGTAAAAAATCGCGTGGTGCAGAAAATCGCCGCCGCCACCGCCATATTCTTCCGGAATGCCGGCACAGAGCAGGCCGGCCTGCCCGGCCTTCTTGAACAATTCGGCCGGGAAGAAACCGTCCTTCTGCCACTGCTTGATGTTCGGCTCAACCTCGGACTGAAAGAACCGCCGCGTGGTGGTGCGGTACGCCTCATGATGGTACTGAAAAATCTCCCGTCCATAGCCCAAAAGCGCGGTGGGTGGTGCAGAGTCCATCGTTTTCCTCGCAATTTTTCATTCGCTTGGCTCAGCGCTAGCATATGTCGGCACTCAAGTAAATATGCTTACTATTCGCAAACGAGGCAATCGGGTGAACAAACGGAGGCAAGAAAGCCGCTACTTTTTTCGAAAAAAAGTAACCAAAAAACTCTCGTTTAAACGAGTCACAGCGCCTGCAATGCCTAGGACTCAAGGAATCAAGAGTTTTTTTGGTTCTTTTTTTGCAAAAAAAGAACTTCTTGCTTACTTTCATAGCGCTGTTTCAGCAGCCGCTTATAAATCTTGCCGGTTTCGTGCCGCGGCAGGTCGGTCGCGAAGTCGATCCGCCGCGGGCATTTGTAGTTGGCCAGGCGCGCGCGGCAGCAGGCGATCAGGGCCGCGGCAAGCTCAGGGCCGGCAGCCGCCGGATCGACCGGGTGGATGACCGCCAGCACCGCCTCGCCGAACTCCTCGTCCGGCACGCCGATCACCGCTGCATCCCAGACGTCTGGATGCGCCAGCAGAATATCCTCGACCTCCTGCGGATAGATGTTGACGCCGCCGGAGATGATCATGTGAGACTGCCGGTCAGTGAGGTACAGATACCCCTCGTCATCAAGATGGCCGATATCCCCCAGCGTGGAATAGCCTTCGGGCGAATAGGCCTGCGCGGTTTTCTCGGGGTCGCCGTGATATTCGAAGCGCGGTCCGCCTTCGAAATACACCAGCCCGTCCTCGCCATTCGGGCATTCTCCGTCCGGCCCGATGATGTGCACGCGGCCGACCACCGCCTTGCCAACCGAGCCCGGATGGCTCAGCCATTCATGGCTGTCCAGCGCGCACAGCCCGTTGCCTTCGGTGGCGCCGTAATTCTCGAACAGAATCGGGCCGAGCCAGTCGATCATCGCCTGCTTCACGTCGCGGCCGCACGGGCCGGTGCCGTGAATCACCTTGCGCAGGCTGGAAAGATCGTAGGCGGCCCGGACTCGTTCCGGCAATTTCAGCAGCCGCACGAACATCGTCGGGACCAGGCTGACATGCGTGACGCGATACCGCTCGATCAGCGCCAGCGTGGCCAGCGCGTCGAATGCCTCCATCACCACCAGCGTGCCACCGGCGTGCCCGGTGACCATCGCATACCGCAGCCCGGCCGCGTGGTAGAGCGGCGAGGTGGACAAAAACACCGTTTGCTCGTCGAAGCCGTACAAATCCGACATGAACGCCATCACCGGCATCATCGACGTAATCTCCCCGTCCGGCAGCGCGGTTTTCACGCCTTTCGGGCGCCCGGTCGTACCGGAGGAATACATCATGTCCCGGCCCAGCGACTCATCGGGAATCGGCGCCGCCGGCAGCGCCGCCAGCGCGGCCTCGTAACCCAAAAACCCGCTCGGCGGCGCGCCGGTGCAAACCAGCCTCTCAAGCCTTGCGAGACGGCCGGCCTCCATCGCCACGCCGGCATGAAGTTCGCTCGTGAACAAAATTTTCGCCGCACTGTTCTCTAGAATATAGGCGATTTCCTCGGCCTTCAGCCGCCAAGAAACCGGCACCACATAGAGCCCGGCGCGCTGCGCCCCCCAAAATACTTCCAGAAATTCAGGGCGGTTTTCCAGCAATACCGCCAGCGCGTCACCCCGGCGCAACCCTTGCTCCCGCAAGAACCGCGCGATTTGGTTCGCCCGGTCCTCCAGCGCCCCGTATGACAGGCGGATGCCGGAACCGGCCATCACCACCGCCGACATTTCCGGCGCTTTCGCGGCCCACTGCCTTGGATGCGGCATCGTTGTTCTCCCTCCTCACACCCGGCCGGTGCCACGCCAGCCGATGCTTGCCAACGGCCGCATGGCCGATTAGTCTATCGTAATTATACGTACCATAAGCTTCCATAATGCTTTGCGCCAGGGCCTGATGCCGGCGGCCGCCAGAATCATCAAAAACACAGGAGCGTCACAGGATGAGTTTCGAACCATCGGAAAAGGTCAAGAAACTGCTGGGCCGCGTCGCGGAATTCATGGACGCCTATGTGTACCCCGCCGAAGCGGTTTTTGAGGAACAGCTCGCCGCGGCGAAAAACCGTTACAAATACCCGCCCATCATGGTCGAATTGCGCGCCCGCGCCAAGGCCGAAGGGCTGTGGAATTTCGCATTGCCCGAACGGCTCTCCGGTCTCGGCCTTTCGCTGTCCGAATTCGCGCCGATTTCCGAACTTTTGCAGCGCTCCGAACTCGGCGCCGAAGCCTGCAACTGCTATCCCGGCACCATCGGCAACATCCTGCTCCTGGACAGCTTTGCGGGCGAGGACGTCAAACAGCAATTCATGTGGCCGATGATCGAAGGCAAAATCCGCTCCTGCATCAGCATCACCGAAGCGGACGTGCCGTCATCGGACCCGACGCAACTGAAATTCCCGATCCGCCGGGACGGCGGCGACTACGTCCTGACCGGCAAAAAAGTCTGGGCCACCGCCTCCCTGCAGGAAGAATGCGAATTGCTGCTCGTGTTCGGCGTCACCGACCCGAACGCCGAGCGCCACGCCCGCCACTCCCTCGTCGCCGTGCCGCGCTCCGCCCCCGGCGTTTCGTTCGGCCGCATCGAAACGGTGTTCGGCTACGACCATGCGCCCTACGTCCATAACGAATTGTTTTTCGACAATGTGCGCGTGCCTTCCAGCAACATCATCGGCAAGGAGGGCGCGGGTTTCGCGATGATCCAGCACGGGCTTGGCTTCAGCCGCATCCAGCTCGGCATGCACTCGATCGGCAGCGCCGAGCGCGCGGTGGCGCTGATGTGCCAGTGGTGCGACGAGCGCATCATCGGCGGCAAACCGCTCTCGGACCGCGGCGTGGTGCTGGACGCCATCGCGCGCTCGCGCATCGAAATCGACCAGGCCAGGCAGATGCTGCTGAAAACCGCCTACATCGTGGAAACCCACGGCACCAAGGCCGCGCGCAGCGAAATCGCCCAGTGCAAGGTGCTGGCGCCCAATATGGCGCTCGCGGTGCTGGACCGGGCGATCCAGTTTCACGGCGGCGCAGGCGTTTCGCAGCACACCCCGCTGGCCGCGATGTGGGCCTACCAGCGCGTGGTCCGCATCGGCGAAGGCGCCGACGAAGTGCACCGCGAGACGGTCGCGAAACTGGAATTGTCGCGCCAGCGCGAAGCCAGGGCGAAGGCGGCGGGTTAGGGCGTGGTCGATTTAACTGAAGCAAGACTGCAAGAAAGCAGTTACTTTTTCTGAAAAAAAGTAACCAAAAAACTTTTGATTCTTACGTGCGGGGGAAAT
>PLFB01000213.1 GCA_003137135.1 Acetobacteraceae bacterium
AACCAGTTCACCACCCATACGGGCAGCGCGATTTTCGCTTGCCCGCCGGGTGTTCAGCAGGGCCAATATATCGGCCACGGATTGTTCGAGACCGCATAAAACCAAACTTTCCAACCAGCGGCCGATCGCAAATTTTCCGACTTTTTGCAGACGCCGGAAGTCAAGCGAGCGGCCGCCTTTTTCAAGCGTCGTGGCGTCTGACCCATGTCTTTCGGCATCACTCTCAATTCCCACGGCTGCAGAGTGGCCACAGTATATGGCCGCTCAACACCCGTGGTTAGCAAAAGTTTTTTGNNCAAAAAAGCGCTACTTTCTTTCTTACGGTAAAATAACGGCGGGCCAGCTGGCCATAATTCAGCGCGTGGCCGGCCGCATCGGTGTCCAGCAGCGGCACATAAATCATGCTGGAGGAAAAATCGGTGGCGACGAGCTCGCCAACCTTGCCGGTCTTCTCTATGTTCTGCCGTACCAGGTCGAGTTGCGCCGCACTACCGTCATAGGTCTGCGCGATCACCGGGCCGCCTTGCAAGCCATCCGGCGTGACCGCGAGCCAGCGCGTTGACGGTGTCCACAGCGAAGTCATGTAGGCGCGGTTGACGCCGGGCAGCAGAAACACGTCGTCGTTGATGTGCTTGAGCACCTCCAGATAATGCGCGTCGATGATGCCGCCGTCATTGGCCTGCACGGCGATGTGAATCGCGTTGCCCTGGAATTGCAAATCTTCATAATGCGACAGGTAATTCACGATGAAGTGCTGGTGTACCGGAATCATCTTGTTGAAATTGGCGTTGACGGTGATGCGGGTCGCCTGCAGGCCGAGGAGGACGGTGAGCAGCGCGCAAAGCGCCAGGATGATGGGCCGGTTCTTGAAAATCAGGCGCTCAAGGACGGAGCCCGAATCGGCGTCAAAATTTTTAATGTCGGAAATGACGGGCGACGGCGTGTCGTGGGGCATATCCATGACGCGACGGCCCTAGCTAGCGCNNCGCTGGCCGCCTGGATAAGATCGAAAATGGCCATCGGCACGGACTGGCCGAAACCGTGAAAATGCCGGCCATGATCGGCACTGACATAGAGTGAGCCGTCCTCGCCGCCGACCAGAATGGCGCCGGATTTCAGCACGCGCCCGCAGGTGATATTGGATTGCGCGCCGAGCGCCACCGACGACCAGGTCTGGCCGCCATCCGCGCTGCGGTCCGCCAGTCCCGCGACCCCGTAGGCGAGCATGCCGCCATCGCCGGTCGGCAGCAGGCCCAACAGCGTGGCGGGGCCAGGCGACGTCACGGCGGGGAAGCTTTGCCCGGCATCGCTCGAGCAAAATACATTGCCGGCTTCCGCCGCGATGCAAATCTGCCGGCCGATGACCGCGGCATCGTAGAGATGGTGGCTCAGGCGATCGCCGACGCGCAAGCTCCAATCCGTCCAGGTCTTGCCGCCGTCATCGCTGTGCATCGCCATGCGGTAGGCGCCGAACACCGTCACCCGATCAGGGTTTTCCGCAAGAATGGAGAGGAACGGCTTATCGGGCCCGTCTGCCAGAAAATGGCTGGCGCGCACGGCGGCCAGCGGCACCGCGGGGGACGCGCCGGGCACCGCCTGCGCGGCCGCCGCGGCGGCCGCGGTCAGCTGGTTGGCCTGGTTGCCGTCCAGCTGCAATTGCCAGGTCCGGCCGCCATCCTGCGTGCGCAAAACGGCACCGTAATGACCGGCGGCCCAGCCAATCCGCGGCGTGGCAAACGCCAGCGCCGTGAGCGTGAGATCCACCGGCACGCAGGCCTGCGCCCAGGTCTTGTCGTCGTCATCGGAGTAGATGATGACGCCATGCTCCCCCGCCGCGACGATTCGCGGTCCGGCATTGGCCAGCGCGATGAGCACGACGCGCGAGGGGGCGCGGACGGTGAGGGCGGGGCTGGAGAGGGCTTCGATTGTATCGGCTTGCGCAACAAAGGGAAAGACGCAAGCAAGGCAAGCAAGAATTTCTCTTTTAAAAAAAAGGCGCCCCGCCCGGGGAAGCAAAAAACTTTTATAAGCTGCGGGCGTTGGCCGCTTGCATGCCTTCAATCGCCTCCACCGGAGGCGATGAAAGCCACGCCAACCGCCAACGCCCGCAGGAGCAAAAGTTTTTTTGGTTACTTTTTTTTCAAAAAAAGTAACTACTTCCTGCCTGCTCAAAACTGCGACTCCGCCGCCATCGACTGCGGGTCAAACGTATTTGGCGGCACCGGCCGCGAATCCAGCGACTGCTGATAAGGCGGGTCCGCCCATGAGCCGTCGAGCGTCACGTATTCATTGGCCTGCAGATTGTAGATAACAACGTTGGAGAAAATCGTCGCCGGCAGTTCCGGGCGATTCTCCACGAACATCATATCCACCTTCCAAATATTGCCCTGCCCGTCACATTCATCGCCCAATGTGGCGTGCCAGGTATCCTCGTCCACATAATAGCGCCGGTGCGGCACGACGTTGCGGGAATCCGATCGCAGCGTCGCGTCCACCACCCATACGCGGTGCAGTTCCCACCGCACGATGTCCGGGTTCATGAAATGCGGCTGGTGGCCGACTTCCGCCGTCACATGCACCATGGCGTTGTTGTTGTAGTGAATAAAGATTTCCTTCTTGCCCAGCAGTTTCCAATCGTAACGATCCTCCTTGCCATAGAACACGAAATACTCGTCGTAATTGGCCACCGCGTCGGCGCCGGAGGACGGCGTGTCGTAGGTCGCCCGATCGTGGCGCAAATCCGGCATCGGCTGAACAAGCTGGTCCTGTTCATCGAGGTGGGCGATGCGCCGCCACCGGCTTTCGCGCAATCCTATGAACATCTGGCGTCCGACCAAACGCTCGCCTTTGCGCTGCCGCCGCGCTCGCCGGAAAACCAGGTGCTGGCCTATACCGGCGGCACCACCGGCATGCCGAAGGGCGTGGTGTTCCAGCAGGGCGAACTCGCACCCTATCTCTGGCGCATCAGCGCCCTGTTCGCGACCGAATTGCCCGCGCGCGCGGCAGACGTCGCGAGCCTGATCCGCGCCAAAGGCGACGCCAACCGGCGCTATCTCATCGCCTGCCCGCAAATGCATTCCACCGGCTTCTGGGTCACCATGTGGGCGCTGCTGACCGGCAGTTGCATCATCACCTTAAGCTCCCCTTCGCTCGACCCGCACGCCATCTGGACCGCCGTGGAACGCGACCGCGCCGACAACCTCACCATCGTCGGCGACCCGTTCGCCCGCCCGCTGGTGGCGGCACTCGACGCCGAGCCGAAGCGCTATGATCTGCGCAAGCTCACCGGCATCGGCTCCTCCGGCGCGATGTGGAGTGCCGAGGTGAAGCAGCGCCTGCTGCACCATCTGCCGCAGGCAACGCTGTTCGATGCCATGTCCTCGACCGAATCGATGGGCGTCGCCTCGGCGGTCACCACCGCCGCCACCACGCCAGCCACCGCCGGCTTCACGCCGAGCGTGGACACCATCGTCATCGATGAACAAGACCGGCCGCTCCCGCCGGGCACCGGCGTCATCGGCCGCCTTGCCGTCGGCGGCATACAGCCGCTGGGCTACTACAAGGACCCCGAAAAAACCGCGAAAACCTTCCGCATCATCAACGGCAAACGCTATTCAATTCCCGGCGATTTCGCCACGCTCGAAGCCGATGGCAGCGTCAAACTGCTCGGTCGCGGCAGCAACTGCATCAACACCGCCGGCGAAAAGGCTTTTCCGGAAGAGGTCGAGGAGGCGCTCAAAACGCATCCGGCGGTGGAGGACGCGCTGGTCATCGGCGTGCCGGACGCTGTCTGGGGCCAGGCCGTCACCGCCATCGTGCGTCTGAATTTCGATGCGGTGGCGGATGAGAAGCTGTTGCGCGCCCATGTGCGGGAACGGCTGGCCGCCTACAAGGTGCCGAAACGAATTGTCATCACCGGCGAGGCGCTGCGCGGCCCCAACGGCAAGGCCGACTACAAACGCGCCACCGCGCTCGCCGCGCGCGCACTGGATTCCGCCGATGTCTGATGCGCCCCCACCTTCCCTGCGCGCCGCGCATCTGCTCACGCTCAACCTGGTGGTGGATTATGCCGGGCTGCTCAACATCGGCGAACTACCCGCCGGCCGCCGCCGCATCGCACCAGTCACAGGCGGCATTTTTACCGGCGCGCGCCTGCGCGGGGTCATCCTGCCCGGCGGCGCGGACTGGGTGCTGGTGCGGCCGGATGGTAATTTCACCATCGATGTCCGCCTGGCGCTGAAAACCGACGCCGATGCGCTCATCTACCTCACCTACCAGGGCCTGTTCACAGCCTCCCCCGAAACCCATTCGCGCCTGCGCCGCGGCGAAATGCTGGCCCCGCAGGACTACAAAATCCGCACCGTCGCGCGCTTTGAGTCCGGTGCCGAGTCGTGCCGGTGGCTTAATGATGTTCTCGCCGTCGGCGTCGGGCGTCAGACAAAGCAGGGTGCCGAATACGAGATATTTGAAATTTTGTAAGTGAAGCAAGCAGCGCTTTTTTGAAAAAAAGCGCGCAAAAAACTTTTGCTCCGCTTCGCGCGGCTCTGGCGCCGCCAAAGCCGCGCGAAGCGAACCAAAAGTTTTTTTGCTTCTTTTTTTTCAAAAAAGAAGTTCTTGCTTTTTGCTTTCCTAAAACCAGCTTCCCTTAACCGTAACAGTCAACCGGTTTCCCGCATAAATCGGCGCCAGCCAGGCCGCCACCTTCGGCATTTCGAACGCGAAAAAATACCGCGCCGCCGCGCGCCGGCCGTCCGCCGCGTCGGCGGACATCGCGGAATTTGTAAGCGCGGCGGCGATGGAAAGCCAGATATAACCCAGCACCGTATGTCCGAAGGCGGACAGAAAATTCGTCGCGTTGCCCATCATATCGGCCTCGCTACCAGCCGCACGGAGACACTCGATGGCCGACTTCAAATCCGCGATCGCCGCCCGCAGCGACGCCGCTTCGGGCGCAAAATCATCCGGCGCCGCATCGGCCTGGCACCCCACCATCGCGGCAAACTCGCCGAACGCGCGGCCCTGGTCGCGCAGAACCTTGCGGCCCAGAAGGTCCAGCGCCTGGATCCCGGTGGTGCCTTCATGAATCGGATTCAACCGGTTGTCGCGATAAAGCTGCTCGACATCGAAATCCCGCGTATAGCCGTAGCCGCCATGCACCTGGATCGCGATGTCGTTGGCCGCCAGCGCGTATTCCGAAGGCCAGGTTTTCGCGACCGGCGTCAGCAGCCCCAGCAGCGACTCCGCCGCCTCGCGCTCGGGCGCGCCGGGCGCGGTGCGGCTGTCATCCACCAGTTTCGAGCAGTACAGAATCAGCGCCAGCGCGCCCTCGCTATACGCCTTGCACGCCAGCAGCATGCGCTTCACGTCGGCGTGCTCGATGATCGGAACCGGCTTCGAGGCCACGTCCCGGTTGCCCACCGGCCTTCCCTGCGGGCGCACACGCGCATAATCCACCGCCAGCCGAAAACCGCGATAGCCGGCCATGGTCGCGCCCAGGCCCACGCCGATGCGCGCCTCGTTCATCATGCGAAACATGATCGGCAGCCCCTGCCCGGCCTCGCCCACGCGCCAGCCCACCGCGCCGGCGCCGCCTCGCGGTTGAAACTTCGTGCCCTCGCCGAAATTCAGCAGCGTGTTGGTGGTGCCGCGGTTGCCCATTTTGTGATTCAGCCCAGCGAGCACCACGTCGTTGCGCTCCCCGTCCGGCAGGAATTTCGGTACGATGAAAATTGAAATCGCCTTGGTACCAGGCGCCAGCTTGCCATCCGGCCCCGGAATTTTCGCCAGCACCAGATGCACGATGTTATCGGACGCATCATGGTCGCCGGCCGAAATCCACATTTTCGTCCCAAAAATCCGGTATCGCGGCCCCAGTTCATCTTCGCCATCCCTCATCGCGCGGGAAGAAATATCGGCCAGCGAGGAGCCGGCCTGCGGCTCGGAAAGCGCCATCGTCCCCGTCCAGCGCCCTTCCAGCTGCGGTGCCATAAAGGTTTCGATCTGCGCCGGCGTGCCGTATTCGCCCAAAATCCCGGCATTGCCGACGCTGAGCATGGAATACGCCGCCAGCGCCGTATTCGCCGCGTTGAAATACGCCATCGCCGCGTTATGCACCACGAACGGCACGCCCAGCCCGCCGAGCGCCGCCGGAAACGGCGCCGCGGCAAAGCCGGCCTGCGCATACGCGGCAATCGCACCCCGCACCTCCGGAATCACATGCGCCCCGGCCTCGTCCTGATACGGCTCCTCCCGATCCGCCTTCTTGAAATACGGCAGAAAATGCGTCGTGGCGGTTTTCTCGGCGGTGTCCAGCATCGCGCCCACGCTGTCTCGCGAATGCTCAGCAAACCCCGGCCGCGCCAGAACATCCTCCAGTTTCAGCCAGTCATGCAGCAGAAAATCCAGCAGGGAACGGTCGATCAGCTCAGCCATGCGCAACTCTCCGGCGGTTTACCGCTCAGCGTTTCCAGGTCAGCCCGCCATCCACCACGAGCGTGGACCCCACCATATAGTCGCTGGCGCGGGAAGCAAGAAACACCGCGGCACCCATCATGTCGTCCTTGTTGCCAATCCGCCGCGCCGGGATCAGCGCCGCCAGCTTGCCGTCGTCGTCGCGCGCCTCACGGTTCATCTCGGACGGAAACGCCCCCGGCGCGATGGCGTTGACGATGATATTGTCGGCGATCAGCGTCAGCGCCATGCGCTTGGTCAGGTGGATCAGCCCCGCCTTGCTCGCGGCGTAGGAATAGGTTTCCTGCATGTTGATGGATAGGCCGTCGATCGAGGCGATGTTGATCACCTTCGCGGACCGGCCCTCCGTCGCGCCGGCCTTCAGCGCGCCGTACAGCGCCTGTGTCAGAAAGAACGGCGTCTTCAGATTGAGATCGACCACCTTGTCCCAGCCGCCCTCCGAAAATTTTTCGAACGGCTCGCCCCACGCCGCGCCGGCGTTGTTCACCAGAATATCCAGCTTCGTTTCATGTTCCAAATAACGCGCCGCCAGCGCCCGCGCGCCCTCCGCGCCGGACGCATCCGCCGGCAGCGCGATGCATTCGCCAAATTCCGAGAGTTTTTTGGCGGTGGCTTCACAAACCGCCGCCTTGCGCGCCGAAATATAAACCTTTGCGCCGGCACGCAAAAAGCCCTCCGCCATCATCTCGCCAATGCCGCGCGAGCCGCCAGTGACGAGGGCAACGCGGCCCTCTAATGAAAACAAATCGATCATGGATAAAGCTCCTCCCAAAATAGCAACAAGCAAGAACTTCTTTTTTGAAAAAAAGAAGCAAAAAACTTTTATGAATTGCGGGCATTTTCACGGGGAATGCCTTTAATCGCCACCGGGCGGGGGCGATGAACGGCACACAGCCGCCAAAGCCCGCAGGAGCAAAAAATTACTTTTTTTTCAAAAAAGTAACTTCTTACTAACGCGCCATATACTCATCGAGCGTTCTATGAAAATGCCTGATCCGGCTTTCCTGATACGCCGCCAGCGTCACCCCCGGCTTTTTCGTGGCGCGCAGGCCACGTTGAATCCGCTTCAGATTATCCGTATCCTGGTCGGAAATCCGCGCCGCGGAACCCAATTCCGGCGCCGTGGCCCATGGCTCATCCACGCTCAGCCACCGGATTTTTGCCGGCGGCGGATGGCTGCCATCGGCCGCCTTGGCGAACAAAAACATGATCTCCATGATCGACATTTCCGGGTTGTTCCCGTAGGGCCGAAACCGGTAGCATACCGGTAGTGACTGCCCGCCCCACGGCACCGCGTTGGGAAACAGCGAGTATTGGATCAGGTCAAGGGATTCGGTGTCGGAAAGTTGCGACAGATCGCGCCCGGAAGAGCGGCTCATTTTTTCCCGCGCGCGCTCAGCCAGCTTGGCGCGCGCGGTCTCGCCGGGGCCCACCACGATGGGATCGCCATCAAAAAACGGCACGTCGCGGCGCATGTTCTTGATGATCATCTCCGGCGTGATATCATCCAGCGCCGGGCTGGCAATGCCCTGTACGCTGATCATCCGGTTCACATGCCGCACGCCCGGCCAGACATCGTATTGCGTGTTCGAATCGCCGTAATATGGCAAAGTCTGCGTATGCGCCATCGGCACATGATAGGCCTCGATAAAGGCCTCCATCGAAAGCTTCCAGTTGCACGGCATGATTTTCGCCACATGCACGGCCTTGTAACGGTCTTCCAGCGCGAAACTCTCAAAATGGCGCGGCAGAATTTCAAGATAGCTCTCAAGCGGCTCGCAATCGGGGTCCAGATTGATGAACACGAAGCCGCCCCACACCCCGGTCTTGGCCTCCGACAAATTGAATTCCGCCCGGTTGATCTGTGGAAAATCCCAGGCCGCCGGCAAATCCGTAAGTTTGCCCTGCAGCGACCACGAAAAACCGTGGAACGGGCAGCGGAATTGTTTCACGCAGCCGCCATCTTTGCGCAAAATCGTGCCGCGATGCAGGCAGGCATTCACATAGGCCTTGATCTGGTCTGGCGCCGCGCGCACCACGATCAGCGATTCCGACGCCACTTCATAAATAATATGATCACCGACGTCCGGCAGTTCCTCCACGCGGCAAGCAATCTGCCAGGTGCGGCGCCAGACTTTTTCCACTTCCCGGTCGTGCCAGGCTTGCGAGACATAACGCTCGATGCCGATGTCCTCAAGCCCCAGGCCAGCCGCCGGCGATTCCATGCGCATGACGTCCGGGGCGGGGTTTTTATCGGTGGCCAGCACTTCCTGCACGGAAGGTCCGGGGCGTCCTTGTACGATAACGGGTCCGGTCATGGCACGAAAATCCTCCGCTCAGCGCCATTCAACTGTGGCGTCGGAGCCACCTTCGCATAGTTACTGTCACTACACAACTAAAAAATTCAGCGAGGCGCGCGGCGCGATGAGCGCCCGGTCCAGCTTGCTTTTTCCGCCGCACTGGAGACAATTCGCGCCGATGACCCGACCGCAGATTGCCGCATCCGACGCCGTGGCGCTCAACGCCATGCTGATGGCCGTGCGCCAGGGCGCCGACGTGGTGTGCGACCGCTGGTCCCTCTCCCTCATCATCGCGGCGTTTCTGGGCGACACGAAATTCGCGGAATTCGAGCGCCGCACCGGCATCGCCAGCCGGCTGGCGACCATGCGGCTGCGCACGCTGGTGGAGCAGGGCATCATGGTGCGCCTGCCCTACAGCATCCGGCCATTGCGCCATGAATACCGGCTGACGATCATGGGCGAGGCGTTTCGCGCCGTGGTGATCCAGATGGTGCGGTGGGAGCGCAACTGGAACGGCGCCGTGATGCCAGGCGACATGGTCGCGCAATTATGCGGCGCGCGGCTGGAGCCCGTCATGCGCTGCCGCGCCTGCGGCGCGGTGGTGACCGCGCGTGACATCAGCCTGAAAGTCAGCCGCTCGGACCTCGCCCAAAAGCCCGTCAAACAGGCCTTGCATCGGCGCTCGATCATCAGCGAGTCGCCGGATGGATCAGGTTTGCAACATTTTCACGAAAGCCTGGATGTGTTCGGCGACAAATGGGGCATCGAAATTCTCGTCTGCGCCTTCACCGGCATCAGGCGGTTCAACGATTTCAGAACGTGCACGGATATTTCCGCGAATATTCTATCCGACCGGCTTGGCCGGCTGACCGAGGCGCGGCTGCTGCGCAACCCGGACGGCCCCGGCGAGCCGGGCTACCGTCTAACCGCCAAAGGCTTCGACGCCTATGGCGTGCTGGTCGCGCTGCAGGATTGGTCGGATAACTGGCTGAGCCAGCGCTACCGGTCACCCGTCAAACTGATCCATGAAAAATGCGGCCAATTGTTTCACGTCGCGGGCCCAGACGCCGAGCTGGATGCGCGGGAGCCTGATAACCCAAAAAAATCAATCGCGCGGACGTAGGCGGATCCAACCCCTAACACCCCTTACAAAAGTAAAAAGTCTTTTGCAGAGCTTTTCTTCAGAAAAGCGACCGCTTGCTTGCTACCTAACCAGCCGCCCGCCACTTCCCCTTCCCCTCCACCGCCATGAACGGCGGGAACACCCGGTTCCGCCCGCCCCGTTTCGCCTCGTACAGCGCCGCATCCGCCGCCGCCAGCAGCGCCTGCACCGGCTCGCTGGTCCGCCCCGCCGCCACCCCCAAACTCGCCGTCACCACCCGCCCGGTCAGCGAAGCCTCATGCAAAATCGCAAGCCCCTCTATCGCCCGGCGCGCCCGCTCCGCGATCTGCAACGCGGTCTCCATATCCGTCCCCGGCAGCAGCAGCACAAACTCCTCACCGCCAAACCGCACCGCCAGATCGTCCTGCCCCCGCAGCACCGCCGACAGCACGCCCGCCACCCGCTTGATGCAATGGTCCCCGGCCGGATGCCCGTACCGGTCATTGAACAGCTTGAAATGATCAATATCGATCATGATGATCGCAACCGGCCCGCCGGCCGCCCACACCGCGGCCGTCCGCTCGTCAAAATGCCGCCGGTTGGAAAGCCCGGTCAGCGCGTCCCGGCTCGCCACATCCTCCGCCTCCTCGCGCCGCAACTGCTCCTGCAGTTTTCGCAGAAACAGCCGGCGTTGCCCATATTCAATCGGCTGGCGCGCCTGCAGCGAAAAATACGCCCCAGTCGTAAAAATCGCCGCCGCAATAATCTTCACCGCCTGCGGGCAGCCACTCGGCAGCACCGTGCCGAAATAGATCACCGCCGTCACCGCCGAGGCGACCAGCGCGAACCGCAAATCCAGCTGCAAATTGATGTTGGCGGACATCATCACCAGAATCACCAGATACTGATACGCCCAGGCATTCTCCCCGCTATTGAGCCGGAAAATCAGCATCACCTGCAGCGTCATCAGCACCGGCATCATCGCCAGCACGCTATCGCGCACCCACCGCCCCGGCTTGCGCCGCAGCATCAGCCCGCACAAAACCATGCACGGTGTGACCACCAGAAAATGCAACGCCACCGAAAGCCAGGCGGTTTTCGGCAGCACCCAGAAATCGATCGGCAGCAGCACGTTGTAAGTGATGATCAGCCGCAGCACGATCACCCTGGCCGCCATCGCCAGAAACGCCGCCCGATCCGCCTCATAAGCCGCCTCCACCGCCGGCGGCAGCCGCACGGCGCGGCTCTTGATCAGCCCATCAATACCATTCAGCGTCACCGCCCCCGCCATAGTCGCCCCACCAGCCTGCTTTTCTCTCCCCCACCCCAACGCCCATCCTAAGCGCGCACGAAACTCCATCTCTCCCCGCTTTTGCACACCACCCGCCTTTCCGGGCCATCGAATACCCCCAACAACCTAACAACTCCCTAATGCCCCCTGTCATGCGTCGCCAACCTCCCCCAATACCACGACCTCATCCGCGAAGTCCGCCGCGCTGAACTCCTCGCCGCCCGGAGAACGGCGAACGCCTACAACACCAAACTCTCCGCCTTCCCAAGCCACGAAAAATCCCCCGCCCAAATCCGATTCACCAACCGCCTCGAAGTCTTCCTCGCCGCACGCCTCAAACTCACCACCGACCCCGGCTCCCTCACCCCCGAGCGAATTGACAACGTCCGACTTTATGTTAGAATTTCCAACCTCACTCCACCTCCAAAAACCGCCCCCGGTCCCCCGGCAGCGCCCCCGCCTTGTTGCGCAGCGACAACAACCGCAACCCATCCAGGGTCAAATCCGGATCGATCACATCCAGCCTCGTCGTCCCCTCCGCAAACAGCGGCGCCAACCCCCCGGTCGCGATCGCCTTCAGCTTCTTGCCAAACTCCCCCTCAATCCGCGCCAGCAGCCCCTCTATCAGCCCGACATACCCCCAATAAATCCCCGACCGCATCGCCGGAATCGTCGATGTCCCAATCACCGACTGCGGCCGCCCGATCCCGATCCGCGGCAGCCGTGCCGCCGCCTGGTGCAGCGCCTCGATGGAAAGATTAATCCCCGGGCAGATCACCCCGCCCATGTAGCTGCCATCCTCATCCACCACATCAAACGTCGTCGCCGTGCCAAAATCCACCACCACCAGCGGCCCCTTGTATTGGTGATGCGCCGCCAGCGCATTCAACAGCCGGTCCGCCCCCACCTCATCCGGATTATCCACCTTGATCTCAAACCCCCAATCCAGCGCCGCCCGCGCCACAATCGGCTCCACGCCAAACCACTCCCGGCACAGCCGCCGCAAATGATACAAAGCCGCGGGCACCACGGTCCCGATCACCGCCCGCTCCACATTCGCCGCCGTAATCCCCTCGCGCGCCAGCAGCGCATCCAGCCAAACCCCGTACTCGTCCGATGTCCGCTGCGCGGAAGTCGCCAGCCGCCACGTCCCCCGCCACGCCCCGCCATCGTGCACGGCAAACACAATGTTAGTATTCCCCGCATCAATCACCAACAGCATCGCACCCCTCCAAGCCCGCAACCCGTAGGGCGGATAAGCGAAGCGTCATCCGCCACGGACGCGCAACTCCTAAGAAAGCAGTTACCCGCGCAGGGGCTTTTTTTCAAAAAAGCGCTTCTTACTCTTCTTTCCATCCCAACAAAATCTCACCCGTGGAAAAACTTTCGATACGCTTCCCCACTCGCAACATCAATTCCCCCCCCGCCGAGAGCCCCTCAAACCGCCCCTTCACCGCCGTTTCCCCCACTTTCACCGCCATCTCCGACCCGAACGGATGCGCCTGGCTCATCCACCTCTCAATCGTCAAACCCGCGCCATATTCCTGGTGAATCTGCAGCGCTTCCGCCAGCCGCGCCAGCACCGCAGCGGCCAGTTGCTCCGCCGTCAGCTTCGCGCCATGCGCCGCCAAACACGTCACCGCACGCCCCGCCACCACCGGCGCGAACGCCACGTTAATCCCCATCCCGATCACCAACCAGTCCACCCGATTACCCAAAGGTGCCGCGTCAATCAGCAACCCCGCGCATTTCGCGCCCTCGATCAGCACGTCATTCGGCCATTTCAGCATCGCTTTCACGCCGGCGGGCAGCGCCTCGCCAATCGCCTGCACCACCGCCACGCCGGCCAGCAACGGAAACATCCCCGACTGCGCCGGCGTAATCGCCGGCCGGAGCAGAACCGAAAGCGCCACATTCCCCACCCCTGACTCCCAGCTTCGACCTCGGCTGCCCCGCCCCGCGGTCTGCCGCGCGCAAAAAACCGCCAAACCCTCTGGCTCACCCGCCTTCGCGCGCAAAATACAAAAATCCGAAGTGGACGGCAGCGCCTCAAACCGCTCCAGCCGCCAGGCGATCACCCCATCAGCGCTTTCGCCGCATCCGCCGCCGCCGCCACCACCGGCCCCGGCATGAAAACGAACAGCGCCGTCGCCAGCGCCGCAACCGTCATCACCAAGCGTACGCCGATCGCGGATTTATCAAAATCCGGCGTCCCCGCATCAAAATACATCACTTTAATAACACGCAGATAATAAAACGCCGCCACCACCGTCGTTAACACGCCGATCACCGCCAGCGGCGTCAGCCCCGCGCTGACCGCCGCGGAGAAAACATACAGTTTCCCAAAAAACCCTGACAGCGGCGGTATCCCCGCCATCGCCCACATCAGCACCGCCAGCGCCGCCGCAAACCCCGGCCGCTGCGTCGAAAGCCCCGCCAGATCCGCGATCGTCTCAATCGCAATCCCCTTCCGCCGCATCGCGATGATGCACGCAAACACCCCCAGCGACATCACGATATAAATCGACAAATAGATCAGCGTCCCCTGCACCCCCGCCACCGTGCCCGCCGCCAGCCCGATCAGCGCGTACCCCATATGCCCGATCGAAGAATACGCCATCAGCCGCTTGATATTCTTTTGGCCGATCGCCGCAAGACATCCAAGACACATCGAAATCACCGACAGAATCTCGATCAGCGCCTGCCACTGCCCGACCACATGCCCAAACGGCCCCAGCATCACGGAGATCAGCAGCGCCATCGCCGCCACCTTCGGCGCCGTCCCGAACAACGCCGTCACCGGCGTCGGCGCCCCCTCATAAACATCCGGCGTCCACATATGAAACGGCGCCGCCGAAATCTTGAACGCCAGTCCCACCAGCACAAACACGATCCCGATCACCGTCCCATAACCTGGCGTCCCTGACAGCGTTTTCGCCAAATCCACAAAATCCGTCGTCCCCGCAAACCCATAAACCAGCGAAATCCCATAAACCAGCAACCCGGAAGCCAGCGCCCCCAGCACGAAATACTTCAACCCCGCCTCGGTCGAGCGCAGCGAATCGCGCGCGATCGCGGCGCAGATATACATCGCCAGAGACTGCAACTCGAACCCCAGATACAGCGTCATCAAATCGCCTGCCGAAATCATGAAAAACATGCCCAGCACGGCAAAAACCACCAGCACCGGAAACTCGAACCGGGCGATATCCTCGCGCACATTGTAGTCCAGCGACAACACCAGCGCCGCACCCGCTCCCACCAGCACCAGCACATCCGCGAACCGCGTGAAATCAGTGGTCACAAACAACCCGCCGTAAATCTCGCAGGTCGGCGCCAGAAAAACCAGCACGCCCACCGCCGCAAACAGCGCCACGGCGACGTAAGAAACCAGCGCAAACACATTGGCCTTCGACAGCACGCCGATCACTAACAGCGCCATCCCGCAAATCGCCAAAGCCAGTTCCGGTAGCAGGCTCGGCAGGATCAGCAGCCCGTCCATCACTTCGTCTCCATCGCGACCGCGACGCCGGGCTGCACAGCCGCGGGCAGCACAGCCGCGGGCTGCACAGCCGCCACATGCGCCTGGACCAGCGCCGTCACCGGCCCGTCAAAGATATGCGTGAAGCTGACAGGATAGATCCCCAGCCACAGCGTCATCACGGCCAGCGGCACCAGCATCGCGTACTCCGCCGGCCGCAGATCCTTCAAACTCTCCAGCCCCGGCCTGGTAAACTTATCAAACAGCACCGCCCGCAGCATCACCAGCATAAACGCCGCCCCCAGCACCATCCCCATTCCGCCCAGCAGCGAGACCCAGAAATTCACCTTCATCGCCCCGACAATCACCAAAATCTCGCCGACGAACCCGGACGTTCCCGGCAGCCCCATGCTGGCCAGCGAAAACAGCATCAGCAGCGTCGCGAACACCGGCATCACCGCCGCCAGCCCCCCCAGCCGGCTCAGCGCCGTATCCTCGCCGCGCGACAGCAACACGCCCGTGCAGACAAACAGCCCGGCGATAATAATCCCGTGGCTCAGCATCTGAAACAGCGCGCCTTCAATCCCCTCCACGGTAAACGTAAAAATCCCAATCACGATCACGCCCATATGCGCGACCGACGAATACGCCACCAGCCGCTTCATATCCGTCTGCGCCAGCGCCACCAGCGAGATATAAATCACCGCCACCACCCCCAGCGCGAACATCAGCGGTGCCGCCGCTTGGCTGGCCTGCGGCAGCATCGGCACCGCAAACCGTATAAACCCATAGGCCCCCATTTTGGAAAGCACAGCCGCCAGCATGATCGTTCCCGGCAGCGGCGCCTCGGCATACGCATCCGGCAGCCAGGTATGCAGCGGCCAAACCGCCGCCTTCACCCCAAACGAAGCCAGGAACGCCACGAACAGCCAGGTCTGCACATCCGGCGGAATCTTCGTCCGCGTCAGCACGGTCAAATCCGTGGACCCCGCATTATGCCACATCCACACCAGCGCCACGAGCATCAAAACCGAGCCCGCCATCGTAAACAAAAAGAATTTTACGGTGGCATAAATCCGCCGCTCGCCCCCCCAAATCCCGATAATAAAATACATCGGAATCAGCACAGCCTCAAAAAAGATATAGAAAATTACGAAATCCGTGGCGCAGAACATCCCCAGCGTCACACTCTCCAGGAGCAGGAAAAAAATCATGAAATCCCGCACTCGCCGCGTGATCGACCAACTCGCCAGAATCGCGATCGGCGACAAAAACACTGTCAATTCCACCAGAAACAGCGAAATCCCATCCACCCCCACCCGGTACTGCACATCCAGCCCCGATAGCCAAGTATCGCTCTCCGCAAACTGATACCCCGCCACCGACGGATCAAATTTCAGCCAGAGAAAAATCCCGAGCCCCAAACTAACAACGCTGCTCCACAGCGCCCCCCACCGCGCATTGCGCGCGACTGCCGCCTCATCGCCGCGCAGCGTCGCCAAAAACGCCACCCCCACCAGCGGCAGAAAAATCATCAGCGAGAGGATCGGAAATCCCACACCCATATCAGCGGATCCACAAAAACAGCGAGAGAAAACCCAACAATCCCACCAGCATGATGAACGCATAAAGCGCGATCGACCCCGTCTGCAATTTCACGGTCTGCGAGGACGCGTCGGCGGTCAGATGCGCCAGCCCATTCGGCACCCCGTCGATCATCTGCTCATCCCCCACATGCCAGATCAATTTTGCAAGGCGCAGCGCCGGCCGCACCAGCAGCGCGTCATACACCTCATCAAAATACCATTTGTTCAACAGAAACAAATACAACCCATTAAACCGCGCCGCTGCCCGCGCCGGCATCTCCGGCGCCAAAATATAGAACCACGCCGCCACCCCAATCCCCACAATCCCCGCCGCCAGCGGCGACATCGCCGCCCAAGCCGGAATCCCATCGATCTGCGTCATGATACTATTCGGGTCCACCGCGATGCTCGCCCCCCAGAACGCCGCGAACCCATGCCCGATAAACGCATTGCGCAACAAAAACCCGCTGGACAGCGCACCGAACGCCAGCAAAACAATCGGCCCCAGCATCGTCACCGGGCTTTCATGCACATGCGCCGCCACCTCCGGCGCCACGCGCGATTCCGTATGAAACGTCAGCAAAAACAGCCGCGAAATATAAAACGCCGTCAGCCCCGCGGTGAACACCCCGCACGCCCAGCCATAAAATCCCATGCTCGTATGCGTCGCAAACGCCGCCCCCAGAATCGCATCCTTCGAGAAATACCCCGAAAACGGCGGAATCCCAGCCAACGCCAGCGCGCCGCACAGCATCACCCCATACGTAATCGGCAATTTTCTGCCCAACCCGCCCATCTTGCGAATATCCTGCTCATCCGACATCGCATGAATCACCGACCCCGCCGCCAGAAACAGCAGCGCCTTGAAAAACGCATGGTTAATCAAATGAAACATCGCGACCGGATAAGCCCCCAGCCCCGCCGCCAAAAACATATATCCCAACTGCGAACAAGTCGAATACGCAATGATCCGCTTGATGTCATTCTGCACGCACCCCACCGTGCCCGCAAACAACGCCGTCGTCGCGCCGATGAACGTCACAAAACTCAGCGCCCCCGGCGCGTGATTCAGCAGCGGCGACATCCGCACCACCAGAAACACCCCCGCCGCCACCATCGTCGCCGCATGGATAAGTGCTGAAACCGGCGTCGGCCCCTCCATCGCATCCGCGAGCCACGTATGCAGCACAATCTGCGCGGACTTGCCCATCGCCCCGATGAACAGCAGCACCCCAATCACCTCCAGCGCCGGAAACACCGAGCCAAACAGCGCATACTTGTCCGCCAGATGCGCCGGCACCGCGGCAAAAATCCCGTCAAAATCAATCGTATTAAAAACCAGATACGTCAGCGCGATCCCCACCGCGAACGCCAAATCCCCGACCCGGTTCACGATAAACGCTTTTATGGCCGCCGCATTCGCCGAAGGTTTTTCGTACCAATACCCGATCAACAAATACGAAACCAGCCCAACCCCCTCCCACCCAAAAAACAACTGCAACAGATTATTCGCCGTCGCCAGCATCAACATCGCAAACGTAAACAGCGACAAATACGCAAAAAACCGCGGCACGGTCTTGTCATGCGCCATATACCCGGCCGAATACACGTGAATCAGCATCGAAACCACGCTCACCATCGCCACCACCACCAGGCTCAGCGTATCCTGCCGCAGCGCCCAATCCGGCGTAAACGACCCCACCGAAACCCAAATCGCCAAATGCAACGGCGCCCATCCCCCACCCGTCACTTCATACTGGTAAAAATCCGCCACCCCCGCCACGGCGCTAACCACCATCAACAGGATACTAACCCATATCGCCCCCTGTTTTCCCAAAGCCGGCCGCCCCAGCCCCGCGAAAACCGCCCCCGCCAGCGGCGCAAACACCGCAATTTCGGTCAACATGCGCGTCAGCCCTTCATCAACGTCACGTCCTCGACCTCGATCGAGCCGCGATTGCGCGAATAGATCACCACGATCGCCAACCCAATCGCCGCCTCCGCCGCCGCGACCGTCAGCACGAACATCGTAAACACCTGCCCCACCATGTCATGCAGCGCCCCAGAAAACGCCACAAAATTCAAGTTCGCCGCCAGCAAAATCAGCTCAATCGACATCATAATGATAATGATGTTCTTGCGATTCATAAAAATCCCAAACACCCCCATCACCAGCAGCAGCCCCGCCACCACCAGAAAATGCGAAAGCGGCACCACCATCACACCACATCCTCCGGCGCCGGCATTTTCGCCCCCTCGCCCAATTTCACATTCACCATCGTCAGCGTCTCCGCCGCCATCCGCTCATGCTGCTGCCGCATATTCTGCGTCTTCCCGCGCTTCCTATCCCGCAACGTCAGCACAATCGCCCCGATCATCGACACCAGCAAAATCATCCCCGCAATCTGAAACAGCAAAATATACTGCGTATACAAAACCGACCCCAAAGCCACCGTGTTCGTCACCCCATTAGGCATCGGCGCCTCCAAAAACCCCGTCGCCCCCGGCGCGATCGTCCACCCGGAAACCACCAGCGCCAATTCCACAAACAGCACCACCCCCACCAGCGCCCCCACCGGCGCGTATTTCTGAAACCCCTCGCGCAGCGCCACGAAATCCACATCCAGCATCATAACGACGAACAAAAACAGCACCGCCACCGCGCCGACATAAACAATCACCAGCACCAGCGCCAAAAATTCTGCTCCGGCCATCAAGAACAATACGGCGGCGTTGATGAAAGCGAGAATGAGAAACAAAACCGAATGCACCGGGTTCCGGCTGGTAATCACCATTGCCGCCGAAACCAGCAGGATCGCGGAAAACACATAAAAGAAAAAATTCGCTAACATCTCACATCACCGGTACGGCGCATCAAGCTCAAGCCGCTTCGCCAATTCCGGCTCCCACCTATCCCCATTCGCCAGCAGCTTCGCCTTATCATACAGCAACTCCTCGCGCGTCTCCGTGGCAAACTCGTAGTTCGGCCCCTCAACAATCGCATCCACCGGGCAAGCCTCCTCGCACAGCCCGCAATAAATGCACTTCGTCATATCAATGTCATACCGCGTCGTCCGCCGGCTCCCATCCGCCCGCGGCTCCGCCTCAATCGTAATCGCCTGCGCCGGACAAATCGCCTCGCACAACTTGCACGCGATGCACCTTTCCTCCCCATTCGGATACCGCCGCAGCGCATGCTCCCCCTTAAACCGCGGGCTGGTCGGATTCTTCTCAAACGGATAATCCAACGTCGCCTTCGGCCGAAACATCGTCCGAAACGTCAACGCCATCCCGGACACAATCTCCGCCAGCACCAGGCCCCAAGCCGCTTTGGCAATGTTCATGAAAAGCCCTTTTCAGCAAAGCAAGCAGTTCTTTTTTGAAAAAAAGAACCAAAAAACTTTTGCTCCCGAGCCAGTGGCCGTGACACCACCTCGCTCCAAATAAGTAAAAGTTTTTTGCTTCTTTTTTTCAAAAAAGAGGTTCTTTCTTCCCTAAGCATGCGGCAACAACCCACCAAACTCCAACACGCAAGCCACCAGCACCAAATACCCCAGCGACACCGGCAAAAACACCTTCCACCCCAGCGCCATAATCTGGTCATACCGATACCTTGGCAGCGTCGCCCGCACCCACAAAAACACAAACAGGCAAGCAAACACCTTCAACAAAAACCAAAACACCCCGCCCGGTAAAAACGGCACCGGCGAGAGCCACCCCCCCAAAAACAGCACTGTCGTCGTGCCGGAAATGAGAATCATATTCGCGTATTCCCCCAGGAAGAACAGCGCAAAACTCATCGCGCTATACTCCACGAAAAACCCCGCCACGATCTCGGTATCCCCCTCCGCCAGATCAAACGGCGCCCTGTTCGTCTCCGCCAGCCCCGAGATAAAAAAGATCACAAACATCGGAAACAGCGGTATCGCAAACCACAAATGCCTCTGCGCCAGCACGATGTCATTCAAGTTCAAACTGCCCACGCACATCAGCACGCAAACAATCACAAACCCCATCGAAACTTCGTACGAAACCATCTGCGCCGCACTCCGCAGCGCCCCCAGAAACGCGTACTTCGAATTCGAAGCCCACCCCGCGATAATAATCCCATAGACCCCCAGCGAAGAAATCGCGAGCAGATACAAAATGCCCACATTAATATTCGCCACCGCCCAGTGGTCATTGGTCGGTATCACCGCCCAAGCCACCACCGCCAGCCCAAACGTAATCATCGGCGCAATCACAAACAGCGCGCGATCACTCCCCGCCGGAATAATCGTCTCCTTGAACAGCATTTTAATCGCATCCGCGAACGGCTGCGCCAGCCCAAACGGCCCCACCACATTCGGTCCCTTGCGCAACTGCAT
>PLFB01000031.1 GCA_003137135.1 Acetobacteraceae bacterium
CGCCGCCATTTCACGCGATGGCCGCCCTATGCCGAGATATATCAGTGGTTTGAGAACTGGCTTCCAGAAAATCCGGCGTTCAACCCCGATTATTTTTACCCTAACGACGCAAAAACCGTGGCCGCTCTGCCGGAGCCGTTGATGCACACCAAAGAGTTTGAGTCATGGCAATTGGCAAAGCTACATGGGGAGGTTGACCCCCCGCCGGGGCCACAAAAACGAGAACTGAGGTAGCTCATGGCGCGGGTGCTATCCGAGGCTGAATTGGCCGATTTGAAGCGGGCAATGCCCCTGTCAGTGCTCATCGGCCGGTCGGTGAAGCTCTCGCGGGCCGGTAAAATCATGGAGGGGCTGTGCCCGTTCCATGCCGAAAAGACGCCGTCATTCAAGGTCCACGACGATGACAACCATTTTCACTGTCACGGATGCGGCGCGCATGGTGACGCCATCTCATTTATCCAGAAAACGCGCCAGAGCACATTCCAGGAGGCGGTTACGCATCTGGCGGGCATGGTAGGCCACCCCATGGCCCAGACGGCTTCTAGCCCGTCTAAAATCGCCCCAAAACCCCATAAAACGCCCCCACCCCACAAAGTCACCGCGCGCTCACCCGAATTGGTGCGGTATTTCGCAACCCGCAAAATCTCGGAAGAGACTTTGGAGTATTTCGGGGTCTATTCCATGGTCCGCGGCTTCGGCGAAAAGCATGGCGAGATGCTTGCCATGGTGTTTCCGGTGATCTGGCAGGGCGCGGTGGTCAACCGCTATTACCGGGCGCTCGCGGACAAAAAGGCCACAAACCAGGAAAAAGACGGCTTGGCCGCCCTATTCAACGGCGATGTGATTTTCGGCGATTCGCCGGTTGAGGAGATCGCGTGGGTGGAGGGGCACATAGACTGCCTATCGGTCTATGAAGGCGAAGGCCCGCCCTGCGTATCGCTTCCCGCCGGCGCGCAAAACTTCAATTGGATGGACACGCACGCCAAAGAACTGGCGCGAGTCAAAAAACACTACTTGGCCGGCGACAACGACGGACCGGGCAAGGGCGCGATGGACGAGCTGGCCCGGCGGTTGGGGCGGCATAAATGCTGGGTGGTGACGTGGCCGGACGGGTGCAAAGACGCCAACGATGCGCTTAAATTCCATGGTCCTGGAACTGTGTACTGGGCTTTTAAGGAGGCCGCGCCTTACCCCATTTCCGGCATTCGCCTCATTCAGCCAGGCCGCACGCTTCGAGAATGGCGCAACCGCGCGGCCATGCAGCTGATGACGTGCGGCACGCCGAAACTCGACCGGATTCTTAAATTGCCTACTGATGGGCGGCTCATTTTGGTGACGGGTGTGCCGGGTCATGGCAAAACAGCTTGGGTGCTTTTTACGGCGGTTCATCTGATGCAGCATCACAACCGCCGATTCGGCATATTCAGCCCCGAAAATTCGCCCTGGGGGCGGCTGGTGGAGCATTGCGTCAAGGTATTGATGAATGCGCCGATCAGCGACGAGAGGTTCGCGCGCGGGGTCGGCATAGACGCGGCAGAGGAACATGAAAAATGGCTGGCTGATCGGCTTTTCGGATTGGAGGTGGACGGCGCGGATGAGCGCCCAACCCTCGACTGGATTTTAGAGCGGGCGGAAATGCTCATCATGCGCTACGGCATCACTGACCACATCATTGATCCGTGGAATGAACTCAAGCACGTCCGCGGCAAAATGGAGCGCGACGAGTACATTGCCGATTGCCTCGCCCGCATCAAGCACTGGGCCAGCCGCTATTCGGTGAATATGTGGGTCATCGCGCACCCCACGAAAGTCTACCCTGCTAAGCCGGGGCAAAAGCCTCCGATGGTGCAGCTATATGACGTGAAGGGCGGCTCGGAATGGTTCGACAAATGCGATATTGGGATCTGCATCCACCGGCCCGATGATTTGCCGCAAGTCCATATCCTCAAAACCAAGTTTATTGAGTACGGCAGGCGCAACAGCTTTGTCGAGCTCAATTTTGACCCGGTGACGAATCGGTATTTTGACGTGCCGGATTCTCAGTTGCAGACTTCCCCTCACTGGCAGGACGAAGCCCCAGACTAGCTTCTTTTGGCTCGCCGCCTTTTCGCACGTACACCGCACCGCACAGGCATGAGCAAACAATCACTGGACCAACTCCCACCCTATCGGCAGCGCCCAAGTCTCATGCGCAAATGCCAACCGCGCCAACCATTCCACCACGTTGCCCGGACACTCGTCTGGCCTCTGCCGCCACCGTTCGACGGTGCGCTTATTGACGCCACCAAGCCGCGCCGCGAGCGTATCTGTCCCCCACCCGATGGTGCCCAGCATGACGTTGATGTCGTAAGCAGAATTGGTCATCGGCCCAAACTCCGAATGATTTGCGCGTGTTCCAAGCTCAAAAACCGCCCACGGCCAAAAGCGGTCTGAATCTGCACGCCGAACGGCTTAAGTTTTTTGTTGGCTTTGCAGGCATAGACCGCAACCACGCTGGCGTCGGGTGCGGCATCAAATGACCTCGGCCATAAGGCTTCCATGATCTCTTGCGACGTGACGGGCTTGGGGGCCACGTCCAAAAGCCTACCCACGAGAGCCGACTCATTTCTGGTGAGGTCAAGGCAAGCCGGAAGCTGTTCCGGCTGGTTCAACAACCGCTCCAAAGCCGCAACACGGTCTGAAAGCGCCTTAAAATCCTTTAAAAGCCCAAAATCCGCGTTCATCACGCC
>PLFB01000072.1 GCA_003137135.1 Acetobacteraceae bacterium
CTGGGACAGCCCCAAAACTTTTGGTCCGCTTCGCGCGCCCGTGACGACGCCACGGTCTCGCGAAGCGGTCCAAAAGTTCTTTGGTTAACCCGGGCGGGCAGCCTTTTCTTCAAAAAAGTAACTGCTTCCCTTTCCTTAAGCCGCTGATCTTTCCTTGAGAAAGTGGAAAAACTCCACCCCCTCCCGCAGCCGTCTCTTCATCATCTGCGGACTCCGCACCATCTCATTCAATATCGCCAATATCTTCGGCGTCCGAAAATAAAACTTCCTATAAAACGTCTCAACCGAATTGAAAATCTCGGTATGCGACAAATGCGGATAATGCAGCGGCGCAATTTGCACCCCATGCTCATCGATCAGTTCCGCATGTTCCACATCCAGCCAGCCCTCTTTCACCGCCTGGTTATACAAAAACGTCCCCGGATACGGCGCCGCCAACGAAACCTGAATCGTATGCGGATTGATCTCCTTAGCGAATTCGATCGTCTCCTTCAGCGTCTCCCGGCTCTCCCCCGGCAGCCCCACGATAAACGTCCCGTGAATCTTTATCCCCAGTCTATGGCAGTCCGCCGTAAACCGCTTCGCCACATCAATCCGCATCCCCTTCTTGATGTTATAAAGTATCTGCTGATTCCCCGTCTCATACCCCACCAGCAACAGCCGCAGCCCATTCTCCTTCAAAACCTTCAGCGTCGCATACGGCACATTCGCCTTCGCATTGCACGACCACGTCACCCCCATCTTCCCCAATTCCCGCGCAATCGCCTCGGCGCGGGGAAGGTCATCGGTAAAGGTATCATCATCAAACATAAACTCCCGCACCTGCGGAAACGCCGCTTTCGCGGCCCTGATCTCCGCGATCACATTCTCCACCGACCGCGTGCGATACTTATGCCCCCCCACCGTCTGCGGCCACAAACAGAACGTACAGTGCGACTTACATCCCCGCCCCGTGTAGATCGAAATATAAGGATGCAGCAGATACCCGATAAAATAATCCTCGATCCGCAAATGCTTCTTATAAGCCTCCGTCACAAACGGCAGCTGATCCATATCATGCAGAATCGCCCGGTCCTTATTCTTCACCAAGCTCCCATCCGCCGCCCGGTACATAATCCCATCCACCTCGGCGAGCGGCTTGCCCTCGGCAATCTCCTTGATCGTAAAATCAAACTCGTTGCCGGCCACAAAATCCAAAACCTTCGCCCGCGCCAGCGACTCCTCCGGCTGCACCGCCACTTTGGCGCCAACGAACCCAATCAACATCGACGGGTTCTCCGCCTTAAACGCCTCCGCCACCTTCACGTCATTCGCAAATGAAGGCGTCGAGGTATGGATCACCAGCAACTGATGCGTCTTCGCATGCGGCAGCACATCCGCCATCGTCAGCCTTGCCGGCGGCGCGTCGATCAACGTGCTATCCGGCACCAAAGCCGCCGGCTGCGCCAGCCACGTCGGAAACCAGAACGACTTGATCTCCCGCCGCGCCTGGTAGCGCGAGCCCGCCCCGCCATCAAACCCATCAAACGAAGGCGGCTGTAAAAACAAAGTCTTCATCATCACGAAAAACCTCTAAAAATGCGGCGCGGTCTTGCCCGCGTCGGCCGTCATCGTCTGTCCCCGCCAGTCAACCCGATTCCCGCAGAACGACGCCACATAAATCATCGCGGAAACCACGTCCCGCACCACGAAAAGCCACGCATCCCCGGCTTTGGCAAGCCCAAGTGCGGCGTCAATCCGCCGCGCCAGCGCATAGCGCGCCATCAGCACCGCCAGAAACAGCCCCCACGCTTCCCACGCGCCGCCCGAAGCCGCCACCGTCAGCGCCGCCCAGAACAGCGAAATCTGCAGCACCGACGCCGCATAGGGTATCGGCACCAGCGCCCGAATGGTCCGCGCCCAGCGCAATTCGTGCCGCAGCAGCGCCTTGAAATTCGCCTCCGGCACCGTCGTCGCCGGGATCACCTGCGCCAGCGTCAGCTTAAAACCCTTGGCCAGCACCAGCCGCCCCAGCACCTGGTCATCCGCCAGCCGGTCCGCCACCGCCTGCAAGCCGCCCACCTGCGCCAGCATCGTCTTGCTCAGCGCCATCGTTACCCCCAGGCAATCCTGCCGCCCCAGCCTTCGGGCCAGCAGCGCGCCCGGCAAAAACGTGTAATTGATCTGGTTCGCCCCCATCGCCGTGGCCAGATGCGGCGTGCCCGCCAGGGCCGTGTACAGCGTCGTCACCAGCCCCACCCCAGGCTCAGCCAGCGCCGCCACCACCCGGTTCAAAAAATACGGCGGCACGTGAATATCGGCATCCGACATCACCAGCGTCTCATGCTTCGCCGCCGGCATCATATTGATCAGATTGGAAATTTTGCGGTTCTGCCCGTGCAGCGCCGCGTCGATCACCACCGCCACGTCCTGCGCCGGGTAACGCGCCCGCAAGCGCGTCACAATCTCCAGCACCGGGTCGGCGGAGCTATGCACGCCAAACACCAGTTGAAACGCCGGATACTCAATCAAAAAAAACGATTCCAGCGCCAGTTCCGTCAGCGGTTCCACCCCGCAGAGCGGTTTTAGCAGCGACACCGGCGGAAACTCCCGCAACGCCGGCGCCGGCTGCGCCACGAACCGCGCCACCAGCCAGGTGCCGATCGCCTGCTGGGCCACCCCGATCAGCGCAAACAGCCCGGCGATCAGCGCGAGATTATGCAATGCTGATCAGCCGGTAAGGCAGCAAGAACTTCTTTTTTGAAAAAAAGAAGCAAAAAACTTTTTGTTTTCCGATGGCATGTTGAGCAACCTTAGCACCGAATCCGGCACCTGGGCGCCATGAGAAAAAAACATTTCATCAGCGTGATCGCAAGATTTTTTCAAAAACGAAAATTCCGGCTTTATTTCAATCCTGCAACGCTCCACCAGATAGCGCCGCCACCTTGGATTTCAATGCCGCGATCAATTGCGTCGCATCCCCCGTGCTCACCTCGGAGGAAAAATCCGATGCCTGCACCGCCACCTTGCTGATGGTGCCGTTGAACAGCACGTCCGTCGCCTGCCATGTCCCGCCGTCATCGCCCATCACGTAGTCCAGCCGGGTCGGCGAACTGCCGTCGGCGGGCACAATCTGCGTCTCCACGATCTTCTTCGCCCCCACATCCCGCTCCGCCGGCAAAAGCTGGATCTGCTGGCCGCCATAGCTGGAAAACCCGTTCACGTAGCTCGCCACCGTGAACTGCTCGAACACCGCCAGCAATTGCTGCTGCTGCGCCGCCGGCAGCGTGGACCAGAAAATCCCCACCGAATTCTGCAATATCACCGGCAGATTCAGCGTCTGCTTCACCGCCGGATCGATCTGGTCATACCGCGCCTGAAAACTGGCCCCGGCGGACCCGGCCTTCATCAGCGCGATCAGCGCGCCATCGAGTGCCACAATTGGCTGCGCCTCCGGCGTCACGTCCGCCGCCAGCGCAGGCGGGCACAGCACCAAAAGACCCAGAACAGCGGCGGCCAAAAACTTCATCATCCGCGGCATATGTGGTCATTGCGCCGGAATTGCGACCAGATCATCACGCGTATCAGACCCCAGCGCCGCCAGGGCGTTGTTCACGATGTCGCGCGCCGTCAGCCCGGCATCCACCAGTTGCGCCGCCGGCGCATTATGGTCGATCAGCCGGTCCGGAAAGCACATCGGCCGGAATTTCAGGCCCCGGTCGAACAGCCCGGCCCACGCCAATTCATGCGCCACCGCCGCGCCGAACCCGCCCGCCGCGCCATCCTCGATGGTGATCAGCACTTCGTGATGCGCCGCCAATTGCCGCACCAGTTCCTTGTCCAGCGGCTTCATGAAGCGCGCATCCGCCACCGTACAGGTAAAGCCCCGCGCCGCCAGTTCATCGGCCGCGCGCAAGGAGTCCGTCAGCCGCGGCCCGAGCGCCAAAATCGCCACGTTGGTGCCCTCCCGCAGCACCCGCCCCTTGCCGATCCGCCAGATTTTGCCGCGCGCCGGCAACGGCACGCCAAGGCCCTCGCCGCGCGGATAGCGAAACGCGCTCGGCCCATCATTAATCACGGCCGCGGTCGCCACCGCGTCCATCAGTTCCGCCTCATCGGACGGCGCCATGATCACCATGCCCGGCAGGCAACCCAGATACGACAAATCAAACGCCCCGGCATGCGTCGCGCCATCCGCGCCCACCAGCCCCGCCCGGTCCATCGCGAAGCGCACCGGCAGTTTCTGCAGCACCACGTCATGCACCACCTGGTCATAGCCGCGTTGCAAGAACGTGGAATAGATCGCGCAGAACGGCGCCATGCCTTCCGTCGCCATGCCGGCGGCGAACGTCACCGCGTGCTGCTCGGCGATGCCGACGTCAAAAATCCGGTTCGGAAACTGCTTGCCGAACTTGTCCAGCCCGGTCCCGCCCGGCATCGCCGCGGTAATCGCCACGATCTTGTCGTTCTGCTCCGCCTCCGCGATCAGCGCCTTGGCGAACACCGCGGTATATTGCGGCGGCCCCGGCGGCGCCTTGGTCTGCTCCCCCGTCACCACGTTGAATTTCGCCACCGCATGATACTTGTCGCCGGACGCCTCGGCCGGCGCATAGCCCTTGCCCTTCTGCGTCACCACGTGAAGCAGCACCGGCTCCATGCCCTCGGAATCCCGCAGATTCCGCAGCACCGGCAGCAGATGGTCCATATTATGCCCGTCGATCGGGCCGACATAGTAAAATCCCAGTTCCTCGAACAGCGTCCCGCCGGTCAGAATGCCGCGCGCATACTCCTCCGCCCGCCTAGCCGTGCGCTCCAGCGGCCGCGGAAACCGCTTCGCCATTTTCGAGGCAAAATCCCGCAAACTCAAGAAACTGCGCGACGAAATCAGCCGCGACAAATAGGCGCTCATCGCCCCCACCGGCGGCGCGATCGACATGTCATTGTCGTTCAGCACCACGATCAGCCGGCTCTTCATCGCCCCGGCATTGTTCATCGCCTCATACGCCATGCCGGCGCTCATTGCCCCGTCGCCGATCACCGCGATCACATTCCGCGTCGAGTCCGGGTCCTGTAAATCGCGCGCCACCGCCATGCCCAGCCCAGCGGAAATGGAAGTGGAGGAATGCGCCGCCCCGAACGGGTCGTATTCGCTCTCCGACCGCCGGGTGAACCCCGACAACCCGCCCGGTTGCCGCAGCGTGCGAATCCGGTCCCGCCTTCCGGTGAGAATCTTGTGTGGATAGGTCTGGTGCCCGACATCCCANNACATCCCAGATCAGCCGGTCGCGCGGCGTGTCAAACACCGCATGGATCGCCACCGTCAGCTCCACCACGCCCAGCGAGGCGCCCAGATGCCCGCCGGTCACCGACACCGTATCGATCGTCTCGGCCCGCAATTCATCCGCCACCTGGCGCAATTGTTCCGCCGAGAAATTGCGCAGATCGGCCGGAATCTTGACCCGGTCCAGCAGGGGGGTGCGGGGCTTCATTCGAAATTGACCCCAGTCAAACCAGCCGGCCGTCCCATGCGCATGCTCTCGACATCCTTTACCAACTCAAATCACCGCCCCGGTGGCGGCCAGCCTTTTCAATCAATCGCCAACTTTCCGCAAAGCTGTGTCACACAAACAACATCATGCCGAGTCGACCGCAATTTGCCTCACATAGTCCCTCAAAACCCGGTTTGCCAACCTCTACGCCCGCCAGCAAATGTCAGCCATTCTGACCATATTACCCCTGGTTTCGAAATCCTTACTTACGCTCGCGCTTGCGAAATGTGGAGGCAATGACCTATGTCTAAAGCCAGAATGACGAACAGCGTGACCCAGCGGCAACAGGAAGTTTCTTAATGGACGGCTCGCAGCCCCCCAACGCCACCAGCAAAACCATCCGCGTCATCCTCGCCCAGCCCCGCGGGTTTTGCGCCGGGGTGGAGCGCGCCATCGACATCGTCGAGCGCGCTCTGGTGAAATTCGGCCCGCCGATCTATGTGCGCCACGAAATCGTGCATAACCGCCATGTCGTGGAGGATTTACGCGCCCGCGGCGCCGTATTCGTGGACGAACTGGACGAGGTGCCCGAAGGTGCGATGACCGTCTTCTCCGCCCACGGCGTGGCCAGAAAAGTGGAATCCGCCGCCCGCAGCCGCGCGCTCCCCGTCATCGACGCCACCTGCCCGCTGGTGGCCAAAGTCCACGCCGAAGGCCGCCGCTACGCCGCGCAGGGCCGCGAAATCGTCCTCATCGGCCATGCCGGCCATGCGGAGGTGGAAGGCACCATCGGCCAGATCGACGGCACGGTCTATCTGGTCCAGACCGTCGAAGACGCCGCCGCGCTGCAAGTGCGGACGCCGGACAAACTCTCCTACATCACGCAGACCACGCTCTCCGTGGACGATACCCGCGGCATCATCGCCGCCCTCAAACAGCGTTTTCCCGCCATCGTCGGCCCGGACGTGCGCGACATCTGCTACGCCACCCAGAACCGCCAGGAAGCCGTGCACCATCTGGCGGAGCTGGTGGACCTGATTTTGGTGGTGGGCAGCAAAAACAGCTCCAACTCCAACCGCCTGCGCGAAATCGGCGCCGAACTGGGCCGTCCCGCCTATTTGATCGACGACGCCGCCGCGCTGCAGGCCAGTTGGTTCGAAGGCATCGACACCGTCGGCCTGACCGCCGGCGCCTCCGCCCCCGAAGTGCTGGTACAAGGCGTCATCGAGGGCCTCTCCCGCTTCGGCAAAATCGAAACCGAATTTTTGGCCGGCACGCCCGAAGACGTAAAATTCAAACTCCCCGCCGAAGTCGCCGATGTCTGACAAGCAAGCAAGGGCTTCTTTTTTGAAAAAAAGAAGCAAAAAACTTCTTCTCCTGCGGGCGCTGGAGAGACCCCGTAAATTAAGTCCACCGGCCGTCGGACTTAATCTACGGGCACCCTCCAAAGCCCCCAGGAGCAAAGTTTTTTTGGTTACTTTTTTTTCAAAAAAAGTAACTTCTTCCTTCCTCCGTACCCTTTCCAGGATTTAAAAATGGTCCCCATAAACCAGGCGCTAAAAGTCGGCGCCTACGTCGTCAAAAACCACCTGATGGGCGTGAAACGCTACCCCATGGTGCTGATGCTGGAGCCGCTATTCCGTTGTAACCTGGCCTGCCAGGGCTGCGGCAAGATCGACTACCCCTCCGAAATCCTCAACCAGCGCATCTCCGTCGCCGACGCGATCGAAGCCGCGCGCGAATGCCCTGCCCCGATCATCGCCATCGCCGGCGGCGAGCCGCTG
>PLFB01000246.1 GCA_003137135.1 Acetobacteraceae bacterium
CCGCATGCGCGGGCATGACGGGGGAAGGCGGGTGGGCTGGTGGGGCATCAGACGCTGGCGAATGCAAAGCCGGGGATTTTTGGGGGGGAATTGTCGGTCCAGGTTTGCCAGTCGGCGGTGACGAAATGTTCGTCGATCAGGGTGCGCTGAAAACATTTGCCGTTGCGGAACCATTGCCAGGTGCGGGAGCGGAATTTGAAGTCGTCGCTGTTCTGGATCATCTCATAGAGATAGAGCCCGGGTTCACCGGTGCGGGTCCAGTTCAGGCATTGCGAGCGGTTGAAATCGTCGGGTTCCATTTTCGCGGCCCAGCCGGTGATGAGCTCGTTGTCGAACCAGATGCGGCCGTCGCGGTAGCGGGCGGGAAAGTCGCGGATATCGGTGCGGCCGTCGGCCCAATAATAGTAGTTGGTCTGGTGGTAGTCGTTCTCCTCGCCGTCCTTGATGCGGCAGATCAGGCGGCTCAGGTGCTCGTCGGTCAGTTTGCCGGTGGCGGAATCGTAGTGCCGATAGACGCCGTGCCAGACGCCGCCATTGGCGGCGAGCAGCGGCATGGCTTCGCGGATCGTTGTCTTGCTCATCATGCATCCCCCAGTTTGACCACGACCTTGCCGATGCTGCGGGCGGAGAGCAGCCGGTCGATGGCGTCATAGACGGTTTCCAGGCCTTCGAAAGGCTCGGAATCGAATTTCAGGTTGAGCTGGCCGGCGGCGTGCATGGCGAATAGCCGCTCGCGGGTGGCGGGCCAGAGTTCGGTGAGGCGGCCGTTCATAAAACCGCGGATCGAGGCGCCCTTGAAATAGATCTGGTGGGCGACGCGCGGGGCGGTGATGAGCTCGGGGGTGTCATCGAGGTCGCTGGCGGCGCCGGCGACGACCAGGCGGCCGAGCGGGGCGAGGTTTTGCAGGAAGGCGTCGAAGACGGCGCCGCCGACGGTGTCCACGGCGACGTCGATGGCGTCCGGGAATTCCTGGGCGAGGACGGCGCCGACGTTTTCGGCGCGGTAGTCGATGACGCGGGCGGCACCGAGGTTTGCAACAAACGCCGCCTTTTCCGGGCCGCCGCAGACCGCGATGACGCGGCAGCCGCGCAGTCTGGCGAGTTGCACGATGATGTGGCCGACGCCGCCGGCGGCGGCGGAGACGGCGACGGTCTCACCGTCCTGCAGCGCGCCGACATGTTCGAGCGCGATGGCGGCGGAGACGCCGGTGGAGGCGAGCGCCAGCCAGTCGCGCGAGGGATCCGGGACTTTGGCGAAGTTGGCGGCGCTGTCGGTATTTTCCTCGCGGTAGCCGCCTTTGAACTGGACCGTGACGGCGGCGTCGCCGACGGCGAAATCCGCTACACCGGGGCCGACGGCCTCGACGATGCCGAGCGCTTCGACGCCGGTCAGGCTGGGGGTGGCGATGTCGATATAGCTGATGGCGTTGCGGGCGATTTGCGTGTCGAAAATGCCGTTGACGCCGCACCAGATGTTGCGCACACGGATCTGGCCTTCCGCGGGTGCGATTTTCGGCAGGTGGACCAGCTGAGTCGCGTCCCGGAACGTTCTGGCGAATTGCTCGAGCTGGATGGCGCGATAAGAAGCACCGTCCATCAGGCGGCGCGCCCTCCCAGGCCGAGCGCGCCGGGGTTGAATGTCTGCGCCGGATCGAGCTGGGATTTGATCGCCTCGAGCAGTGCGATGCTGGCGGCGTCGCGGCTTTCGCGGTACGGGTAGGTGCGGCCGATCTGGAAAAAGCCGCAGCCAAGGTCGGCGAATATCTTGATGATGCGGTTGCGGGCGGTGCCGACGGCGGCGGTCGCTTCCGGGTTTGCGTCAAGCACCGGCAGGCGGGCGAGGTGGGGTTTTTCTATCAGGGATTCGTGGACCGAATAGCGTTCTTCGGGCCAGTAAAACACCGGCTCGATGATCAGGGCGTTGGTGGACAGCGACGTGAAAAGATAGCCGAGGGTGACGTTGTGCGCGTCGAGTGCGGGTTTCATTTCGGCGAAGGCGGCTTCGACGGCTGCCAGCACGGTGGGGGCGGCGGCGAGCGAGGCGATGCCGTGGATCGGCGCCCAGCGCTCGCCGGCGGGGCCCAGAATGCTGTTGAGGGGCGGGAAGGGGGTGACGCGGATCAGGCGGGCGATGGAGTTTTCGATCTCGCGGCCGTTTGAAGCGGCGGCGATTTTTTTGGCTTGCCCGATGTCGGCGGCGACCGCGGCGGCGCAGCGGCCTTCGGCGATGACGTGTAGCGAAAAATCGTCCGGGGCCATGATGTCGCGGCCGGCCATGGCGATCTTGGCGGCGCTTTGCAGGCCCTTGAAGAGAGACGCTTCCTTCGCGACGACTTTGCGCAGCGTGCCGAAATCCTCGGCCAGGGAGGCGCGCTTCATGCGGACTTCAGCGAGGCCGGGGTCGAAGGCGCACATTTCCGCGGCGATGCCGGCGCGCGACATCTCGGCCATCGCCAGCAGCAGGTCGCGGCCGGATTTGAAGGCGAAGGAGCAAAAATCCTCCTGCGCGGGGATGCGCATGAGGCGCAGCGTGATTTCGGCCTTGATGCCGAACACGCCGCCGTCGCCGCAGAACAGGCCGGCCAGGTCCGGCCCGTAATGCCGGTAGAACGGTGGTTGGCCGGGCAAGCCGGCGCCGGTGCGCAGCAACTGGCCGTCGGCCAGGACGACGGCGAGGCCGACGACGCTCTCGCTGGAGGTGCCGTAGCGGGCGGCGCCGAACATGGCGTTGAGCTGCGACAGGCCGCCGCCGATGGTGGAAACCAGGCCGGACATCGGGCCCCAGAACGGCGTGCGCAGGCCGTGCGGTTTGAGCGCGGCGTGCAATGCTGCCCAGGTGCAGCCGCCCTGAACGGTGACGGTCATGGCGGCGGGGTCGATGGCGAGGATTTTGTCGAGCCGGGACATGTCGAGCGACAGGGCCCGGCCTTCGGGCAGATAGGCACCGGTGTAGCTGGCGCCGGCGCCGCGCGGCGCCAGAGTGAGGCCGTCCTTTTGGGCCTGGGCGATGACGGCGCAAAGTTCTTCGGTGGTGGCGGGTGCCACCACCACGATCGCGGGCGCGGCGGCGCGGCGCCAGATGTCCTCGCTGTGCAGTTGCCGTTTGGCGGCGTCCTGGGAGACGTAGGCGGCGCCCACGATGGCGGCATATCGGGTGGCCAGTGCGTCCACCGTCGGTT
This sequence comes from Acetobacteraceae bacterium, assembly GCA_003137135.1. Lineage (GTDB taxonomy): Bacteria > Pseudomonadota > Alphaproteobacteria > Acetobacterales > Acetobacteraceae > Acidocella. The sequence continues at coordinate 3,180 of PLFB01000246.1, forward strand.
GGTTCGTCGTGTCCAGCATTTTGGCTCCCGTCATGGCGGCACTCCTCGCATGGCCCAGGCAGGGCAGCCTAGGAGCGCGCGTGTGCGGAGAACAAGATGCGGGAATTTTGCCGGCCGCGCTGGGCTTGCCAAAAACTTGCCCGCGATACGGACATGACGCGGTGCCGGCGTTGTGATGCGGCGGGCAAACCGGGTTAATGGCGGCTGCTGGATTTTGCACGGGGACCGGGATGAGCGGCGCGCAGGTGGACTCGGAATTTCGCACGGGCTGGCCTTCGGTCGTCTCCGCCATGGTCGGCGTCGGGCTGGGGCTTTCGCCGGTCGGGTTTTACACGGTCGGCGTGTTCGCGCCGGTGCTGGCGCAAAAATTCGGCTGGTCGTTCGGGGCGATTTTTTTTGGGATCACGGTGCAGACGATCGCGGCGGTGGTGTTCGCGCCGGTCGCGGGACTGCTGGCGGACCGGTTCGGCGCACGGCCGGTGGCGCTGATCTCGCTGGTGCTGTTCGCGTTCGCGTTCATGACGTTCGCGCTGGGGAACGGCTCGCTGGCGGTGTATTACGGCACTTGGGCGCTGCTCGCGGTGGTGGGCAGCGGCACCTTGCCGATGACCTGGACGCGGGCGATCAACCGCCGGTTCGAGCGGCGGCGGGGGCTGGCGCTGGGCATCGCGCTGATGGGGACGGGACTGTTCGGGTTTTTTTCCAAGCCGCTGACGCATTGGCTGATCGTGAGTTTTGGCTGGCGCGGGGCTTATGTCGGGATCGGGCTGCTGCCGCTGGTGATCGGGCTGCCGGTGGCGCTGGCGTGGTTCCATGAGCCGGCGGGCAGGGTTGTGAAACAGGCGGCGGCGCCGCTGGAGGGGATGACGCTGGCGGCGGCGCTGAAATCCTGGCGGTTCTGGCTGCTAGGGGCGGCGCTGCTGCCGATTTCGTTCGCCATCACCGGGCCGCTGCCGAATATGGAAAACATCCTTCACGCCGACGGTTTTTCGGGCGCGGAAATCACCAATCTCACTTCGCTGATTGGGCTATCGGCGATCGCGGGGCGGCTCGCGGGCGGGTTTTTGCTGGACCTGTTCTGGGCGCCGGCCGTCGCGGCGGTGATCCTCTCGATGCCGCTGATTTCGCTCTGGCTGCTGATCCAGCCCACGCTGAGCGCCGGCGAGGCGGCGGCCGCGATCGGGCTGATCGGGTTTGCGGTGGGCGTTGAATACGACCTGATCGCCTATCTGGTGGCGCGCTATTTCGGCATGCGGGCGTACACGACGATCTATAGCATTCTGTATATGTGCTTTGGCGTGGGGGCGGGGTTTGCGCCGTTTATTTTTGGGTGGAGTTTTGACCGGGCGCATTCCTATGTGCCGATTCTGGAGACGGCGGCGGCGTTGTTGCTGGGTAGTGTGTTGTCGCTATTGACGTTGGGCGGCTACAGGACGCCGGTCACCACGCAGCAGCAAGGCAAGCAAGAGGTCGCTTTTTTGAAAAAAAGCTCCGCAAAAAACTTTTGATTCCCACGGCCTTTGAGCGGCCAAACTGTGGCCGCTCAAAAGCCGGGGGAATCAAAAGTTTTTTGGTTACTTTTTTTCAAAAAAGTAACTGCTTTCCTTTGCTTCGATCTGATTGGCCGTGATCCAAGCTGGCCCGGCGCGCAGCAGGTCGAGGGCGGCGGCGTGGATGGTGGCGGGGTCGAGGGCTGGCGGCGGGGTGCGGGCGGCGGCGGTTGTGGTGTCGTACCAGGGGTCGAAAAGCGCCTGACGCCAGGCGGCGCGCCAGGCGCGGGTGAGGTGGGTGCCGTCCCAGGCGGGCGTGAGGTCGAGGGCGCCGCGGCCGGCGAGATCGGGCGCCGTGGCGGGCGGGGCGAGAATTTTGGCGCTGATTTTGGCGTCCGTCATGGCGGCGGCGATGACGGCGCCGAAACGATCGCCGGCGGCGGTGAAGTGATCGAGGCCGAGGGCGTGGCATTGCGCTTTGACGATGGCCGCCACGGCTTGCGCGGTGCTGGGCATTTCGGATTCGTCAAAACCGTGGCCGGGGAGATCGACGGCGATGACGGGACCGTTGGCGGCAAATTCGGCGAGTTTTGGGGCGAAGGCGCGGCTGGAGGCGCCGGCGGCGTGCAGCAGCACCATCGGCTTTGTGGCGCCCGTTAGGGTGCCGCGCCAGAACATCGTGGGGGCGGGCAGAGGCGGGGCGGCGTCGCCGGGATTTTTGGCGAGAGCGGAGGCGACGGCGTCCCAAAGTTTTGCGGGCTGCTCAAAGAATGTGGCCGGCAGATGCGCCAGCGCGGGCCGGGCGGCGTGCGGGCGCAGCACGTCGGATGCGAGGCTGAGGATTTGCGCGGGGCCGGCATGGGGGAGGAAAGCGGCCGGGTCGAAGGCGAGGGAGGCGTGGTAGATGGGGCGGTAGGCGTCGCCGGAATCCAGCATGTCCATGGCGTTGCGGTGCAGGTGCCAGGGCGGCGAGAGATCGACGTTGCGCCAGGTTTTTCCGGTCGGCTGGTGCCAGGGGAAGAAGAGGGATTGCGCCTCCATGCGCGACCAGAGCCAGGTCATGAGCGAGCCGTCCCAGCGGGGGAGGAAGGGCGGCGCGTAGTCCTGCCGGTAATTTTCACGCTCGGCGTCGGTCCAGGCGGCGAGGCCATCGAGCACCAGGGACGTGATTCGCCCGGGATGGCGTGCCGCGAAGGCGCAGGCGATGGCGGCGCCGGTGTGCGTGCCGTAGAGCGCGAAGCGGCCAAGGCCGATGGCGTCGGCGAAATCGGCCAGGGCGTCGGCCAGGTCGGCGATGTTGAGATGTTCGGCCGGCAGCGCGTCCGAATGGCCGGCGCCGGGGGTGTCGGGCATGATCGCGCAGAGTCCGGCGGCGGCGACGGCGGCGCCGAGGCCGGCCAGCGCGCGCGAGGATTGCGGCGAACCGTGCAGCAGCAGGCAGGCCGGTCCCGCGCCTTGCGCCCGCCAGCAGACGTGGCGCCCGCCGACTCTGGCGAAGCGCGGGGGCATCATGGCTTGCCGGGGGCGACCCGCACAATGGCTTTGCCGAGATGCTGGCCGCGGAGCATGCGCTCGAACTGGGCGGGGGCGCTGTCCAGACCGTCGGAGGCGTCTTCGTAAAATTTGAGTTTGCCGCTCTCGATCCAAGGTAGCGCGAGGGCGACCCATTCGTGCAGGCGGTCGTAGAAATCATAGACGACCAGGCCGTAGATCGCGGCGCGTTTGCCGACGATGGGGCCGACTGGGAGGACCGGGGGATTGCCGTCGCTGTGGTAGTGCTCGGCCAGGCCGCAGAGGACGACGCGGCCATAGGTTTGCAGCATCGGGAACACGGTTTGCAGCACGCTCTCGCCGACGTTTTCGAAATGCACGGTGGGGCCGGCGCCGCAGGCGGATTTGAGTTTTTGCTGCCAGCCTTCGGCGCGGTAGTCGATGCAGTCATCGAAGCCGTAGGTGCCGGTGACGAGCGCGCATTTGGCGCCGCCGCCGGCGATGCCGACAGCGCGGGCGCCGAGATTTTTGGCGATCTGCCCGGCGGTGCCGCCGACGGCGCCGGCCGCGGCATCGACCACGAAGATGTCGTCCGGGCCGATTTTGGCGAGTTGGGTGACGCCGGCCCAGGCGGTGAGGCCGGGCATGCCGAGCACGCCGAGAT
>PLFB01000067.1 GCA_003137135.1 Acetobacteraceae bacterium
GGCTGCGGCTGGCCGACGCCGAAATTGCCGGACTGGGCGGCGGCGAGTGCCGCGGCGGCTTGTTGCAGGCCTGCGATGGCGGCGTTTTCGCTGGCTTCGGCGCTTTTGATGTCCTGCTGAGACAGCGCGCCCTTGGCGCCTTGCATGGCGGCGCCGGCGTCGCCGAGGCCGGGGAGGTGGAGGTTGGCGCTAGCGAGGGCCGCGGCGGCGGCGGCGAGCTGTTTTTGCAATGCGGCCTGGGCGGCGGGCGTGCCGGCGCCCTGCGCAGTCTGGTTGAGCAGGTTGGCTTCGCCTTGGGTGATCTGGCTCAGCGCGCTGGCGGCCTGCGCGGCGGCCTGGGCTTGCGCCATTTGCGCGGCGGTCATGGGTTTGGCGTTGGCGAGCTGGGACAGCAGTTTTTGCAGTTGCTGCAGCTCCTGCGCGGCCTGCTGGGTTCGGCCGGCGGCCTCGTCTGCGGCGATTTTTTGCGCCATGCGCGCGAGCGCGGAGGTGTCCAAGGCGGGGGACGGGGGCTGGCCGGCGGGCGGCGTGGGGGCGAGGGCGGCGAGGTGTTGCGCGAGCGCCTGCTGCACCGCCTGGATGAGTTTTTGCAAGGCGGCGGCGTCGAGTTTTTGGCCCGCGAGGGCGCGCTGGAGGGCGGCTGTCAGCGCCTGGTTGGCGGCGAGCAGGTTTTGCTGCGGTTTGTAGTCCGGGCCGGCTTCGATTTCCCGGATCAGCGGGAGCAGGCGGGAGACGGCGTCCCGCGGCGAGAGATCCTGGATGGCGAGCGCGGTGGCGAGCGCGGCGAGTTTGACGTCCGCCGCCGCGCTGATGCGGCTTTTCGGCGCATCGGCGAGGCTGAGCATGGCGGCGGCTTGCGGCTGGTACGCCGCGGGCGTGAGGGCGAGTTGCCGGCGGCGGAAATTCAGGGCGAAGGCGGTGGGGTCGGTGAGCGAGAGGCCGGTTGCGGTGATTTTTGCCGGCCAGGCGGCGGTGGCGGTCATGCCGGCCTGGTTGGTGGCGGTCAGGCGCAGGGATTCCGGGACGAGGAAGACGGCGGCATTCGTAAGGTCGATGGTGGCGGCGGCGTCGCCGGTGGCCGGATTGAGGCTGAAGTCTTGCGGCAGGGCGGCGGGGTAGCCGGCGGGAATGAGGGCGATGGTGAGGTTTTTGAGGCCGTAGGGGTCGGTCACGGTCCAGGTGAGGCGGAGCGTGTTGCCGCCGGTGAGGGTGAGGGTTTTGCAGGTGAGGAGGGGGGCGGCGGGGGGCGTGACGTTGATCCGCCAGTCGCCCAGGCGGTGCCACCACGGGCCGACCAGCAGGGCGCCGGATTTTTCGATGCGGGCATCCGCGCGGTGGCTGGTGGCGCTCAAAGTTGTGCTGGCGAGGGCGGCGCCGGCAAGACTGATTTGCGGCGCGGTCGTGGGGCCGTTGGTGATGACGGTGAGGCTGGCGCCGGCGAGTGCGGTGATGGTTTCGCCGGGGTCCAGAATTTGCGGCGGCTGGCCGGTGTAATCGGGCGGGGTGAGCCAGGCGGTGACGCTGGGGCCGGCGAAGCGCCAGCTAGGGAGCCAGAATGAGCCGGCCAGGCGAGCCGGGATTTTTGCGGGGCCGGCGATCATAAGCCCGGATAGCAGCAGCAGGGTGAGCAGGGCGCGCAGCGCATAGGGGTCCCGTGCCGCGGCGGCGGGGGCGGGTGGGCCGATTTTGGCGTTTTGCAGGGCCGCAAGACTGCGCTGCTGGTGCGCGCGCCACAAGGCGAGCGTGATAGGATTTTTGTCCTCCGGCTCGTCGTCCAGCGCCGCGAAAGGCCGGTGTTTTAGGCCGGAGGCGGCTTCGATGCGGCGGTCGATGCTTGGCGCCGTCGGGGCGCGCAGTTTGAGCACGCCGTAGGCGAGCGCGGCGGCGGCCAGCAGGAGCAGGGCCGCGAACAGCCAGGGGGTGGCGAGGCCGAACAGCGCGGCGGCGAAGTAGGCGAGCAGGCAAAAGGCGGCGGGGGCGGTGGCCTGGGCCAAAATCTCCAGCCAGAGCAGGGCTCGGGCGCGCTGGCGCAGGGCGGCGATGGGGTCGTGTTTTGCGGCGGGCCGGTTGAAGCGGCGGCGCAGGCGGCGTTGCGGCGGGGTGCGGGCTATGGAACGATCTCGGATGACCACAAATCCTCGATGGCCTGGCGGGGGGTGATGAGTTTTGGCGTGCCGTCGATCAGGACGGCGGCGGCGCGGGGGCGGGCGTTGTAGGTGCTGGACATCACGGCGCCGTAGGCGCCGGCATCGAGAATGGCGAGGCGGGCGCCGGGGCGCAACGGCGGCATGGCGCGGCCGGTGGCAAAAGTGTCGCCGGTTTCACAGACCGGGCCGACGATGTCGGCGGCGGTGGTTTCGGCCAGAAAATCGACGGGACTGACGGGGAGGATGGCGTGATAGGAGTCGTACATCGCGGGGCGGATGAGGTCGTTCATCGCGGCGTCGAGCACGCAAAAGCGTTTGGCGCCGTTTTGCTTTTCCAGAATCACGGAGGTGAGGAGCAGGCCGGCGGGGGCGGCGAGATAGCGGCCGGGCTCTAAAATGAGGCTGACGCCGAGCTCGGCCGTGGCGCGGCGGACCGTGTGGGCGAAGGCGGCGAGGCTGATGCCGGGCTCGTCGCGGTAGCCGACGCCGAGGCCGCCGCCGAGGTCCAGCGTGGTGACGGTTTGGCCGGCGGCGCGCAGGTGATTTATGAGCGCGGCGGCCTTTCCGAAGGCGGCGGCGTAGGGCGCGGGGGAGAGTATCTGGCTGCCGATGTGGAGCGCGAGGCCGATGGGTTGGATGCCGGGGAGGGTGGCGGCGTGGGCGTAGAGCGCGGGTATTTCGTGGGCCGCGACGCCGAATTTGTTGTCGGCGCGGCCGGTGGTGATTTTGGCGTGGGTGCCGGCGTCCACGTCCGGATTCATGCGCAGCACGATGCTGGCGGTTTTACCCATGGCGGCGGCGATGGCGGAGAGCAAAGCGAGCTCGGCGGGGCTTTCGACATTGATCTGGCCGATGTTTTGCGCGAGTGCGGCGCGCAGATCCTCGGCGGTTTTGCCGACGCCGGAGAACACGATGTCTTTTGGGTCGATGCCGGCTTTTTGGGCGCGCAAAAACTCGCCGCGGCTGACGACGTCGGCGCCGGCGCCCTGTTCGCGCAGGAGCGAGAGGATGGCCAGATGGTCGTTGGCTTTGACGGCGTAATGGAGTCTTGGCGCCAGGCCGGCCTGCGCAAACGCCGATTTCAGGGCGCCGTAGCGCGCCCGCAAGGTGGCGGCGCCGTACACCCAAACGGGCGTGCCGAAGGCATCGGCGATGGCGTTGAGCGGGACGTTTTCGAAGCAGAGGCCATCCTGGGCGTGCATTTTCAGGGCCGGGCGGGCGGCCAGAAGCTCGGCGAGGCTGGGCTCGGCGGCCAAAAAATCAGTCTGAGGGATAGACATGCGGATAGGTGATGTCGCTGGCGGGGCCGGGCGGCGTGGGCGCGCCGCGGCGGCCGCACGCGGTGAGGGAGAGCGCGATCAGCAGGGTGAGGACGAAAAATTTCATGGGTTCGCCAAAGTGTCCAGCCATTTTGCCGCGGCGGCGGCGACGTTGCCCGGCGCCGTGCCGCCATAGGATGTGCGCGAGGTGACCGAGGCGTCCACGGTCAGGACGTCAAAAATTTCATCCGTGATGCGCGGCTCGATGGACCGCATGTCGGTGAGGGAGAGTTGTGCAAGGTCGAGATTTTGCGCCTCGGCGAGGGCGACCAGGCGGCCGGTGACGTGGTGCGCGTCCCGGAACGGCATCTGCAGGATTCGGACCAGCCAGTCGGCGAGGTCGGTGGCGGTGGCAAAGCCGCTGGCGGCGAGGGCGCGCATGTTTTGCGTGTTCACGGTCATGTCGCGCACCATTCCAGCCGTGGCGGACAAACACAAGGTGATGGCGCCGATGGCGTCGAAAACCGGCTCCTTGTCCTCCTGCATATCCTTGGCGTAGGCCATGGGCAGGCCCTTCATGACCGTGAGAAGGGCGATGAGAGCGCCGAAAATGCGGCCGGTTTTGGCGCGCGCCAGTTCGGCGGCGTCCGGGTTGCGCTTTTGCGGCATGATGGAGCTGCCGGTGGTAAACGCGTCCGAAAGGGCGATGAAGCGGAACGGGGCGGAGCACCAGATGATGATTTCTTCCGCGAACCTGGAGAGATGCATGGCCAGGATCGACAGGGCGGCCAAAAATTCGAGGGCGAAATCGCGGTCGCTGACGGAGTCGAGGGAGTTGGCGGTGGGGCGGTCGAAGCCCAGGGCTTTGGCGGTGAAATTGCGGTCGATGGGGAAGGAGGTGCCGGCGAGTGCGGCGGCGCCGAGCGGGCATTCGTTGAGGCGGGTTTTGGCGTCGCGCAGGCGGCCCGCGTCGCGCGACAGCATCTCGACATAGGCCAGCAGATGGTGGCCTAAGGTGACCGGCTGGGCGGTTTGCAGATGCGTAAAGCCCGGCATCACGGTCGCCGCGTGTTGTGCCGCCCGCGACGCCAGCGCCAGCATGAGGTCCTTGATCTGGAGCTCGATGGCGTCGATGGCGTCGCGGACAAAAAGGCGGAAATCGGTGGCGACCTGGTCGTTGCGGCTGCGCGCGGTGTGCAGTTTTCGGGCGGGTTCTCCCACGATTTCGGTGAGGCGGGCTTCGATGTTGGTGTGGATGTCTTCCAGGGATTCCTTAAAAGTGAATTTTCCGGCTTCGATTTCGGCGGCGATCTGCGCGAGGCCGTCATCAATGCTTTGGACATCCGCCGGGTCCAGGATGCCGGTGGCTTTGAGCATGGCGGCGTGGGCGCGGGAGGCGGCGATGTCCTGGCGCCAGAGCTTGCGGTCGAAGCCGATTGAGGCATTTATGGCCTGCATGATCGCGTCCGGGCCGGCGGCGAAGCGGCCGCCCCACTGCAAGGCGCTTGCTGGAGAATTGCTCTTGTCGTTCAAAAAATTTGGTCCTGGTTTGTCTCGGCGGGGGGTTTTGGCCGCTGGTGTTGGCTTAGCGGCGGGCGGGGCCGGCGTAAATGCGGTGTGGGCGCAGGAGGACGCGGATGCGGACATGCCGGATGCGGCGGATGCGCTGCAGACGGGCGCGCCGGTGCCGGCGCCAAATTTGAAGTTTTTTGATGTGGCGGGCCGAAAACTGAGCCTGGCGGATTACCGGGGGGCGGGGCTGGTCGTGAATGTGTGGGCGACCTGGTGCGGGCCCTGCGTGGCGGAGTTTCCGACCCTGGCGGCGGTGGCGCCGGTGCTGGCGGCGGCCAAAATTCTGGTGCTGCCGATTTCGATCGATATGGAGGGGCTGCGGGTGGTGCAGGCGTTTTATGCCGCGCACGGGGTGACCGGGCTGCCGATTTTGCTGGACCCGGATGGGAGTGCGACCGATACGCTGAACGCGGATGGGGTGCCGATTACGCTGCTGGTGAACCCGTCGGGGCAGGCGGTGGGACGGGCGGAAGGGGGGGCGAATTGGAATACGGCGCGGACGGTGGAACTGCTGCGGCGGCTGATCGGGCCGGTGAAGGCGGTGAGCGGATTTCAGCCGGTTTAAGAGAAGAAGTTCTTTTTTGAAAAAAAGAACCAAAAAACTTCTGCTCCTGGGGGCGCCTGGACCGCATTGCCTTTAATCGCCTCCAGTAGAGGCGATTAAAGGCGGGCAGGCGCCAGCGCCCCCAGCTCGTAAAAGTTTTTGCGCGCTTTTTTCAAAAAGCGCTGCTTGCTTGCTTGCTTGCCTTGCGTGGCTGATCTGCGCGGCTTGCCGCTATGTCATCGAAGTGCCATCTGGGGGCGATGGAAAATTCTCATGATCCGGTCGGCTGGCATGGCACGACCATTTTGTGTGTGCGGCGCGATGGCAAGGTGGCCATGGCGGGAGATGGGCAGGTTTCGTTAGGAAATACTGTTGTAAAGGGCAATGCACGGAAGGTGCGGCGCATTGGGAACGGGGCGGTGATCGCGGGGTTCGCGGGCGCGACGGCGGATGCGTTCACGCTGCTGGAGCGGCTGGAGACGAAGCTGGAGCGGTTTCCGAATCAGCTGGAGCGGGCCTGCGTGGAGCTGGCGAAGGACTGGCGGACGGATCGGTATTTGCGGCGGCTGGAGGCGATGCTGATTGTGGCGGATGCCGATAGAAGCTTTACGCTGACCGGGAATGGCGATGTGCTGGAGCCGTCGGATGGCATCGTGGCGATTGGCTCGGGCGGGAATTACGCGCTGGCGGCGGCGCGGGCGCTGATGACGGTGCCGGAGATCGGGGCCGAGGAAGTGGCGCGGCGGGCGATGCAGATCGCCGCGGATATTTGCATTTATACCAATGAAAACCTGATTGTTGAGACGATTTGATGGATGTTCCCACCTACTCTCCCAGAGAGATTGTTTCGGAGCTTGACCGGTTCATTATCGGGCAGGCGGATGCCAAGCGGGCGGTGGCGATTGCGCTGCGCAACCGGTGGCGGCGGCTGCAACTGCCGGAGGAAATGCGCGAAGAGGTGGTGCCGAAAAACATCCTGATGATCGGGCCGACGGGGTGCGGCAAGACGGAGATCGCACGGCGGCTGGCGAAGCTGGCGCAGGCGCCGTTCATCAAGGTGGAGGCGACGAAGTTCACCGAGGTTGGGTATGTCGGGCGGGATGTGGAGAGCATTGTCCGGGACCTGGTGGAGGCTTCGATCACGATGCTGCGGGAGCAGAATCGCAAGGGCGTGGAGGCGAAGGCGGAGCTTTTGGCTGAAGAAAGGATTATTACCGCACTTGTCGGCGAAGGCGCCTCCGCCGATACGCGCGTAAAATTCAAGCGGATGCTGCGGGCCGGGGAATTGGAGGACAAGGAGATCGAGATTGCCGTGGGCGAGGGCGGCGGGATGCCGATCGGGATGATCAATCTGCCGGGGGCGCCGGATAATGGGATGATCAATCTGGGCGATATGATGAAGGGGATGTTTCGGGGCAATGCGCCGAAGCGGAAGATGCACGTGCCGGATGCGCGGCGGGCGCTGGAGCGCGAGGAGGCGGACCGGTTGCTGGATAATGAGGCGCTGACCAAGGACGCGGTGCGGCACGCCGAGCAGAACGGGATCGTGTTTCTGGATGAGATTGATAAGATTTGCGCGAAGACCGAGGGCGGGTTTCGCGGTGGGGATGTGTCGCGCGAGGGCGTGCAGCGGGATCTTCTACCGCTGATCGAGGGCACTACGGTTTCGACGAAGTATGGGCCGATCAAGACGGATTATATTTTGTTCATCGCCTCGGGGGCGTTTCATGTCGCCAAGCCGGCGGATCTTTTGCCGGAATTGCAGGGGCGGCTGCCGATCCGGGTGGAATTGTCCTCACTGTCACGCGAGGATTTTAAGCGGATTCTGACGGAGCCAGAGCATTCGCTGTTAAAACAATATACCGCGCTGCTGGGCACCGAGGGCGTGGCGCTGAGTTTTGCCGATGACGCGGTGGATGCGCTGGCCGGGCTGGCCTATGACATCAATGACCGGGTGGAGAATATCGGGGCGCGGCGGCTGGCGACGGTGATCGAGAAGCTGCTGGAAGAAATCAGTTTTACCGCCAGCGACCGGAACGGCGACACCGTGGTGGTCGATGCGGCTTACGTCAACGAAAAAGTGGCGCCGCTGGCGGCGAAGGGGGACCTCAGCCGGTTCATTCTTTAACATAAGCGAAATGGATGGTATCGACCGCGGCGAGGGAGAGGTCGGTCATTCATGACGCATCGGCAGGTGGGGGCGTTGGTGTTTTTGGCGGGGGTTTTGGCGCTGGGGGTGGCGTATTTCGCGCAGGACTTTTTGCACCTGGCGCCGTGCCCGCTTTGCCTGTGGGAGCGCTGGCCGTACCGGATTGTGATCGTGCTGGGGTTTTTGGCGGTGCTGGTGCGGCCGCCCACCGGGCGCCTGGTGCTGTTTTTGGCCAGTTTGGTGTTTTTGGCGGGTGCGGGGGTGGCGTTTTTGCATGTGGGGGTGGAGCGGCATTTCTGGAAAAGCCCGCTGCCGGAATGCAATGGGTTTTTTGACCCCAATGCGCCGCTGCCGGCGGTGCCGGCCAAACCGTGCGATGACCCGACCTATTTGATCCCGAGAATGCCGGTCTCGATGGCGATGATGGATTTTCTGTTCGCGCTGGCTTTCGGGTTGGGAATTCTGCCTTATGTCTGGCGTAAACCAAGGCGGTTCAAATGAGTGAGCAGGTGAAGAAGTTTATCCGTGTGGACCATGCGGGTGAGTATGGCGCGGCGCGGATTTACGCCGGGCAACTGGCGGTGCTGGGGCGGGGCAAGCACGGCGATACGCTGCGGCATATGAAGGCGCAGGAGCAGGTGCATCTGGATTTTTTTGCCGGCGAGATCGCGTCCCGGCGGGTGCGGCCGACGGTGTTGTTGCCGTTGTGGAATTTTGCCGGGTTCGCGCTGGGCGCGGTAACCGCGGCGATGGGGCCGCGGGCGGCGATGGCTTGTACCGTGGCGGTGGAAGAGAGCATCGACGAACACTACAAGGCGCAGGAGGCGGCGCTGGATGAGGATGAGGCGGAATTGCGCGGGACGATCGCGAAATTCCGGGCGGAGGAATTGGAGCACCGGGATATCGGGCTGGCGAATGAGGCGGAGAAGGCGGTGGGGTATTCGCTGCTGAGCCGGGTGATCAAGGCGGGGTGCAAGGTGGCAATTCGGATCAGTGAGCAGATTTGAGGGGTTGCGGTTCTTGAAACGAGAGGAGGCTGGGAATTCCGGAATTACTGCTTTGCGCTTCAAGTCGGATATTAAAGGTCATTTTGCGATTATCTGAAAGCGGACTGTGCGGCGCGTGCCCTTACGCACCCCACCATTCCTGGGTGATTCTGGCCCGCCGAACTGAGATAGTAAATGAATGCCATATTACTAACGAAATCGGATCAAAGTCGGAACATATTTTTTACCCTCGCCTTGGCCGTCAGTCCCCGCGACCTCTCGGACCGCAATAACGTGAATCGATGAAAAGGTGGTGGGTGCAAAAGAGCACCTCACCCTACAGCTCGCTACATTCTTGCTCGCAAATCTTCATAGTATCGCAATTTACGATCCATATCAGGATCAAGTATTTTGTCCGCAGCTTCACGAAGTTTCTGGATCGACTCGTCCAAAACGGCGGGGTTTTGGTGTCGTTGTACCAATTTGACCGCTACATCGCAAAGTGCCCGATAGCTAAACTTGTCATTCGGATAGCGCCGTATGTTGGCCATTGCTGTTTCATAAGCTACGCGCGTGAGCGCTACACGATCTTCATCCCCGATCCCTTTGGTTCGGTCCGCTCTCTCGGTAAGCAGGCGAACCTTATAACGGTCGAGGGGTCCATCTGAGCCCACGGCATCGACAGCACTCCTAATTCCATGCTCTGCATCTTCAAGGCTCTCGTGTTCCAGGAGTTCTCGAACAAGTCGATGCCAGGGAATACGCTCGCCCGTTGCGACTTCCACTAGCCGCTTATATAGACGCTGACGCGTTTTGGACTCTGCGAGGCGTCCAATCCCAAACTCAGTGTCGCAAAGGTCGCGTACACTTTGAAGTTCAATACGAATAGCAGGGTTTATGTTGTCTATGATTGCGTCAAAGAGCTTCTCAAGGTCATCGTGATTTGAAAATTTATAGTCGGTTATTTTTCTTGCGATCACGATATGTCTTGTTGACCATCCGTAAATACCCATCTTGCCATCAATATCATACTCATCCACGATGCCGCTGAGGCCACCGAGCGCGGTGGATACCTGTTGAGCGCTGATATTAAGCATTCGCATCAAAAGTTGCCGATGTACACGCATCCCGACCGCTTCGAGTCCTGACACGTAACGATAATATTCCTGATAATTTTCATCGAGTTCCGCGAATTCAGTAAGCAGAATCGTATCGAGGCTATCTCGCGCAAAGATATTTTTTAGGCAGACAAACATATCTGCCCCACACTTTTCACGCAGTCGCGACACCTGGCCGGCCCGATGTAACACACGAAACTCTTGCTGCACCAACGCCCCCACCTCCCTGTTGTGTTGATACAAATTTATAAGGGAGTTTATCTCTGCGCTGTCGAGGCGGGACAACTCAATAGTGAGGCCCTTCTTAAAAATTATTGGAGATTTAAGCCGCGGGTTCCATTGAGCGGCGTTTGCCGTCAGAATTATTTTGAGCGCTGGAGCGTCCAACGCACCAAGTGCTTCTACTAGAATATTTGCCTGCCGCAGATAGTGCGTACATTCATCAAGTAAAAGAACAGCACGCTTGCCTGAAGCCCTTAATTCCGCCTCAATTGCGACCCATGGACTGCTCTGAAAGGGAAAATCCGGCCTGTGTTCCCAAACGATCATTCTCTCTAAAAGGGCGCCTAATGCTATCTGGCGAGCAAAAGTAGTTTTTCCGACCCCAGCTGCGCCAATAACCGCGACTAGAGGTGTCGGTGACGAAACAATTTTCTGGATGGATTCGGCCAATCTTGAACGTTCAAACGTCGCACCAGCCCGAATATCCGAAAAAGTTGCTGGCCCACCATTAAACATTCTCAGAGCATCTGGAGGTGCACCTGCTTGCGTTGAGACGTCGTGCACCGTGCTTACAATTGAAGGTGGCAGGTGAATGGCACTACCAGGACTAATACCCGATGTCGGGGCGGCAACGAAGTCACTCGCAATTGAATGAATAAACTCATCTATTCCGCCAAAAATTATTTTTGCACCACGGTCTTCGAGCAACGGTGCCCTAAGGTCATCAGGGTCGTATACGAGCACATAGACTGACGTGTTAACGCCATCTTGTTGTGATAAAAGAACACTTTTGACTAGGTCATGGAGATGACGATCGCGTAGAGATTGGCCGATTATAATGACGTTGTTAGTCAGCATCATTGTTTGAAGCATGGAAAACATAGTTTGCCGATAACGCTCGTGTTCCTCATAGTCGTGTTCGGTCAGGATCATTGAAGCCTTGTGCCCCATAGACTGGTCCTGGGTAATGCATCCATGAATTTTATAAAGACGAGTGTTAGTTGCGTTTTCATTACTCGATATATCATAATTTGATCTGATCGGCGTTAGAAGTTGCCCAGCGTGCTTGTAGGCCCGCTCCATTAGCAAATCGAAGTTTGTCGAAAAGATGGAATTCCAGCCAAATTGGGGAAGTGCGAGTAGCCCGCCGGTAGGCTGAAGCGGTTCTAACGCATTACATATTTCGTCTACAATTGCTTTCCGACCGTAACGTCTTTCAAGGATACTGGCCGCTTCGACCAAGTCATCGCTTTGAGGTTCAGTGCCAGTGATATTTTTCCAGAGCCTTTGTGCAAGCGCAGTGCCCGAGGGGGCCCCGGACGGAATTGAAGCTCCTGCACCCAGGAGAATGATCGTTCTATCCGGTCTGATCGTGGATTTGAGCCTCTCCATTGATATAGGCATTGATACGTCTCCCGTTCCTTGCTGAATGCAGATTTGTAAGCTTAGGGGCCATAATCCCAGAGGGCAATCGGCGTAGCATACCGTCCCATAGGCTTTGAAGACACAAGGTAAATAGTGTGCAATCTTCTTTCGGACTGTACGACATTCTGTCTCTATGTCCGTTTTGTTCATTTCGTACTCAGAAGCGGACAGTCTGCTTACGGCCAATCTCCGACTTTAAACAGACCCACCACCGCCAAAAAGAGCTTCATGCTTGCGTTACGCAGCTTGGATCATCTGGACTTCCGGCTGCTCTTGGGTCATGGCGCGGGCCAGGTCGTAATTGGTCTGTAGCGTCAGCCAGAACCGGGCGGTGCTGACGCCGGCGCGTCCCAGGCGGATGGCAAGGTCCGGGCTGATGTCGGCGCGGCCGTTGAGGACGCGCGAAAGCGCGACGCGGGACATGGCGAGACGCGCCGCCGCCTCGGTGACGGAAAGGTTGAGTGGCACAAAAACGTCTTCGTGGAGGAGGCTGCCGGGGTGGGGAGGGTTTTTCATGGTGCTTGGGGTTATAGCGGAGCTTTGGATGTGTTGCGAGACGAATGCTCGTTTTACGGGGAGGTGGCGAGAAAGGCGTGGTTACCGGCATTCGCCGGCATGACGGGTGTTTGGAAGGGCGGGGGCTGACGCCTACCTAGAATTTGGAACAGGCTGGGTCAAAGGGCGGGGGCATGGCAGGGTTTTCGTGAGGGTCTAGGTGTAATGGGCGGGGCGGGGCATAGGTAAGGAGCGATGTCCGTATCTGCTTCCACCGCCCAAATTTCCGCGCCGCATGATGGGCTGTATGGCGGGGCGCGGTATCGGGCGATGGCGGCGGTGGCGGTGGCGGTGCTGCTTTCGGTGCTGGACTACGCCGTGGTGAATGTGGCGCTGCCGACGATCGCGAAAAATATTCATACCACGGATGCGGCTTCGATCTGGGTGGTGAATGCCTACCAGCTGGTCAGCGTGATTTCGCTGCTCCCCTTGGCGGCGGCGGGGGACCGGGTGGGGGCGGCCAGGATGTGCCGGGTCGGGCTGATGATTTTCGTGGTGGCCTCCGTGCTGTGCGCGGCGTCCGGCAATTTGGCGGAACTGACGGCGGCGCGGGCGCTGCAGGGGTTTGGCGGGGCCTGCATCCTCAGCGTGAACGCGGCGCTGGTAAAATATATCTATCCGGGCAAGGAATTGGGGCGGGGGATCGCGCTGAATGGGCTGGTGGTGGCGATGGGCGTGGCGCTGGGGCCGACAGTGGCGGCCGGCGTGCTCTCCGTCGCCGGGTGGCGATGGCTGTTCCTGATCAATCTGCCGATGGGCGGGGTGGCGTTTTATTTTGCGATGACCGCGCTGCCGAAAACGCCGCTGTCCGGCGGGCGGTTCGACGTGGTGGGGACCGTGCTGCTGGCGGTGGCGTTTGGCGCGCTGTTTTTGGGCGGGGACCAGTTGGCGCACGCCGGCGCGGTCTGGCTGGCGGTGGCGGTGATGGTTTTGGGCGCGGCAAGCCTGGCGGTGCTGGTCCGGCGGATGCTGGGCAGGTCCGACCCGCTGCTGCCGGTGGACCTGTTGGCGCGGGCTGGCTTCAGGACCGCGTTCTTGACCGGGTTTTTCGGGTTCGTGGCGTCGAATTTTTTCATCATCTCCATGCCGTTCAACATGATGAACGAACTCGGCCGCTCCGCGGTCGCAACCGGGCTGCTGATGACGCCTTGGCCGGTGGCGATCGTGCTGGTGGCGCCCGTGGTGGGACGGCTGGCGGATCGCTATCCAGCGTCGCTGCTCTCCACCATCGGGCTGTGCGGCACGGCGACGGGGTTTTTGCTGCTGCGGTTTTTGCCGGCGGACCCGAGCAATTTTGACATTTGCTGGCGCATCGCCCTGGCCGGCGCCGGCTTCGGGCTGTTTCAGCCGCCCAATAACAAGGCGATGATGACGACGGCGCCGGCAAGGCGGACCGGAAGCGCGAGCGGCATGATGTCCGTCGCCAGGCTGCTGGGGCAGACAGTGGGGGGCATGCTGGTGGCGCTGACTTTGGGGATTTTGGCGCCGGGCGGGGTGAAAACCTGTCTGGCGCTGGGGGCGGCGACGGGGTTTCTGGCGGCCGGCGTGAGCGGCACGCGGATGTCTTGGCGCGATGGCAAAGCAAGCAAGGAAGAAAGCAGCGCTTTTTGAAAAAAGCGCGCAAAAACTTTTTTATTAATCTGGGCCACCGGAGGTGAAACCAGCGCGGTGCAGATGAATCAAAAGTTTTTTGCGCGCTTTTTTTCAAAAAAGCGCTACTTGCTTTCTTCCTATGCCGCACGGCGGCGCGAAAGATTGACGGGGGCTTGTGGGGTGCCTATACCCCGCGCTTCCTGACAGGCTGGACCGGGCACGGTGCGGCCTGCAAAAATTTGACCCCTGGAGTTTTGGCACGTGAAACGGACCTATCAACCCTCAAAGCTCGTCCGCAAGCGCCGGCATGGTTTTCGCGCGCGCATGGCGACCGTTGGCGGCCGCAAGGTGATCGCCAATCGCCGCGCCAAGGGCCGCGCCAAACTTTCTGCCTGATTTTTTGGTCCGCCCGCGCGAGGGATCGGACGTGGTGAGCTACGCTCCGCCGGCAATTTTTGCGCAGCGGGCCGATTTTTTGCGGCTGGCGGCAAAGGGCAAAAAATTTTCGCGGCCGGGATTCGTGCTGCAGGTTTTGCGGACCGATGGCGGGCTGCGGGTGGGCTATACGGCGACCAAAAAGCTCGGCAACGCGGTGCTGCGCAACCGGGCGCGGCGGCGGCTGAAGGAAGCCGCGCGGCTGACGCTGGCGGAAATGGCGCCGGCGGGGGTGGAACTGGTGCTGATCTGCCGGCGGGAGACGGCGAAAATTCCGTTTGAGGTGTTACGCGCGACGCTGCGCGCGACACTGGCCGAGGCGCTGACATGAGCCCGGCGGCGCATGTGCTGGCCGGCGCCGTGCGGGTTTATGAGCTGACGCTGCGGCCGGTGATCGGGGCGAATTGCCGGTTTTATCCCTCCTGCTCCGCCTACGCGAAGGAGGCGATTTGCGCGCACGGCGCGGCGCGCGGCAGCGTGTTGGCGGCGTGCCGAATTTTTAGATGTCACCCTTGGCATGAGGGCGGATATGATCCGGTGCCTCCGCCAGCTAGCTCCCGGAAAGTTTGAAGATGGATACCAAGCGGCTGATGCTGGCGATTACGCTCTCCCTGGTGATCATGGTGGGGTTTGAGTTTTTGCAGGCGAAGTTTTTTCCGCATCCGGCGCCGACGCCGGCCAGCGTGGCGGCGCAGCCGGTGGCGGAGGCGAATTCGCCAGAAGCGGCGCAGGCGGCCGGCGCGCCGGGAACCGCGGCGGCGGCGCCCGCGGTTTCGGGGCCAAGGCTGGCGATCGAGACGCCGAGCATCGTGGGCAGCATGGCGCTGACGGGTGCCGTGCTGGATGACGTGCGGCTAAAGGATTATCACGTCACGCGGGACCCGAATTCGCCGCTGGTGCAGATTCTGGGCCGCCGGGATGGCGACAAGCCGTTTTACGCGCAGTTTGGCTGGACCGATGGCGGGACGGGCACAAAGGTGCCGGGGGATGACACGGTGTGGCAGGCCTCCGCGCCGGCGCTGACGCCGGATGCGCCGGTGACGCTGAGCTGGGATAACGGGGAAGGCGTGACGTTTCAGGAAATCGTTTCGATTGACGACAATTATATGCTGAGCGTGCAGCAGAAGGTGGTGAACAAGTCGGCTGGCGCGGTAAAATTGTTTCCGTGGGGGCGGGTGGCGCGGGATTATCAGCCGGTGGAGCAGAGCAGCTATATCCTGTTCGACGGGCCGCTGGGTGTGCTGAACGGCACGCTGCACCAGGTTTCCTACAAATCCACGCGCAATGACGGCGGACACGCGGCGGATGGCGCGGCGTATTCGGAAACAACCACCGGCGGGTGGCTCGGGATTACCGACAAATATTGGCTGACCGCGCTGGTGCCCGACCAGAGCATGAACCTTTTGGGCGCGGTGCGGTACTTGCCGGCCGGCGGCGGCGATGGGCACGCCTATCAGACGGATTTCATCACGACCTCGCCGATGACGGTGGCGCCGGGGGCGACGGCGGCCGATGAGATGCACCTGTTTTCAGGCGCCAAGATTGTCGGGATTTTGGATGGCTATTCCAAGGAATACGGGATTCCGAATTTTTACAAGGCGATTGATTTTGGGCATTTGTATTTTATCACGAAACCGATTTTCTTCGCGCTCGACTGGCTGAATAAGCAGATCGGGAATTTTGGCATCGCGATTCTGGTGTTCACGGTGGGCGTGAAACTGCTGTTCTTTCCGCTCGCGAATTATTCGTACCGCTCGATGGGCAAGATGAAGATGGTGCAGCCGAAAATCGCGGCGATCCGCGAGCGGCTGAAGGATGACAGCACCAAGCAGCAGCAGGAGATTATGGCGCTTTACAAGGCGGAAAAAATCAATCCGGCTTCGGGGTGTCTGCCGATGCTGGTGCAGATTCCGGTGTTCTTTGCGCTGTACAAGGTGATTTACATCACCATCGAGATGCGGCAGGCGCCGTTTTATGGCTGGATCCATGATCTCTCGGCGCCGGACCCGACGAATATTTTTAATGCGTTTGGCCTGATCCCGTTTGACCCGACGGTGATCTCGCCATTTCTGGCGGTGGGGGCGCTGCCGATTATTATGGGTTTCACGATGTTCCTGCAGCAGCGGTTGAACCCGGCGCCGCCGGACCCTGTGCAGGCAAGAATGTTCCAGTTCATGCCGATCATGTTCACATTCATGCTGGCGCGGTTTCCGGCGGGGCTGGTGTTGTACTGGACGTGGAATAATCTTTTGACCGTCGGACAGCAATGGCTGATCATGCGCAGGGCTGCTGGGGCGCCACAAAAAAAAACGACCGCACTGGCTAAAGGCTGAACCTTCGTAAGGAAGAAAGCACTTCTTTTTTGAAAAAAAGAGGCAAAAAACTTTTACTCCTGGTGCCGCGCACGGGTGATTCAAGGTGCGCCAGGCGGTGAGGGCGGTAGCCAAAGTTTTTTGCTTCTTTTTTTCAAAAAAGAAGCGCTTCCTTCAACTCGCCTAACCACGCTTCGTAATGCCGCCAATGGTCGATCCCTTCCCTGAAGATCGGCCTGCGCACCTGCTCCGAGCTCGCCGTGCGCACCGCACGCCTGGTTTCATGAAAACTCAGGCACGCCGCTTCGAACGGCAACCCGCAATACGCCAGCAGCGCGCGTATTTCGCGCTCGGTATGCTCCACCATGTCTTCGTAAATCACGCGATGAATGGCCGCCGGCACCGTGGCGTCGAAATGTGCTGTCAGGTCAACGTAGTCCCGGTAGTAGCGGCCAAGCTCGGTCAGGTCGTAGGAAAAATTCTGTCCACGTGCGAAATGCTGCTTGAACGCGGAAAAACACGCCGCCATCGGGTTGCGCCGCGCGTCGATGATTTTCGCCTGCGGCAGAATGAGCTTGATCAGGCCGATATGCACCCAGTTGTTCGGCATTTTGTCGATGAAGAATGCGCGGCCCAGTTTGCGCTGATGCGACGTGCGCTCGATGTAGTTGCGCCCGAGCGCCGCGAAGGTGTCTGGGGATAATTCGTCCAGGCATGCCGGATAGGCTTCCGCCGCGGTGCCGCCGCCGGTTTCGCGCGCCAGAATGGCCAGGTCCGGCAGCTCCATCGTGCCTTCCACCTGCGAATGCGAGGCGAGGATCTGCTCGAGCAGCGTCGAGCCGGAGCGCGGCAGGCCCAGCACGAAAATCGGCGCCGGGTCGCCGCAGCCCTGCCCGGCGCGGCGCGCGAAAAATGCGGCGGTAAACACCGCCTTGGCGCGCTGCACGGCGGCGTGGGTTTCATCGGCGCTGTAGCGCAGCTGGCCGCGCCGGATACGCGCACCTTTGGCATAATGCCGGAAACTCTCCTGGTAGTCTCCAGCGACTTCCAGGGCGCGGCCCAGCGCGTAATGAAGATGCAAGCGGTCATCGTCGCCGAGATCCGGCTGTTCCAGCGCCGCGCGCATCGCGGTTACCTGACCATCCGTGAATGGCACGGTTTTCAGATTTGCCAGGCTCCAGTAGGC
>PLFB01000141.1:0-10424 GCA_003137135.1 Acetobacteraceae bacterium
GGGAGCAGGCGGAGGTCCTGCGCGAACTGGCGAAGCAGTAAGCGAAAGCAGTTACTTTTTTGAAAAAAAGTAACCAAAAAACTTTTGCTCCGCTTCGCGCGGCGCTGAGCCGCTAACGGCTCAACGCCGCGCGAAGCGGAGCAAAAGTTTTTTTGCTTCTTTTTTTTCAAAAAAAGAAGTTCTTCCTTGCTATCTCCAGCGCCATTTGGACGTCGTCCGGGTTCACCCAAAAGACCTGGTTGCCCAAGAACGTTTCGGCCTTGCCAAAAATGTAGCCGCAGTTTTGGTGCATGGCGGCGCAGATGCCCGATTGCAGGAACCAGGGGTGGGGCAGGGTGCCGCGCAGCGCCAGGACGGTGGCGCCGGGCGGCGCGAACATGGCGTTATGCAGGGCGGAGCCGTACTCGCCGGCGATGATTTTTGCGCCGCGGAAGCGGGTGATCTGCTCGGCGATCGTGAGCGCTTCGGGGAAGATGATGTCAAAGCCGTGGCTGGCGAAAATGCGCTCGATGGCTTCGACGTTGGTGAGGCGGCGGGTGGGCTTGGCCCATCGGCGGCGGGAGACGTAGAGTTTCGCTCCGGGTGACGAGACGGGGACCGGGATGGGTTGCGCGAGGGCGCGGGCGGCTTGCGCGAAAACCGGGTTGGCGCAGCTATGGCCGCGCAAATTGGTGGGGATGAGGGCGGATTCGATCAGGCAGGATTCAGATGTGATATCGTAATGAATGAAATTTTCCGCCGGGATGCCGAGAAGAGAAAACCAGGCGGCGGCGTAGGCGGGCATGCCAGTGGGCAGCAGATATTTTAGGGTTTTGATGTCGTGGCCGCAAATTGTGAGGATGTGCAGGCGGGGCAGAAAATCCGCCAGCCAGTGGCCGTAGATGCGGTAGGCGGCGCCGGGGAGCAGCACGACCTGACCCTCGATGACGCGTTGCGTGGTGGCGCCCGCGACGGTCGCCGTCTCCCGAAAGATGGCTTTTTCGTCCACCTCGTTTTGCGGGATGGTGAGCGTGAAATCACGCCAGGTGAGCGTGGCGTCGCCGGCGAGGTGCAGGTTGGGGACGGTGAACAGGCCGGCGGCGGGGGACCATTGGTCGCCAAAATACCACTTGTCGAATTCTTCGGGGATGGGGCCGGTGAGGAGGCAGGGGGTGGGGCGCGGGCCGTCCGCGGCCGGGGCGGCGAGCTGGTAGGTGATTTCCGGGTGGCTGGCGGGGAGGCCGTGCAGGTCTTGCAGGTTCATGGCGGCGGTTCTGGCGAACTGGGGCGGGTTTGTCACGGCGCCTGGCAGTAAAACGAGCGGTTTGGTAGGGATTTAGCGTTTGTCCCGTGGAGGGCGAAAGGAGAAAAATGTTTTGTCTGGAACGTGCGGGAGGGGAGAAAATGTTTATTTTGGCCGGTTCATTGACCATGCGTAGAAAAAGCTTTTGTTAAAGCTATGATTCCGTTGGCGTTGGACCCGAAATTCGTGAAGCTGGCCGTGGCCGGCAATGGCGCGCTGGCGCTGCGGCGGCTGCGGGCGCTGCGGCAAGCGGGGGCGGAGGTGGCGGTGTTCGCCGATGCGCCGGAGCCGGCGCTGGCGGATGCGGCGGAAGGTTCGCTGTTTCGGCACATGCCCGAGGCGGCGGAGATCGCCGGGCTGCATGCGCTCTGGGTGGTGGATGTGGCTGCGGATGTGGGGGCCGGGCTGGCGGCGCTGGCGCGCCGGCAAAACGTGCTGGTGAATTTTGAGGACCGGCCGGAATTTTGCGATTTCCACTCGGTGGCGGAAGTGCGGCGCGGCGATTTTTTGCTCACGGTTTCCACCGGTGGCGCGGCGCCTGGGCTGGCGGGGAGCGTGCGGCGCCGGCTGGAAAACTGCTTCGGGCCGGAATGGGATGAGCGCGTGGCGCAGGTGAAGGCGAAGCGGGCGGAATGGCGGGCGGCAGGTGTCGCGATGCCGGAGGCGGCGCGGCGGATTGAGGCGATGGTGGCGGAAGGGTGTTGGCTTTCATGCCCGACGCCCGACGCCAAAACCTCGAACTAAGGAATTTTGCAAAAATGTCCAAAATGGTGAATTTGCCGCAGTCCGCGCCGTTCGCGCCCGAACAGATTGTGGCGCTGGAGCAGGTGATCGGCACGGCTTCCGTGGTGCAGCGCGCCTGGTTGTCGGGTTTTTTGGCGGGGCTAGACGCGGCGGAGCAGAAAACCGCGCCGGCGGCGCCGCCGGTCGATAAGCCGAAGCTGCTGGTGCTGTATGCGACCGAATCGGGCAATGCCGAGGCGCTGGCGACCAGGACCAAACAGGATGCCGCCAAAAAGGGGTTTTCCGCGCGCGTGCTGGATATGGGCGATGCGACGGTCGAGGCGCTGAAGGGCGCCGGCACGATTATCGTGATCGCGGCGACGTGGGGCGATGGCGAGCCGCCGCAGCGCGCCGCGCCGTTCTACCGGGCGCTGATGAGTGATGCGGCGCCGCGGCTGGAGGGCGTGAAATTTGGCGTGCTGGCGCTGGGGGATTCGTCTTACGCGCAGTTCTGCGAAACCGGCAAGCAACTGGATGCGCGGTTCGAGGCGCTGGGCGCGCAGCGCGCCGCGGCGCGGATTGACCTGGATCTGGATTACGAGGCGGGTGCGAAAACCTGGCTGAGCGAGACGCTGGAATCGCTGGCGCCGAAGGATGCGGGCCATGTGATCCATGTGGATTTTCAGAAACCGGTTGTAAGTGCTGCTTCCAAAACGGCGCCGTTCGCGGCGGAGATTTCGGCGCTGGGGAAACTGACGTCGGAGCGGGCGGATAGCGAGACGTACCATGTGGAGGTTTCTCTGGCGGGGTCCGGGCTGAGCTATGAGCCGGGGGATGCGCTGGCGATTGTGCCCGAAAACGATCCGGGGCTGGTGGCGGCGGTGGCGCGCGCGGTGGGGCTGGAGCATGACGGCGCGCTGATCGAGGCGCTGGTCTCGCGCTACGATATCGCCACGCTGACCGCCAAGCATCTGAAGGATTTCGCGGCGCTGACGGGTGATGCGAAGCTGGGAGCCTTGGCGGAAGATGCCGGCCGGCGTTCAGAATTTTTGAACGGGCGGCAGCTTGTGGATTTGCTGGAAACGTTCCCGCACCAGTTGAAGACGGAGCAGTTGACCTCCCTGCTGCGGCCGCTGGCGCCGCGTTATTATTCGGTGGCGTCGTCGCAGAAACTGGTGGGGGAAGAGGCGCATCTGACGATCGCGCGCGTGGCGTATGAGAGCGCGGGGCGGGCGCGGACGGGTGTGGCTTCCGGCCTGGTGGCGGACCGCCGGCGCGCGGGGGATACGCTGAATGTGTTCGTCAAGGCGAACCCGCATTTCCGGTTGCCCAAGGACTCTTCGACGCCGATTGTCATGATCGGAGCCGGGACGGGGGTGGCGCCGTATCGTGGATTTTTGCAGGAGCGCGAAGCCGCGGGCGTTGCCGGGAAGTCATGGCTGGTGTTCGGACATCGGCATTTTCTCTACGACTTTTTGTACCAGCTT
Organism: Acetobacteraceae bacterium; assembly: GCA_003137135.1. Classification (GTDB taxonomy): domain Bacteria; phylum Pseudomonadota; class Alphaproteobacteria; order Acetobacterales; family Acetobacteraceae; genus Acidocella. The sequence continues at coordinate 3,493 of PLFB01000141.1, forward strand.
GAGATCCAGGATTGGCTGAAGAGCGGCGTGCTCGGACGGCTGGATTTGGCTTCCTCACGCGATCAGCCTGAAAAACGCTATGTGCAGCATGTGCTGTGGGAACAGCGTGAACGGTTGAGGGGGCAATTGGCTGAAGGGGCCACGGTTTATTTATGCGGCGACGCGAAGCACATGGCGCGGGATGTGGATGCGACGCTGATCAAAATTCTGGGCGCGGACGGCAAGGACGGGCAGGCGGCGCTGGACGCGCTGGTGACCGCCGGCCGGTACAAGAAGGACGTTTACTGATGCTGGATCTTATTCATCCGGCCTCCGCGGAATGCGTGCTGGAAGACATGATTCTTGACCGCTTCGCGGGCAAGATCGCGCTGGTGTCCTCGTTCGGAACCGAGTCGGCGATTCTGCTGCACATGGTCTCGCGCGTGGACAAAAACACGCCGGTGGTGTTTTTGGATACCCAAAAACTGTTTCCCGAAACGCTGGCTTATCGGGATGAACTCGTGGCGCGGCTGGGGCTGACCAATGTGCGCAGCGTGCGGCCTTCGGGCAAGCAGTTGGCGGCGTATGATCCGGATGGCCGGCTGTGGCAAAAAGATCCTGATCTGTGCTGCGCGATTCGAAAGACCAATCCGCTGGATGAGGCGCTGGAGGGATTCTCCGCGTGGATTACCGGGCGCAAGCGCGTGCAGGGCGGCGTGCGGGGGAATTTGAACTTTTTGGAAACCGGGCCGGATGGGCGTACGACGGTGAACCCGCTGGCCTTCTGGGACGATGAGGACATCGAGGCGTATTTTGAACGTTGGAAGCTGCCTCGGCATCCGTTGGAAGCGGACGGGTACTCGTCGATCGGCTGCACGACCTGCACGATGCGAGCGCTGCCGGGGGAGGATAAAAGGTCCGGACGCTGGGCGGGGCTGGATAAGACGGAGTGCGGGATACATCTGCCGCGGTCGTTTGCGGCTTAGAGGAAGGAAGTAAGCAGTTACTTTTTTGAAAAAAAGTAACCAAAAAACTTTTATTTACTCTGGGCCACAGTTGCTGGAACCGTCTCGGTCTCAATTCGCAAAAGTTGTTTGGTTACTTTTTTTCAAAAAAGTAACTGCTTACTTCCTTTAGGATCTCTCGATGACCGATACCCCGAAACTTGCCCATAATGAAACCATCAAAACCAACAGTCGCTATCTGCGCGGCACGCTGGAGGAGGGGTTTGCCGAGGTCGCGAGCGGGGCGATTTCGGAGGATGACCAGCAGCTTATAAAATTTCATGGAATCTATCTGCAGGACGACCGGGATTTGCGGCCCGAACGGGCGAAGCGGAAGCTGGACAAGGCCTATGCGTTCATGGCGCGGCTGCGCGTGCCGGGGGGCGTGCTGAGCCGCGAGCAGTATCTGGCGATGGATAAATTGGCGGATGAGCGGGGGAACCATACGCTGCGGCTGACGACGCGGCAGTCGATCCAGTTTCATGGCGTGATCAAGACGAATCTGAAGCCGGCGCTGCGGCAGATCGATTCGGTGCTGCTGGATACGATCGCGGCGTGCGGCGATGTGAACCGGAATGTGATGTGTACGCCGAACGAGTTTTTGGGTGGGGTTTATGCGCGGGCGGAGCGGACGGCGCGGGATGTTTCTTCCCATTTGCTGCCGCATAGCCATGCGTGGCGGGAGATTTTTATTGATGGCGAGAAGGTGACAGAGGCGGAGGAGGACGAGCCGATTTATGGCAAGACCTATTTGCCCCGAAAATTCAAGATTTCGGTGGCGGTGCCGCCGCAGAATGATACGGATGTCTATGCGCAGGATTTGAGTTTTGTCGCGATCGTCGAGAAGAATCAGCTTGTGGGCTACGATGTTCTGGTCGGCGGCGGCATGGGAGCGACGCATGGGGATGAGACGACGTATCCGCTGCTGGCGCGGGTGATCGGGTTTTGTGAGGTTGAGGACGCGCCGGCGGTGGCGGAAGCGGTGGTGACGACGCAGCGCGATTTTGGGAACAGGTCCAACCGGCGGCGGGCGCGGCTGAAATATACGATTGAGGAGCGCGGGCTGGAATGGTTTGCCGCTGAGGTCAACCGGCGGTTGGAAAAACCGTTGGCGCCGGCTCGGGGATTCAAGTTTGAGGGCAACGGCGACCGGATGGGGTGGCGGACGGGGGAGGATGGCAAGCACCATTTGACGCTGTTCGTGGAGAATGGGCGCATCGCTGATGTCGGCGAGTGGCGGCTGAAAAGCGCGCTGGTGGAGATCGCGAAGGCGTATGATGTGTCGTTTATCATTACGGGGAATCAGAACTTGATTGTGGCCCGCGCGGATGATGCCGCGCGGGCCGGGATTGAAAAAACCTTGACGGCGCATGGGGTAAAATCGCGCGCCTCGGTGCTGCGTGAGGCGGCGATGGCGTGCGTGGCGCTGCCGACCTGCGGCCTGGCGCTGGCGGAGAGCGAGCGGTATCTGCCGAGTCTGATTACCAAGCTGGATGCGCTGCTGGCTGAAAACGGGTTGCAAAAACAGCCGATTACGGTGCGGATGACGGGGTGCCCGAATGGNNGGCGCGCATGATGGGTCGCGGTTGAACCGGATGATCCGGGAAGATGCTGATGAGGAGACGATTCTGGCGACGCTGAAGCCGATTTTTGCTGATTACGCCAAGGGCCGGAAGAAGGGCGAGTTTTTTGGGGATTTCGTGACGCGGAAGAAAATCGTCTGATGGCGCCAAAAGTTTTTCTGGTGGGCGCGGGGCCAGGGGATCCGGATTTGCTCACCGTGAAGGCGGCGCGGCTGCTGCGGCAAGCCGGCATCGTGCTGCATGACAGCCTGGTGGATGCGCGGATTCTGGCGCTGGCGGAGACTGCCGAGTTGATCGATGTGGGGAAGCGGTGCGGCCGGCAATCGACGGCGCAGAGCAAGATTAACGAACTGTTAGTGGCGTGCGCGCGGACCGGGCAGGTTGTGGTGCGGCTGAAGGGCGGGGACCCGATGGTTTTTGGGCGGGCGACGGAGGAAGTGCAGGCGCTGGCGGCGGCGGGGTTTGATTGTGAGGTGGTGCCGGGCGTGACGGCGGCGGTGGCGGCGGCGGCTTCGCTGAAAATGTCGCTAACGCGCCGGCAGGTGGCGCGGACGGTGCATTTTTTGACGGGACATGGCGCGGAAGGCGGGATGCCGGCGCATGATTTCGCGGCACTGGCGCGCGCCGGCGGGACACTGGTGATCTATATGGGCGGGCAGACGGTTGGTGGTCTGGCCGCGCATTTTATCGAGGCCGGGCTGGCGCCGGAAACGCCGGCGGTGGCGGTGGAGAATGCCAGCCTGGAGACGGAACGCCGGTTTTTTGGAACGGTTTCGACGTTGCCGCGGATGGTGAGCGAGGCGAAGCCGGAAGGGCCGCTGCTGTTGCTGATTGGGGTGGCGCTGGAAGATGCCAGGCACGCAGAAGAGGTTTTGGAGGATGCTCAAAGCGAGTAAGAAAGCAGCGCTTTTTTGAAAAAAAGCGCGCAAAAAACTTTTGTTAATTTGGACCGTGCTGTTGGAACGGATCGTGGCCCAGATTAACAAAAAGTTTTTTGCTTCTTTTTTTCAAAAAATAAGTTCTTGCTTTCTTCGTTACGCGAGGGAGTGCATGATGGGTTTCGCAAGCGCTCAACCCATCCTACGCGGCGTGGTGGCCGCTGAGGGCTTCGCCGGCGTTGGGGGGGAGGCGGGCGCAGATGGGGGCGGCGGTGGCGGCGATGAGGCCGACGAGGATGAAGGCGAGCGAAAAATCAGAGACTTCGGCGTGGGGGTGGTGGCGTAGGGACTCCGTGACTTCGAGCGAGGCGGCGCCGATGACGATGCCGAGGGTGAGAGTGAGCTGCTGGATGGTGGAATAGAGGCTGGTGGCGGCGGACATTTTCGGGCGGGGGACGTCGCCATAGGCGATGGTATTGAAGGCGGTGAACTGGAGGGAGCGGAAGAAGCCACCAACCAGCAGGACGGCGTTGAGGAGTAAGGACGGCCAGGCGGGGCTGAAGGCGGCGCAGAGCGCGATGAAGACGGCGGCGAGGATGCCGTTCCAGACGAGGGCGGTGCGAAACCCGAAGCGGCGGAGGATGGGCTGGGCGGCTGGCTTCATGGCCAGCGCGCCGGCGGCGGCGGTGAAGGTGGTGAGGCCGCTCTTGAGGGCCGAATCGCCGAAGCCGATTTGCAGCATGAGGGGGAGCAAAAACGGCATGGCGCCGACGGCGATGCGGAACAGGCTGCCGGCGATGACGGAGCTGGCGAAGGTGGGGATGCGCATGAGGGAAAAATCCAGCACCGGGTGGGGGTGGCCGGCGGCGTGGCGGGCGTAGAGGGCGCAGGCGGCGAGACCGGCGGCGAAGGCGGCGAGGGTATACGGAAAGGGGATGATGCCGCGGCCGACGGTCTCAAAACCCGCCATGAGGGCGGCCATGGCGAAGCCGGATAGGAGGAGGCCAAGAATGTCGAGGCGGCCGCCACCATCGGCCTCGCGCACGTCCGATATGAAGAGGGTGACCATGACCGCGCCGACAATGCCGATGGGGACGTTGATGTCGAACACCCAGCGCCAGTTGAGATAGGTGACGATGAAGCCACCAAGCGGGGGGCCGAGGATGGGGCCGATGATGGCCGGGATAGTGAGCCAGGACATGGCGGCGACCATCTGGGCCTTGGAGACGGAGCGGAGCAGCACCAGGCGGCCGACGGGCACCATCATGGCGCCACCAAGGCCCTGCAGGATGCGGGCGGCGACCAGAATGGGCAGCGAGGGGGCCAGGCCGCAGAACACCGAGGCGATGGTGAAGATGAAGATGGCGGCCCGAAAAACGGTTTTGGCGCCAAAATGGTCCGCCGCCCAGCCGCTGGCGGGGATGAAGACCGAGAGGCTGATGAGGTAGCTGGTGAGGGCGACGGACATGTGCAGCGGGTCGGCGTGGAAGGATTTGGCCATCGCGGGCAGGCCGGTGGCGATGACGGTGGAGTCGATGTTCTGCATGAACAGCGCGCCGCCGACGATGGCCGCGGTGAGGCGCATCTTGCCGGTGGAGATGACGGGTTCGAGGTCGGGGGGCAGCGCGTCAGGCAAGGGTTTTGGGCGCGGAAAAGGCGTGGATGCCCGCATGCGCGGGCACGACGGGGAGGTGAAAACGGCAACCGCCCAGATAAACAAAAGTTTTTTGGTTCTTTTTTTCAAAAAAGAACTTCTTGCTTACTTCGTTCATCATGCCTCGCATGTAGGGATTTTCGGCTGCCGCGGACAGGCTAGGCGTCGCGGGTCTGACCGGCAATTTGCAGGCGCGCGAGGTAGGCGGACCAGCGGGTTTGGTATTCCGCGCCGAGCCGGTGCAAAAAATCCCAGGAAAAAATGCCGGTGTCGTGGCCGTCGGAAAANNTGGACTTCGGCGCTGGGGCTTTCGATGCGCAAAAATTCGGCCGGGAGGTTGTGGGTGACCCCGTCTGAAAACGTGATTCTGAGCAGATTTTCGGCGCGGATCAGCGTGATGTTCTGGGCGGTGATCACGGCTCCAGATGGCGGGCTTCGTCGGGCAGCATGATGGGAATGCCGTCGCGGATGGGGTAGGCGAGGCCGGCCTTTTGGCTCACCAGTTCGTTGCGCTCCCGGTCGTAGGTCAGCGGGCCTTTGGTCAAGGGGCAGACCAGAATTTCCAGCAGGCGCGGGTCAACCGGGGTTTCGGCGGCATTTTCCGTCATGGTTCAGGTGGCTTTCGAATCGTCGTCATGGCCGGAATCAAAGGCGTTGATTTCCAGCAGAGCGAGCAGCGCGCGGGCGCGTTCGGTGGGGTTTTTGGCTTCCAGCAAAGCCTGTTTTTCCTCCGGGTCGAACGGGCAGGCCATGCAGAGCGTGACCACCAGGGCGTGGTCCGGCATGCTGTCGATGGCGTCCCAGTTGGCCTCCACGCCGGCATGGGTGAAATAGCGGCGCAGTGCGGCGATCAGGCGGGCGCGGTTCATTTCCAGACCGGGTGCCAAATCGGGGTCGGATTCGAGCAGGTCGTCGGCGAAGGCGGCGAAGGCGCCGCGGACGCGGCGGTAGCCGCGGGCCGGCTCGACTTCCTCGATGATGGTGTAGCGGATGACGCCGGTCAGCGTGATGAGGTAGCGGCCGTCATCGGTTTCCGAGAAGGAGGACAGGCGGCCGAGGCAGCCGGTGCGGTACAGGCCGGGGCCGTTATCGCCGCTGGCCAGGCGCTTGTCCGGCTGGATCATGCCGAAATGCCGGCCGGCGGCGAGCGCGTCCTCGACCATCGCCAGGTAGCGCGGTTCAAAGATGTTCAGCGGCAGGCGGCCGCCGGGGATGAGCAGCGCGCCGGTGAGCGGAAAGACGGGGAATTCTTGCGGCAGGTCTTCCAGCTTGGTCAAAAAATCGTCCATTCAGCTGAACAGAATGGCGGAAAGTTTTCGGCGGGCCGCCATGGTGGTAGGGTCGTCAAAACCCCAGGCTTCGAAGAATTTCAACAGTTGCAGGCGGGCGGCGTCCTCGTTCCAGTTGCGCTGGCGGCGGATGATGTCGAGCAGCGCATCGGCGGCGGCTTCGCGTTCGCCGGAGGCGTTGAGCGCGGTGGCGAGTTCGTAGCGGGCTTCGTGGTCCGCCGGGTTTTCGGCCAGGCGGGCTTCCAGGCCGGCGCGGGCACCCTGGGCTTTGCGGCCCTCCGCGGCCAAAGCGAGCGCGGATTTGGCGCCGGAAATTTCGNNCGGATGAGGCCGCCCCAGGCTTCCGGTTTTTCGCGATCCTCCTGCACGGCGGCGGCGAAATGCTGGGCGGCGGCTTCCGGCTGGCCGGCTTCCAGCAGGGCCTTGCCTTCGGCGATGAGATCCGCGGCGGGGGCGGAGGAGCCGGCGAGTTTGAGCAGGGCTTCGACGAAGCGTTTGACTTCGCTTTCCGGCAGCGCGCCCTGAAACGTGTCGGCGATCTGGCC
>PLFB01000141.1:10461-10849 GCA_003137135.1 Acetobacteraceae bacterium
CACCAGGTGGCCCAGAAATCCACGATGACGGGCAGGGTTTTGGAGGCGGTGATGACGTCGGCCATGAAGGTGGCCTGGTCGCCATCGATGATTGAGGCGGCGGCAGCGGTGTCGGGGCTTTGGCCGAGCATGGTATTCATGAAGGGGTTATCCGTTGTGTCGGGGCATTATATGGTAGTCGTTGGCGATGTCACAGCCCCCGGCGCGACTGCCGCGGGCGGGCCGCTGGGCGGCTTGCAATGTGCGGCCAGGGTGCTTAAACAGCGGGCTTACCCGCCGCGGGTTTTGGCTTGCGGAGAGTTTTGTGCGGAGCGCGGGCGTAGCTCAGGGGTAGAGCACAACCTTGCCAAGGTTGGGGTCGAGGGTTCGAATCCCTTCGCCCGCTCCA
>PLFB01000276.1:0-136 GCA_003137135.1 Acetobacteraceae bacterium
CCAGGAGCAAAGTTTTTTTGGTTACTTTTTTTTCAAAAAAAGTAACTGCTTTCCTGCCTTTCCTAATTCGACAACTGATGCCCAATTTTCCCCGGCGCCGGCTGATTCGGCGAATCCGGATCGCCCGTCACGAACA
>PLFB01000276.1:271-3254 GCA_003137135.1 Acetobacteraceae bacterium
GGTTGTGATTCGCCGCCGCGTCGGCCTAGATTGGCACGAGGGCAAGCCATGGACCTTATCGCCGCGTTTCAGGTTTTCGTCCGGGTTTCGGAATCCGGCTCATTCTCCGCGGTGGCGCGGGAAATGGGGCTGAGCCAGCCCGCCATATCGCGCCAGATCGCCGCCCTGGAAGACCATTTCGGCGAGCGCCTGCTGCACCGCACCACCCGCAGCCTCACCCTGACCGATGACGGCCGCGACCTGCTGATCCACGCGACGCGCGTGCTGGACGCGCTGGCCGAAGCCGAAACCGCCGTCGGCCGCCGCCGCGGCACCGTCGCCGGCATGGTCCGGCTCTCCGTGCCCGTTATCTTCGGCCGGCTCTACCTCACCCCGCGCATCGGCAAACTGCTGGAGGCGCATCCGGCGCTGGAACTCGACATTTTGTTCAACGACGGCGTCGTGGACCTGGTCGCCGAGGGCATCGACCTCGCGGTTCGCGCCGGCATGATCGCCGATTCCTCCCTCATCGCCCGCCGCCTCGGTACCGTCGCCCGCCACGCCATGGCCTCCACCAGCTACCTGCAGCGCCGCGGCACCCCGCAAACGCCCACTGATTTGGCCGAACACGACTGCCTGATGTTCACCCAGGGCGCCTCCCCCACGCACTGGACGTTCGAAGGCAAGGAGGGCAAGATCAGCATTCCCATCCGCGGCCGGTTCCGCTCCGACAGCGGCGAGGGCGTGCGCGAGGCGGTGGTCAGCGGCTACGGCATCGGCCTGCTGCCGTCCTGGTACTTTCGCGACGAAATCGACCAGGGCAGCGTGAAAATTCTCCTGAAGGATTGGCAGGTTCCGGGCGTGCCGGTGCACCTCATCTACCCCTCGCGCCGGCATCTCTCACCCCGCATCCGCGCCGTGATGGATTTTCTGACCCGCGAATATGACGACCAGTCGGTTTTCACCACCGGCGCCAAAGCGCCATGAGCCACCGGAAAAGATTCCATTTTTGGCGCGCATGCGGTAAGATTATGCCGCCATGAACATGTTGGTTCCGCCGCCGGCCCGCCTCGCCATCGAAGTGGTGTTCGATTTCGTCTGCCCGTGGTGCTATCTCGGCGTCCAGCGGCTCTCGTTTCTCCTGGCCCGCCGGCAGGACATCGCGGTCGACCTCGTCTGGCGCCCGTTCCTGCTGAACCCGGACATGCCGCGCCAGGGCATGTCCCGCGCCGACTACATGATCCGCAAATTCGGCGCCGAGGACCGCGCCCGCCGCCTGTACAACTCGATCACCGAAATCGCCGCCGCCGAAGGCATCATCTTCAACTTCTCCAACATACGCCGCACCCCCAACAGCGTGGACGCGCACCGCCTGATCCGCTACGCCGCGCATCCCGCGATCGCGGACCGCCTGGTGGAAGCCATCTTCCGCGCCCATTTCATCGACGGGCTGGACATCGGCAACGCCGAAATTCTGGCCGGCCTGGCCGCCGCGCAAGGGCTGGACGCGGAAACGGCGCTGGCCTTTTTAGCCTCGAACGAAGGCACCGAATACGTCCACGCCGAGAACCTGCACGCGCATCGCCTCGGCATCAACGGGGTGCCCTGTTTCCTCATCGACGGCGAACACGCCATCGCCGGCGCCCAGGAGTCGGAGGTGCTGGAGCGGCTGATCGACCTGGCTTCGACCACGCCGCGATTGTGAAGAAAAGTAAGCAAGCACTTCTTTTTTAAAAAAAGGCGCCCCGCCCGGGGAAGCAAANNAAAAGAAGTTCTTTCTTCCTCCCTTTTTTTACGATACCCGCACAAAATAGAAACTCCGCTCTTGTATAATGAGAAATTAAGAGAGATTTAAGCGGCATGAAAATAACAGCCGCGGCAGCCCTGCCTTGCTTGCTTCTCCTTGGCGCCGCCCCGGCCTTCGCGGCCGACCCGCTGAACGATCCCGACGCCATCGCCACTTTGCAAATTGAAAACGATGCGTTTTCGATTCCCGGAACCGACCGCTATTACACCGCCGGCCAGCGCCTGGGCTATGTCTCGCCGACCGGCGTGCTGCCGGGCTTTTTGGCCAGCCTGGGCAGCGGCGTGTTCGGGCCGGGTTCGCAGCGGCTGGAAATCGACCTGCAGCAGGAAATTTTCACGCCGGTCGATACCCAGGTTTACAATCCCAACCCGCATGATCTGCCTTATTCGGGTGACCTCGCCCTGCACGGCACCATCATCACGGACACCGCGGCCACCCGATCACTGCTCGGCGCCAGCATCGGCGTCGTCGGCCCCGCGGCGCTGGGCCAGACCATCCAGAACGGCTTTCACAACATCATCGGCAACACGCCCAACAAAGGCTGGCACTACCAGTTGCACAACGAACCCACGCTCGATTTTTCCGCCGGCCGCATCTGGCGCGACGATCTGGCGGATTTTGGCAACGGCCTGACGCTACAGGCCCTGCCGCAGGCCACGGCGCAAGTGGGCAACACCGAAATCTACGCGCAAGGCGGCGCCATCCTCCGCCTCGGCTCCGGCCTGGATTCCGACTACGGCCCGGCCGTGATGTCCCCGCAAATGACCGGCACCGACGCCTACACCCCCACCCAGCCGTTTGTGTGGTACATTTTCGGCGGCGCCGCCGGCCGCCTGGTGGCACACGAAATCTCCGTACAGGGCAACGACTTCCAGACCAGCCGCGGCGTGACCCTGACACCCTACCAGGCGGATCTGGAAGCCGGCCTGGCCGTCATCGTCTTCAACGTCCGCCTGAGCGCCACGGAAGTCTTCGAAACCCCCGAATTCCACCACGAAGCCCCGGCGTTCCAATACGGCTCCATCGCCCTATCCGCGCGTTTTTAAAAAGAAAGAAGTTACTTTTTTGAAAAAAAGTAACCAAAAAACTTTTGCGAGCTGCGGGCGTTTGGGCCGGGAGTGCCGTTAATCGCCACTGAAAGTGGCGATTAACGGCACTGCCGACCCAAACGCCCGCAGCTCGCAAAAGTTTTTGCGC
>PLFB01000274.1 GCA_003137135.1 Acetobacteraceae bacterium
CAGATCTGGGACAGCCCCAAAGTTTTTGCGCGCCCGGGCGGGAAGCCTTTTAAAAAGCGCCTCCTCCTTACTGCAACTGCCTTTTGACTTCCTCGTTCACAATCGCCGGATTCCCCTTCCGCGCCATTGCCTTCATCACCTGCCCCACGAAAAACCCAAACAATTTTTCCTTGCCGCCTTTATATTCCGCCACCTTATCCGCATTCGCCGCGATCACCGCCGCCACCGCGGCCTCGATCGCCCCGGTATCCGTCACCTGCCGCAGCCCCTTTTCCTCCACGATCACATCCGGCGCCTGGCCCGTCTCCACCATCGCCTCAAACACTTCTTTGGCGATCTTCCCGTTGATCGTGGCATCCGCAATCAAATCCAGCAGCGCCCCCAAATTCGCAGCAGTTACGGGCGACGTGTCGATCGTCGTCCCCATCCGGTTCAGCGCCGCGAAAAAATCCCCCATCACCCAGTTCGCCGCCAGTTTCGCATCACGCCCTTTCGCCACCGTCTCATAAAAATCCGCCGTCACCTGGTCCACCACCAGCACGCCGGCGTCATAAAACGAAATCCCATACTGCACGCAGAACCGCTTGCGCTTCTCATCCGGCAATTCCGGCAGTTTTTCCGCCAGCGCCTTCACCCACGCCTCGTCCAAAACCAGCGGCAGCAGATCAGGCTCCGGGAAATACCTGTAATCATGCGCGTCTTCCTTAGACCGCATGGACCGCGTCTCACCACGCGCCGGGTCATACAGCCGCGTCTCCTGCACCACCGTCCTGCCGCTCTCCCATACCTCGATCTGCCGCCTCGCCTCCGCCTCCACCGCGTGCATCACGAACCGCACCGAATTCACGTTTTTTATCTCACACCGCGTCCGGAATTCTTCTCCCGCCTTGCGCACGGACACATTCACATCCGCCCGCATCGACCCTTCTTCCATATTCCCGTCGCAAGTCCCCAGATACCGCAGAATCTGCCGCAGCTTCCTCACATAAGCCCCGGCCTCCTCCGGCGAACGAATATCCGGCTCCGAAACAATCTCCATCAGCGCCACGCCCGCCCGGTTCAAATCGATCACCGATTTGCTCGGATGCTGATCATGCATGGACTTTCCCGCATCCTGCTCCAGATGCAGCCGGGTAATCCCGATCTCCTTCAGCGTGCCGTCCGCAAGCTCGATCTCCACCACCCCCGTCCCCACCACCGGATGCGCGAACTGCGAAATCTGATACCCATTCGGCAGATCGGCATAAAAATAATTCTTCCGGTCAAATCGCGACCAGTGATTGATCTTCGCCTTCAGCCCCAGCCCCGTGCGCACCGCCTGCGCCACGCATTCCCGGTTGATCACTGGCAGCATCCCCGGAAACCCCGCATCCACGAACGACACATGCGCATTCGGCGCCCCGCCATAAGTCGCCGACGCCCCGGAAAACAGCTTTGACTCCGAAATAACCTGGGCATGCACCTCCAGCCCCACCACCACTTCCCACGCCCCGGTCGCACCTTCCAAAGAATACCCCATCACGCCCCCTTCGCCATCACCGCCGGTTTGCTGCGAAAATCCGCCGCCTGTTCCAGCGCGCCGGACACCGCAAACACGGTCTCTTCATCAAAATGCCGACCGATCACCTGCAAACCCAGCGGCAACCCCTCTTCCGATAGCCCCGCCGGCACGCTCATCGCCGGCACCCCCGCCAGCGACGCCGGCACCGTGAACACGTCATTTAGATACATCTTGATCGGGTCATCCATCTTCTCGCCCATCCCAAACGCCGCACTCGGCGCCGTCGGCGTCAGAATCGCATCAACCTTGGCAAAAGCCTGTTCAAAATCGCGCAGAATCAGAGCCCGCACCTTCTGCGCCTTCAAATAATACGCGTCATAATACCCAGCACTCAGCACATAAGTCCCGATCATAATTCTGCGCTTCACCTCCGCCCCAAACCCCGCCGCGCGCGTCCGCTCATACATATCGATCAAATCTTCCCCATCGATCCGCGCCCCGAACCGCACCCCGTCATACCGCGCCAAATTCGACGAAGCCTCCGCCGGCGCCACGATGTAATAAACCGGCAGCCCATATTTCGTATGCGGTAGCGAAATATCCACAATCTCCGCCCCCTCGCTTTTCAGCCACCGCACCCCGCGCTGCCACAGCGCCTCGATCTCCTCCGGCATCCCCGGCATCCGGTACTCCGCCGGTATCCCAATCCGCTTGCCTCTCACCCCCGCCGTCACCGCCCCCCGAAAATACGGCACCGGCCGCTCCGCACTCGTGGAATCCTTCGCATCGAACCCCGCCATCGCCCCCAGCAAAATGGCGCAATCCTCCACCGTCCGCGCCAGCGGCCCCGCCTGGTCCAGCGAGGACGCAAACGCCACAATCCCATACCGCGAACACCGCCCATAGGTCGGCTTAATCCCCGCCAGCCCGCAGAACGACGCCGGCTGCCGGATCGACCCTCCGGTATCCGTCCCCGTCGCCCCCATCGCCATCCGCGCCGCCACCGCCGCCGCGGACCCACCGGACGACCCGCCCGGCACCAGCTTCACATTCGAGCCCCTGCGCTGCCACGGATTCTCCACCGGCCCAAAGCCGGAGGTCATGTTCGACGACCCCATCGCGAACTCATCCAAATTCGCCTTACCCAAAAACACCGCCCCAGAATCCTTCAACTGCGCCGTCACCGTACTCTCATACGGCGGCGTGAACGGCTCCAATATCCGGCTCGCCGCGGTCGTCCGCACCCCCTCCGTACAAAACAAATCCTTGATCGCCAGCGGAATCCCCGTCAGCGTCCGCCCATCCCCCGTCGCCAGCCGCAAATCCGCCGCCGCCGCCTGTTCCAGCGCCAATTCCGGCGTCACCGTAATAAATGCGTTCAGCCGCGAATCCAGCGCCTCGATCGCCGCCAGATGCGCCCGCGTCAGCTCCACCGCGGAAAATTTCCGCGCCTCCAGCCCGGCGGCCGCCTGCGCGATCGTCAGCCCGCACAACTCCGTCCGCGCCGCCGGCGCCGCGGCCGGCTTGCCCGTCACCGCCTTGCTCATTCCACCACCTTCGGCACGGTAAAGAAGTCGCCGCTCCGCTCGGGCGCGTTCGCCAGAATCTTCTCCGCCATCTCGCCATCCGTCACCACGTCGTCTCGCAGCCGCATCGCCATCTGCGCCCCGCCGGAAAGCGGCTCCACCCCCGTCACATCCACCTCATCCAACTGTGCCACATAGCCTAGAATCCCGTTCAATTCCGCGGCCAAAACCGCCACCTCCTCCTCCTCAACCCGGATCCGGGCGAGCTTCGCAATCCGGCGTACCGTCGCGGCATCAAGCGACATCGAAATATTCCATAAAAATCCCTTGGGGTTTCGATCAAATGCGGCCCATAAACCGCGCATGCCCCTGTTTAGCCTGACCCAGTTTTTCTCCGCAATGCCGCAGGGTATGCGCGTCATAGGCCTGGACCCCGGCACCAAGCGCATCGGCGTCGCCCTCTCGGACGTCAACCGCCAGATCGCCAGCCCCTACACCACCCTCCACCGCGGCCGGCTGCACCGCAACGCCGCCGAAATCAAAGCCATCGCCGACGAAGAAGGCGCCGCCGGCCTCATCATCGGTCTCCCCCTAGGCCCCGACGGAAAATTCGTCCCCGCCGCCCAGTCCGCCCGCGACTGGGCCCACGCCATCTCCACCGCCACCGGCCTGCCCGCCACCATGCACGACGAAACCTACACTACCAGCACCGTCCTCTCCCACATGCTCGCCGCCAACCTCAGCCGCGCCAGCCGCTCCGACATGGCCGACCGCCTGGCCGCCGCACAGATACTGCAGGAGGCGTTGGACCTAAGTAAGCAAGGCAAGGGGGGCGCTGCCCCCCTGGACCCCCCGCTAGGGCCGAAGGGCCCTAGGACCCAATAGTTTGGCCTCGTAAGTGGGGAGGNNCCTCCCCACTTACGAGGCCAAACCAAATGGTTCTAAGGCCTTTCCGCCTTAGCGGGGGTCAAGGGGGCAGCGCCCCCTTGCCTTGCTTACTTACTTGTCCAACGCCTCACGCGCGGCGTCTTTGGCGCCGCCGACGGCGTTCTGGATAGTGCCTTCGGCTTTTTCGGCTTTGCCTTCGGCCTGCAGCTTGGCATCGCCGGTGACTTTTCCGGCGGCGTCTTTCACGGCGCCGGAGGCTTTTTTCATGGTTCCTTCAATCCGGTCTTTGTCCATTTTTGGTCTCCTTTGTTGTGTGCTCTGGTTTGTGGTTGGGTTACTGGCTTGGCGTGGTCGGCGCGTTGGCGTTGGCGCTGTTGGTCAGCGCGTGTCCGCCCTGGCTCAGGTCTTGGCCGACGCCGGCAGTCGTGTGGCAAGCCGCCAGCATTGGCGCAATGGCCAACAAGCCGGCCAATGCGGCGGCCATACGGATGGTTTTCATAAATACTCCTATAGGTTCTACGCTATGCAACGTCGGGAGGTGCAACGTTCATTTCAACCGCTAGCGCATTAGATTGCCGTTAGTTCAGCATACGCTCATTTTTCAAATTTATTGATTCCACCTTAAAGAACCGTAGGGTGGGTTCCGCCCTTGCGGAACCCACCATTCACAACCTCGGCATCGCCTAGTGCCGCGCCAGGTACGCCGCGCCGCCCAGCAACGCCACCGGCAGCACCAGTCCCGCCGCCGCGGCCAGCGGTGTGCGAAGCAACAGCCCCGCCACGCCCACGCAGATCACCGCCACGCAAACATTCCGCGCATCGCCGAACAGCGTCTTCAAAAATCCCCGCATTACGCCAGCCGCATTTTATAGCTTCGCGCCACCGCCAGCCCGCCGGCCACGTTGAAGCAGAACAGCACCAGAATCGAAAACTCCCCCACCGGCCACTGATAGCCCAGCGCTTCCAGCACCCAGAATGTGCCCAGCGCCAAAATCCCGCAGCCCACCGTAAACTTGATGGTATTTTCGGGCACGTTCGCCAGCGGCCCGCGCGCGAAAAAACCCGCCGCCAGCACCAGCGCCGCCGCCGCCAGCGCCGCGCAGGCCGCCGCCAGCGTATGGTGCGTCTGCACCCCCAGCGCCACCACAATCAGCCACACCTCCAGCCCCTCCAGCAACACGCCGTTGAACGCGATCACCCACGCCGCGCGCGGATCAAAAATCTCCGCCCGCGCCCGCAGCGCCGCGAATTCCGCCGCTTCATCGTGCAATTTTTTCAGCCCCGCCTGCCGCGCGATGGCTTTACCCAGCCACCGCACGCCGAATAGAATCAGAAAAAACCCAACCAAAAACTGCAGGAATAAAAGATTACCCGCATGCGCCAGCGCCACCGTCCCCGCCGCCGTCAGCACTCCCAGCGCCGCCATCGCCGCCAGCCCCGCGCCGGCCGCACGCCGCCACCCGATCGACAGCGCCACGGCCAGTAAAATCGTATATGCCTCAACCCACTCCACAGTCGCCGTCAGAAACGTCGCGACGACCGCCCCAATCACGCCGCCAGCCTCGCAGCCCCCAGCCCAAACTCCTTTGACAGCAGCTCATAACTCCGCATCCGCGCCGCCGGATCGTAAGCCGTCGTCGTGATCGCCAGTTCATCCACCGCCAGATCCTTCGCCAGCGCCCGGATCCGCGCCGCCACCACCCCGGCTGTCCCGGAAAACGCATTTTCTTTCACCCGCGTCATCCGCGCCCGCTCCGCCTCGCTCATCTCGAACGCTGCGGCGCGTTCCGGCGACGGCAGGGCGATATATTGGCCCCGATCTCGCATCACCCGCGCCACCGCGCGCGACGCATAAAAATAATCCGCCTCCTGCTGGGTCGCGCCCGCGAAGGCCCACACCGTCACGCTCGCATTCGGCTTCGGATGCCGCGCGGAAGGCCGATAAGTTTCCCGATAGATATGCAGCGCCTCCTCCGCGCCCTGCCCATCGGAGAAAAAATAAGCGAAACAATACGGCAGCCCAAAATAAGCCGCCACCTGCGCCCCATAATTCGAAGACCCCAGCACCCAAATTTCTGGCGCGAACGGCCCGCGCGGCTCCGCCACCACCATCCGGAACGGATGATTTTCCGGCAACGGCAACCCCCCGCTCCACGCCTGCAAATCCCTCACCATCGCCGGAAAGTTTTCCGCCGCCATGGCGGCATCCGGGTTCAACGCCATCGCCGTCCGTCCGTCCGAGCCCGGCGCCCGCCCCACCCCCAGATCAATCCGCCCAGGTGCGATCGCCTCCAGCACCCGGAACTGCTCCGCCACTTTCAGCGCCGAGTAATGCGGCAGCATCACCCCCGCACTCCCCACGCGAATCATGGAGGTCGTCGCCGCAATCGCCGCCATGAGAATCTCCGGCGCCGACCCCGCCACCGCCTCGGATGAATGATGCTCCGAAACCCAGTACCTGAAAAACCCAAACTTTTCGCAGGCCCGCGCCAACTCAATACTTTCCCGTATCGCGACATCCGGAGACACACCCTCCCGTGCCGGCGACTGATCCAAAACCGATATTTTCATGCACTTTATATAGTCTGTTCCGCGGCGCCTCACACCTTCGAAAACACCACCACAGCCTCCACATTGTTCGAATACGGAAACTGATCAATCGCCACCGCCGAGACAATCTCAAACCCAGCCCTGCGCAGCCAGCCCGCATCGCCCGCCAGCGCCGCCGGATTGCAACTCACGTAAATGACCCGCTTCACCCGGCTCGCCGCCACATTTTTCATCTGCGCGCTGGCCCCCGCATAAGGCGGGTCCAGCACCACCGCCGCCGCCCCCGCCATCTCCGGCGCCTGCAGCGGCCGGCGGGCAAGATCCCGCTGCGTCACCCGCATAACACCCGCCAGATTGTGCCGCCTGATCGCCGCCTCATGCGCCGCCACCGCCGCCGCATTCCCCTCATAAGCCTCCACCCGCCCATACGCCTTCAGCGCAAATGAAATCGTCCCCACCCCCGCGTAAAGCTCCACGATCCTGGCCTTCGCCTTCATCGCCGGCAGCCCCGCCACCACTGCCGCCACGATCGCCGCCTCGCCCTCACGGCTCGCCTGCAAAAACGCCCCGGCCCCCGGCTCTACCTCCACCCCCGACATCGTCACCACCGGCGGCGCCAAAATGCCCACCGCTTCCGGCGCCCCGTCGCCCTCCGCCACCGAAACGCGCAGCACGCCATGCTCACGCGCAAACGCCACCAGCTTCGTCCTATCTGGCGCCGTCACGGTGCCATCCACCCGCACCAGCACGTCCGCCCCGCCATCCAGCATATTCACCACGACCGACCCATTGCGCCGAAAACCCTCCATCCGCCGCAACACCTCCCTTACCGGCGCCGCCAACGCCACTAGTTCCGGCAGCAGCACCGCGCACTCCCGCATATCCACCACATTTTTGGACCTGGCCTGGTGCAACCCCACCACCACCGCCGGCCCCTGCCTTACCGCCGCCCAATCCACCCTTCGCCGGCGTCCCACCGGAATCTCCACCACCCCCACAGCCCCTGGCACCATCGCCGCCTTATCTGGCACGCCGCCATCGGTAAACGCGCACCCCCCGCACACGCCAAAATGCGAGCAGTGGCTCATAAGTAAGCAAAAACTTCTCTTTTGAAAAAAAGGCGCCCCGCCTGGGGAAGCAAAAAACTCTTAACCTGTGCCACAGTCGTTTTCACCAGCACAGTCTAAGGTTAATAAAAGTTTTTTGCGCGNNAAAGCGCTTCTTTCTTACTTTCTCAATCCGGCAGCTTCATAGGCGCCAGGCGATCAAATAAATCCCCCGGCCCCGGATTTTCCGCCGGGCTCGCCCCGCCAAAATGATGCATAATCCCCCACACCGCGTTCAGCGCGGT
>PLFB01000120.1:0-20221 GCA_003137135.1 Acetobacteraceae bacterium
GGGGACCTACTGATTACGAATCAGTTGCTCTACCGCTGAGCTATGTCGGCAACGTGGCGCCAAGCCTATAGAGAACGCCGCTGCGCGCGGCAAGCTAAGCACTAGCGGGGACCGACACCCCCAGCAAAATCTGCTGCAGCGCCCCCACCAGATCATCCATCATCGCGTCCGTATGCTTCGGCCCCGGCGTGAAGCGCAACCGTTCGGTCCCCGCGGCGACCGTCGGGTAGTTGATAGGCGTCGCGTACATGCCGAATTCCCTGATCAGCCGTAGGCTCACCGCCGTGGCGCGCGCCGCGTCGCCGATGAACAGCGGCACGATGTGGCTGGAACTCGGCATCACCGGCAGCCCCGCCGCGGCAAATTTCTGCTTCAGCGTCTCCGCCCGGTTGAACAGCAGCGCGCGGCGCGCATGGTCCGCCTTCAGCGTGCGCACCGAGGCCAAAGCGGCCGCGACGGTGGGCGGCGGCAGCGCCGTGGTGAATATAAACCCGGCGGCGACCGAGCGGATATAGTCCAGCACCTTGAAATCGCCAGTAATATACCCGCCGTGGCAACCAAAAGCCTTAGCCAGCGTGCCTTCAATAATCGTAATCCGCCCCGCCACCCCGTCGCGCTCCGAAACGCCGCCGCCATGCGCGCCGTACATCCCCACGGCGTGCACCTCGTCCAGATAGGTCAGCGCGTTGTACCGCTCCGCCAGGTCGCAAATCGCCGCCAGCGGCGCGATGTCCCCATCCATCGAATACACGCTCTCGAACGCGATCAGTTTCGGCGCATCGGCCGGCGCCGCCGCCAGCCGGCGCTCCAAATCCGCCATGTCGTTATGCGCAAAAACATGCACCGTGGCTTTGCGCCCGTCCTTGATGCCCACGATCATCGAATTGTGGTTTTTCGCGTCCGAAAATACATGCCAATCCGGCAGCGCATTCAAAATCGCCCCCAGCGACGCCTGGTTCGAAACATAGCCGGAAGTAAACAGCAGCGCCGCGTCCTTGCCGTGCAAATCCGCCAGTTCCTCCTCCAGCGCCACATGCAGCGGCGAGGACCCGGCGATATTCCGCGTCCCCCCCGCCCCCGCCCCCATTTTTCGCGCCGCCTCAATCGAGGCTTCGATCACCACCGGGTCCGTGCCCATCGCCAGATAATCGTTGGAAGACCACACCAGAATATCCCGCGTGCGTCCCTCCATGGTCACCTGGTAATACGGAAACCGGTCCGCCAGTTTCTCCAGCGCGACAAACCGCCGGTAGCGCCCCTGCGCGGTGATCTCCGCCAGCGCCTCGTCGCACTTCGCCAAAAACTTGTGGTTCACTGAAAAACGCTCCGGGAGTGACATCGACACCGTCCTGCAAACGCCAAGTTTTAGGATGAGTCAATTCAAACATTGGCGACTCGGCGCAGCCTTGCGATAGATCAAGCCATGCCGGATTTTTCCTACGAAACGCGCTTGGGCGGTCTGGTGGCCGGGGTGGACGAGGTGGGCCGCGGCCCCCTGGCCGGCCCAGTGGTCGCGGCGGCGGCAATGTTGCCCGAAAATCTGGCGGCGGACCTGGCTGCGCAAATCGATGACTCCAAAAAGCTCACGCCCGCCAGGCGCATCGCCATCCTGGCGGCGCTGCGCGCGGCGGGCGCCGAATTTTCCATCGCGGCGGCCTCGGTCGCGGAAATCGAACGCATCAACATCCTGCAGGCCAGCCTGCTCGCCATGCGCCGCGCCATCGCGCGCCTGCCCCGCCCGCCGGACCACGTGCTGGTGGACGGCAACAAACTCCCCGGCTGCGCCTTGCCCTGCACCGCGGTCATCGGCGGCGACGGCATCTGCCTCTCCATCGCCGCCGCCTCCATCGCCGCCAAAGTTCTGCGCGACGCGCTGATGACCCGCCTGGCCGCCCGCTACCCCGCCTATGGCTGGGCCCGCAACGCCGGCTACGCCGGCGAATTCCACCGCGCCGCCATCATCGCCCACGGCCCGACGCCGCATCACCGCATGTCGTTCGGAATCCTGCTCCGCGGTGCAAAGGAAGAAAGCAGCACTTTTTTAAAAAAAAGCCCCTCCGCGGGTGCGGCGCAAAAAACTTTTGGTCCTGCGGNNGCCCGCAGGACCAAAAGTTTTTTTGGTTACTTTTTTTTCAAAAAAAGTAACCGCTTCCTTACGATTGACGCGGCCACGGCCCGAAAGCCACGTTGCGGACCGTTAACCTGGGACAAAACCTTGCCGGTGGAAGTGCTGCGCGAATTGCCGCTCGACCAAATTCTGCTCGGCGACGCCGGGCAGGTGCTGCGCATGCTGCCGGACGCCTGCATCAACACCGTGTTCGCGGACCCGCCCTATAATTTGCAGCTGCGCGGGGAACTCCGCCGCCCCGATGACAGCCTGGTCGATGGCGTGGACGACGACTGGGACCGCTTCACCGATTTCGCCGCCTATGACGCCTTCACCCGCGACTGGCTCGCCGAATGCCACCGCCTGCTGAACAAGGACGGCACGCTCTGGGTCATCGGCAGCTACCACAACATTTTTCGGATCGGCGCCATCCTGCAGGATCTCGGCTTCTGGATCCTCAATGATGTGATCTGGCGCAAATCCAACCCGATGCCCAATTTCCGCGGCCGGCGCTTTACCAACGCGCATGAAACCATGATCTGGGCGGCCAAAAGCAAGACCGCGCGCTACAAATTCAACTACCAGTCCATGAAGTCCCTGAACGACGACCTGCAAATGCGCAGCGACTGGACTTTGCCGCTCTGCACCGGTCCGGAGCGCCTGCGCAACGCCCACGGCCTCAAACTCCACCCCACCCAGAAACCCGAAGCCCTGCTGCACCGCGTCATCCTCGCCTCCACCGCCCCCGGCGACATCATCCTCGACCCGTTCCTCGGCACCGGCACCACCGCGGTCGTCGCCAAGCGCCTGCACCGCCATTTTATCGGCATCGAGCGTCACCCCGCTTACGTCGAAGCCGCCTGGGGCCGGCTGCGCGCCGAAAAGCCCGCGCCCGCGCAGGCCGTACACGCCCCGCCGGCCGGGCGCGACGCCCCCCGCATCGCCTTCGGCACCTTCGTCGAAAGCGGCACCCTGCCCGCCGGCACAAAACTCTTCGACCGCCAGCGCAAATTCATGGCGGTGGTCAACGCCGACGGCACCCTGACCGCCGGCCCGCATCGCGGCTCCATCCACCAGGTCGGCGCCGCCCTGCAAAACGCGCCGTCCTGCAATGGGTGGACGTATTGGCATTTTGAGCGGGACGGCAAGCTGGTGGCGCTCGATGAGCTCAGAAAATCTTAAGAAAGTAAGTAAAGAACTTCTTTTTTGCAAAAAAGGGCGCCCCGCCCGGGCAAGCAAAAAAACTCTCAATTCCCATGCCCGTTGAGAGGCCACAGTTTGGCCGCTCAACAGCCTGCGGGAAATAAAAGTTTTTTGCTTCTTTTTTTCAAAAAAGAAGTTCTTCCTTAACTCTTTTCGTGGCAGAAACCTTCCCCCTTTCGCACCCCTGCGAATCTTGGCACTATATATATCATCATGCGCATTCACGCCTCTTGCGCCGCCCGGCCGGGTCCCGGAGGGTTTGACGCGGTTTTGCTGCTAGGCGAGTCGGGCAGCGGCAAGTCCGATCTTTTGCTCCGCCTGCTGGCGCGCGGCTGGCAACTCGTGGCGGACGACCAGGTCATCGTCGAAAACACCCTGTGCACCGCGCCAAAAGCGCTGGCCGGGATGATCGAAGTGCGCGGGCTGGGCATTTTCCGGCTGCCGTTCGTGGCATCGGCGCGCCTGCGCCTGGCGGTGCGGCTCGGCCGCCCGGCCGAAAGGCTGCCGTCGCAGGCCTGGCATGAGGCTTTGGCCGTACCCGAAATCACGCTCGACCCGGCCAACCCCTCGGCGCCGGAAAGACTGGCGCTGGCGTTCGACGCGGTCACGGGCCGCGCCGAGCAAGTCGTGGGCGCCTTCGCGGCATGACCGAGGCACACGAAAAGCCCCGCCTGGTGCTCGTCACCGGCCTCTCCGGCGCCGGCAAGAACTCCATCCTCCGCGCCCTGGAGGATCTCGGCTTCGAGACCATGGACAATCCCCCGCTCGGCACCCTCGAAGACCTGATCATCTGCGCCGAGCGCAACCTCGCCATCGGGGTGGACGCCCGCTCCCGCGGCTTCGACGCGCAAACCGTGCTGCAAACCCTGGACCGCCTGCGCGAAACCACCGGTCTGCGGGCGGAACTGGTTTACGCCACGGCGGACGACGCCGCCCTGCTCAGCCGCTACACCGAAACAAGGCGCCGCCACCCGCTCGCCCAGGCCGGCCAGGTGGCCGACGGCATCGCCCTGGAACGCGCGCTGACGGACAAATTGCGCGAAGCGGCGGACCTGCTGGTGGACACGTCCCACCTCAAACTGCCGGCCTTACGCCAGATGATCGAACAGAATTTTGGCGCCGGCTGCCCGGGCCTCGCCATCTCCCTGGTCTCCTTCGGATTTCCGCACGGCCTGCCGCGCGAGGCGGACGTGGTGTTCGACGCGCGCTTCCTGCGCAACCCGTATTATGTTGAAAAATTGAGACCGCTGACCGGTTTGGATGCATCTGTCGCGGAATTCATCGAATCGGACCCTGATTTGACGCCGTTTTTTGCCCATATAACGGGCATGGTGGATTTTTTGCTGCCACGCTTCGTTAAAGAAGGAAAGAAATATGCAACATTCGCGATTGGGTGTACAGGAGGTCAACACCGGTCGGTCTATCTGATAGAGCGGCTGGCGGCGCATATTGGCCGGACGGGGTGGCGTGTGGGACTGCATCATCGGGAAATCCGCCGCGAAAATGCGGCGCGTGAAAGAGTTGTTGGCGTTGGCGAGGACCAGGCGAAGCAGATGAGTGGCGTGACATGAGCTACGCAAGATGATTGGCATGGTTCTGGTCACCCACGGCGCGCTGGCCAATGCCCTGCGGGACGCCATGGAGCACGTGGTCGGCAAGCAGGCCTCGCTCGCCACCGTCTGCATCGAATCCGACGCGGAAATCGAAAGCCAGCGCGCCGAAATCGCCG
This sequence comes from Acetobacteraceae bacterium, assembly GCA_003137135.1. Taxonomy (GTDB): domain Bacteria; phylum Pseudomonadota; class Alphaproteobacteria; order Acetobacterales; family Acetobacteraceae; genus Acidocella. Next base: position 5,040 of record PLFB01000120.1, read on the forward strand.
CCCGGATGGCGGAGGTGAACACCGGCGACGGCGTCATCCTGCTGACCGACATGTTCGGCGGCACCCCCAGCAACCTGGCGATGTCCATGCTCGGCCAGCCGGACGTGGAGGTCATCGGCGGCGTCAACCTGCCGATGCTGGTCAAGCTCGCCAAGGTCCGCGGCAATCAGGGCCTGGCGGAATCCGTGCAATGCGCGGAGGCGGCGGGCCGCAAATACATCACCTCCGGCCACGAAATCCAACAGGCCGCTTGCCCGCCGAACGGGGTGGTTCGCGCCGCGGAGTAGCCAATGAGCAATAGCGCCGTCATCACCCGTGAAGTGGGAATTGTTAACCGCCGCGGCCTGCACGCGCGGGCCGCCGCCAAACTGGTGACGCTGGCGGAGCGCTATTCCGCCGCGGTGGACGTGGCCAAGGACGGCCAGTCGGTTTCGGCCCGCTCGATCATGGGGCTGATGATGCTGGGCGCCGGCCAGGGCAGTTCCGTGCTGCTCTCGGCCGACGGGTTTGACGCCAAGGAGGCTCTGGATGCCATCGCCGCGCTGATTGAGGCCGGTTTCCATGAAACTGATTGACCCGCCCGGCACAAGCAAGCGCGAACTGAGATTTTCGGGCCACCCGATCTCGCCCGGCATCGGCATCGGGCCGGTCTATGAGGCGACCGAACCGGCGCTGCAATTTTCGCCCCGCAAAATCGCCGCCGCCGACAGCGCGGCGGAACTGGCACGGCTGGAGGAGGCGGTGGCGACCTCCCGCCGGCAGTTGCAAAAACTGAAAGCCAAGCTGGCGAGCCTGCCGGAGCAGAGCCAGACCGAAATCTCGCCGCTGATCGACGCCTATTTGCACATGCTGGGCAATTCCCGGCTTTTGCGCGGCGCGCGGGCGCGCATCAGCGACGGGCTGAAGGCGCCGGAATCGGCGATGATGGAGGAAGCCGACGCGCAGGCCGAGGCGATTCTGGCGCTGACCGGCAGCGACCATGAGGGCCGGGTGCGACGGGCCGAGGAGGTGCGGGAAATCGCGCGCCGCGTGCTGCGCAACCTGACGCGGCTGCCGTTCCGCAGTTTCGCGGATTCCGCGCCCGGCACGATCCTGGTGGCGGAGTTTCTGCGCCCGGCGGACGCCGCGCTGATCCGGCCCGAAAAATTCGCCGGCGTGGTCACGGCGGAAGGCGGCGCGGACGGCCACACGGCGGTGATGCTGCGCGCGCTCGGCGTGCCGGCGGTGCTGGGCGCGGCCGGCGTGCTGGAAGCCGCACAGCCCGGCACGCTCGCCATCGTGGACGGCGAGGCGGGCGAGGTGATTTTGAATCCGTCCGGCCGCAGCCTGGAGGCGGCGAAAGAACGCCTGGCCGCGCGCAGCCGCACGCTGCGCGCGCTCGCACGGCTGCAGCGCGTCCCGGCGGAAACCACCGACCATGTGCTGATCGACCTGCAGGCGAACCTCGAATTGCCGTTCGAATTGCCGATGATCGCCGAATCCGGCGCGCACGGCATCGGGCTGATGCGCAGCGAGTTCATTTTCATGAACCGCGAAACCCTGCCCGACGAGGACGCGCAAACCGAAATTTACCGCGACATCGTCGAGGCGATGGACGGCGACCCGGTGACCATCCGCGTGCTGGACTGGGGGTCCGACAAGGAGGTGGAGGCGCTGTCCGGCTACACCGCCGGCGCCGCCGAATCCAATCCCGCGCTCGGCCTGCGCGGCATTCGCCTGCTCCTGCGCCATCCGGACCTGTTCGAAACCCAGCTGGCCGCGATTTTCCGCGCCGGCGCGGCGGGACCCGTCAAAATCATGCTCCCCATGGTGGGTTTTTTACGCGAATGCGAGGCCGCGTGGGAGATCTACGAGCGCGTCTGGCGCCGCCTGAAACGCCGCAACGTGCGCATGGCGGAGAGCAAGCCGCCGATGGGCATCATGATCGAAACCCCCGCCGCCGCCCTCGCCGCCTCGCACCTCGCCAAGCACGCCGAATTCTTCGCCATCGGCACCAACGACCTCACCATGTACACCCTGGCGGCCGACCGTAGCCTGCCGATGGGCACCAAGCTCTACGACCCGCTGGAGCCGACGATTCTGCGCCTGATCTACGAGACCGGCGTGGCCGGCCACGCCGCCAAAATTCCCGTCTCCGTCTGCGGCGAACTCGCCAGCCGGCCGGAGGCGGCACCGCTGCTGGTGGGTTTGGGGATGCGCCAGCTTTCCATGCACGGCGCCGCCATCCCCCGCGTCAAACGCGCCATCCGCGCGGTCAGCCTGCGCCACTGCCGCGAAATCGCCGCCGCCGCCCTGGCGGCGGTGGATGCCGATAGCGTAAGGCTGCTACTGGACTAAAAGCGTAGGGTGGGTTGCGCTCTTGCGCACCCCACCATTCGCACCCGGTCCACGAAAGCAGTTACTTTTTTGAAAAAAAGTAACCGAAAAACTTTTGATTCCTGGGGGCGTCGGAGCCGATGGTGCCAACATGCCGCCAACCAAGAAACTTGGAAAACCCAAAAATCCCGCCCATAACAGACATATGGACGCTCCGAACGCCACCGAACTCCTCACCCGCTACTCGCGCGCCGAGATTTCCGCCACGGAACTTCGCCGCGCCCTCGGCGGCATAACCTACGCCGACATCATCATCGAACTCGCCGCCCGCGACCTCCCCCTCCCCCGCGCCGCCCAAGCCGGCCGCGAAGCCCAAATCGCCACCGCCCGTGCCTGGCTCTTCCCGCCAGCGGAATGACCACTCCGCGCGTCTGCCTCTACGTCCTGGATACTGGCCCCCTCATCACCCTGGCCGCCGCCGACAGCCTTGACTACCTGCTCTACCCCAACGTCCAGGTCGTGATCCCGGACGCCGTGTTCTACGAAGCCACGCGCGATACCGCCAAACTCGGCGCTCAGTCCGTCATCGAATGGGTCAAACAGCACCATGCCCGGATCGAAATCGCCGTCACCAACAGCTACCTCAACTTCACCGCCGCCCGCGAGGTCAACCCGCGTGCCTACGCGCCCAATCTAGGCGAACAAGCCGCCATTGAAGTCATCGAGGAACCGGACCGCCTGCAAGCCGATGAGAAAGCCATTCTGCTGTGCGAGGAAACCGCGGTGACGAAACGCGTTACCGTCTTCCAAAAAGACAAAATCATCGAACTTGGCACCATGGATTTCTTGCTTCTTCTGGAAGAAGCCCAACGCATCCAATCGGCTGACGCCGTTTTTGAACGCGCGCTCCAAAAAGGCCGCAGCCCTTCCCGCATCGAAAAATTCTCCGACCACCCGCCGGAACTGCGCGCCGCCGTTCGAGCTACGCTGTCCCCGACAAAAACGTAGCGGGAACCTGCAGATGCATACCGTCAACATAGTTTGCCCCGGCACGGCCTTATCTGTCGGCGCGGCCCCGGCTACAGCCGGCACCTCAACCAAAACGCCAGGGGAGCTTAGTTTGTGATGGCCCAATATGCCTTTCATCAAGTGGATGTCTTCACCCGCACGCCTCTCAAAGGCAACCCGCTCGCCGTCGTCATCGGCGCCGACGATTTCACAACGCAACAAATGGCCGCGTTCGCCAATTGGACCAACCTCAGCGAAACCACATTCCTCCTCAAACCAACCGACCCGCGCGCCGACTACCGCGTTCGCATTTTCACGCCACGCCATGAATTGCCGTTCGCCGGCCATCCGACGCTAGGCAGTTGCCATGTCTGGCTGGCAAGCGGCGGCCAGCCGCGTTCCGATCGGATCGTGCAGGAATGCGGCGTCGGGCTGGTTGAGCTGGCAAGGCTGGACGGCCGGCTGGCCTTCGCCGCGCCGCCGGCCCGCCGCCGCGCTGTCGAGCCCGAGACATTACTGAAAATAGCCGCAAGCTTGCGGATCGCACCCGGCGAGATTCTGCAATCGCAATGGCTCTGCGACCCGCCATTCTGGGTCGCCGTCATGCTGCGGGACGCCGATGCGGTCCTCGCCCTAACACCTGATTTTGCCGCGATGGAAGGCTTGGAAATCGGCGTCATCGGCCCGCACACCGCCGGCGAGACGCAATTCGAGGTGCGCGGTTTCGCCCCCGGCGAGGGCATCCCTGAAGACCCCGTCACCGGCAGTCTCAACGCCGGCCTCGCCCAATGGCTGATTGAAGCGGGCCTGGCCCCACGGCGCTATGTCGTCTCCCAGGGCACCGCGCTGGGCCGGGCGGGACGCGTGCATATCAGCGCGGACGCAGACGCCATCTGGATCGGCGGCGACGTCGTCACCTGCATCGAAGGCACGCTCACGCTTTGACCCAAAACACGATTTTCGCGCCCATCACCGGCCGCGGCGGCGCGGTCACCGTGCTGCGGCTGTCCGGCGCGAACGCCTTGCAGGTTACCCATCACCTGGCCGGCGCATTGCCAGCACCCCGCCGCGCCGGCCTGCGCGCCCTGCGCGACGCGGCCGGTGGTATTCTAGACAACGCGTTAGTGCTCACATTCCCCGCGCCAAAAAGTTTCACCGGCGAGGACTGCGTCGAATTATCGCTGCATGGCGGCCGCGCCGTGCTGGCCGCGGTCAGCGCCGCGCTGGTCGCCGCCGGCGCCCGCCCGGCCGAACCCGGCGAATTCTCCCGCCGCGCCTTCCTGCACGGCAAATTCGATCTGTTGCAGGCCGAAGCGATCGCCGATCTGATCGCGGCGGAGACCGAGGCGCAGCGCCGCCAGGCGATCAACGGCGCGGACGCGCTGCACCTCGCCTGCATCGCCTGGCGCGAATCGCTGCGCCAGGTGATGGCGCGGCAAGAGGCGCTGATCGATTTCCCCGACGAGGATTTGCCGCCGGATGTCGAACAAAAACTCATCCAAGACATCGAAACCCTGTTGCACGATATGCAAACCGCCCTCGCCGCCGCGCCGCGCGCAAACCGCCTGCGCGAGGGCCTGGAATTCGTCATTCTGGGCCCGCCGAATGTCGGCAAATCGACGCTCCTGAACGCGCTGGCCGGCGCCGAAATCGCGATCGTCTCGGAAATTCCCGGCACCACGCGCGACGCCATCGGCACCCGCATCGACCTCGCCGGCATCCCGGTACACCTCACCGACACCGCCGGCCTGCGCGAAACCGCCGACGCCATAGAGGCCGAAGGCGTCCGCCGCGCCCAGAATCGCGCCGCCCGCGCCGACCTCATCATCGCCGTCGCCGCCGCGCCGAACCCGCAATTCCCCCCGACATCCGAGGGCGTGGAGACGCTGCGCGTCATCACCAAAAGCGATCTGGGCGAGGCGTCGCCAGCGGATTATTTGCAGGTCAGCGCCCGCACGGGCGCCGGCATGGCCGCACTGCTGGAAACCCTGTCGCGCGCCGCGATCAAACTAACCGACACCAAAGGCCTCCCCGCCCTCGCGCGTCCCCGCCAGCTCGCCTGCGTGCGCGACGCGGCCACGGCCCTGGCGGACGCGATGGCGTCCCCGGAACCAGAACTGCGCGGCGAAAATCTACGCGCCGCCGCGGCGGCCCTCGGACGATTGACGGGGATGATCGGTGTGGAAGAAATTCTCGACGCGGTGTTCGGCGGTTTTTGTATAGGAAAGTAACGCCTTGCTTTCCTACTCCGCCGCCATCGCTTGCGAATCCTCATTGCGGTCCGCCAGAATCATCCGTGCCGCCTGCTCCCCAATCACCATACTCGGCGCATTCGTATTCCCCCCAATCAGCCGCGGCATGATCGACGCATCCGCCACCCGCAGCCCCGCAATCCCCCGCACCCGCAGCCGGTCATCCACCACCGCCATCTCATCCTGCCCCATCCTGCACGTCCCCACCGGGTGATAAATCGTCTCGGCGGTGTTACGAATAAATTCGATCAGTTGCGCATCAGACGTCACCTTCGCCCCCGGCTCAATCTCCGCCCCCCCGCTCACCGCCCGCATCGCCGGCGCATTCATAATCCGCCGCCCCAGCTTGAAGGCCGCCAGCAGTTCCGCCACGTCATCATCATGCGACAGATAATTCGGCTCGATCAGCGGCGCCGCGAACGGGTCCGCGGATCTCAGCCCAACCCACCCCCGGCTCTTCGGCCGCAACTGGCAGCAATGCAGCGTCATCCCATAACCCGGCGTTAGTCTCCGCGCATGGTCGCGCACGATGAAGGGTATGAAATGGTATTGCGCGTCCGGCCGCATCGATTCCGGCGTCAGCCGCGCGAACGCCCCGGCCTCGGCGCCGTTCGAAGCCAGCAGCCCCGTGCCGGACTTGCGGTATTCCAAAAACGCCTGCGCGACGGTCAGCGGCGAGCCAGGACCGATGCCCACGGCGCGCTTGGTCTTGTCCCGCACGATCACCGAAACGTCGAGATGGTCCTGCAGGTTTTGCCCCACGCCCGGCAGTTCATGAACCTGTTCAATCCCATGCCTGGCCAGTTCCGCGCGCGGGCCGATGCCCGAAAGCAACAACAGCTGCGGGGAATTGACGGCGCCGCCGGCGCAAATCACCTCCCGCCGCGCCATCATCCGCTGCATCCCGCCGCCAACGCGCACCTCCACGCCGGTCGCGCGCTTATTCTCAACCAAAATCCTCGCCGCATGCGCCCCGGTCAAAATCGTCAGGTTTGCCCGCGTCCGCGCGGCATCCAGAAACGCCCGCGCCGCGGAAAAACGCCGGCCGTCTTTCTGCGTCACCTGGTATGGCCCGGCACCTTCCTGCGCCGCGCCGTTGAAATCGTTGTTGAACGGCAGTCCAGCCTGCGCCGCGGCATCCAGAAAAACTTTCACCAGCGGATTGGGATGATAAACGTCCGCCACGTTCAGTTCGCCGCTGCCGCCGTGAAACGCATCGGCGCCGCGCTCGTTGCATTCCAGTTGCGTGAAAATCGGCAGCATGGACTGCCAGCCCCAGCCCGGCGCCCCCAACTCCGCCCACTCGTCGTAATCCCCCGGCACACCCCGAATATAAATCATCGCGTTGATCGACGACGATCCCCCCAGCGTCTTGCCGCGCGGCCAGTACAATTTCCGGCCGTTCAAATTGGCCTGCGGCTCGGTATGAAAATACCAGTTATAGGCTTTGCTCCGCAGCAGCCCCAAAATGCCGACGGGCGTGTCGATCATCACGGAACCATCCGGCTTGCCCGCTTCCAGCACGCACACCTTGGTCACCCCGTCCGCCGAAAGCCGGTTGGCCAGAACCGAGCCGGCCGAGCCGGCGCCAATGATGACGTAATCATACTCGGGCATGGGCCGTTTCCTGCTGGCTTATATGTTGACGTATGGGGTAGCTAGTGCAGCCGGCCGCCCTTGTCAGCCCATTTGCCCGCGGTAATCATGCCCGGCATGGCCGAAAAACCCCCAAATGACTCAAATTTATACGAAGCCGCCCTCAACCACCTGGCCCGCTACCCCTCGACGGAAGCCAGCATCGCCCGCCTGCTGACCAAAAGAGTGCAAAAATGGGCCCGCCTGCAAGCCAGCCCAGACACCACGCCAGACGAGGCCGAGGCCGCCGCCGCCAAACGCGCCATCACCACCGTCATCGCCCGGCTGAAGGCCGAAGGCGTCCTCAACGACGCCGCCTTCGCCCTCGCGCGTGAAAAACGCCTGCGCCGCGAAGGCAAATCCCGCCTCTACGCCATCGCCCACCTCGCCGCCAAAGGTGTCGCCCCATCCACCGCCAAAACCCTGCTGCCCGAAGACCCGGACCGCGAACTCGCCGCCGCCTGCGCCTACCTGCGACGCCGCCGCGCCGGCCCCTTCGGCGACGCCCCCGAACCTAAAACCCTCGCCGCCCTGGCCCGCACCGGCTTCTCCCAAGACATCGCCGAGCGCGCCCTGCGCCTGGATCGCGACACGGCGGAAGAACTGATCAGGAAAATGCGGGAGTAAGAAAGTAGCGCTTTTTGAAAAAAGCGCGCAAAAACTTTTGCGAGCTGGGGGCGCTGGCAACGGGATTGCCGTTAATCGCCGCCGACTACGCTATTCCTCGTAGATCATTTTCCGCGTCATCCCGCCATCGACAATAAACTCCGCCCCCGTGATAAACCCGGCATCGGGCCCAAGCAAGTACGCGGTCAGGCTCGCAATATCCTCCACCCGTCCCACCCGCCCGGCCGGATGCTGTTCATCGTCCCGCGCCGCCAGAGCCTCACCTTGGCTATTGATCCAGCCCGGCGAAATCACGTTCGCCCGGACCTCCGGCCCCAAACTCACCGCCAGCGCATGCGTCAGCGCCAAAATTCCGCCCTTCGACGCGGCATAGGATTCAGTATGCGGCTCGGACATATGCGCCCGCGTGGAAGCAATCGTGACAATCGCGCCCCTCGCCGCCCGCAGCATGGTCTCCGCCGCCTTCGCCAGCAGAAAAATGCTGGTCAAATTCGTCCCCAGCACCGCCGACCATTCCGCCACCGTAAGTTCCGCGATCGGCTTGCGGATCATAAAACCCGCATTGCACACCAGCCCATCCAGCCTTCCCTCCGCCGCTGCGATGCCCGCGACCAGCGCATTCACCTGCGCCTCATCCGAAACATCGCAAATCTCCCCCCGCGCGCCCGCAACGCCGGCCGGCTTCGTATCCGCGATCACCACCCGCGCCCCCTCCCGAACCAGCCGCCGCGCAATGCCGGCGCCAATGCCAGAAGCCCCGCCAGTGATGAGGATCGTGCGCATGATGTATCCTATTTCATACCACTGCGGTTGAGTGGCCAAACTCCGGCCCCTCGCAGCCGTGGTTAATAAAAGTTTTTTGGTTACTTTTTTTCAAAAAAGTAACTACTTACTTCCCAAACCTCGCAAACACCTGCTCGTCCCGGTTTTCCCGCATCAGCATCCCGATGCTCGGCACCTTCTCGAACCCCAGCCCCAGCACCCGTTCGCCATCCTCATCCAGCGCCACATCCTCATATTTCGCGCTTGCCACCTTTTCCCATTTCGTCGCCTTGCGCACCTCCAGCGTCACCACGGTCACCTTGAAGGACAGCCTGACGATCGCATCCTTCGGCCGTCCCGGCTTCACCAGGCTCGGGCACCCCGCCATCTCCCTCCACCCATTGCGCGCCGCCCAGGCGCGCAACTCATCGCGCGTCACCGCCTGTCCCTAATTCTTCGCCTTATCGACCAGCGCGTTCTTCGAAATCCACGGCATCATCGCCCGCAATTTGGCGCCGACCTCTTCGATCGGGTGCGCCGCCATGGCGCGGCGCATCGCCTTGAAATTGGTCTGCGACACCTTGTTCTCCAGCATCCAGTCGCGCGCGAAACGGCCTTTCTGGATGTCGTCCAGCACCAGTTTCATCTCCGCCTTGGTGGCCGCATTGATGATGCGCGGGCCGGTGACNNCCGGCTTCCACCAGCGTCTCGAACCCGGCCTTGATGAGTTCCACCACGCCGCCGCACAGCACCACCTGTTCACCGAACAAATCGGTCTCGCATTCTTCCCGAAAACTGGTCTCGATGATGCCGGCGCGCCCGCCGCCGATCGCCGAGGCGTAGGACAGTGCGATTTCCATCGCGTTGCCCGAAGCATCCTGCGCCACCGCCACCAGGCAAGGCACCCCGCCGCCGCGCTGATATTCCGAGCGCACGGTATGGCCCGGCCCTTTCGGCGCGATCATATACACGTCGATATCCCCCCGCGGCTCGATCAGATTGAAATGAATGTTCAGCCCATGCGCGAACGCCAGCGCGGCCCCCGGCTTCATGTTCGGCGCCAGGTGGTCGCGATACAGCTCGCCCTGGCCCTCATCGGGCGTCAGCACCATGATCACATCCGCCCACTTCGCCGCCTCGGTGGGCGAGAGCACCTTGATCCCCGCACCCTCCGCCTTCGCCACCGCCGTGGACCCCGCGCGCAGCGCCACCGCCAGTTCCTTCACGCCGCTATCCTTCAAATTCAGCGCGTGCGCGTGGCCCTGGCTGCCATAGCCGACGATGGCGACCTTTTTGCCCTTGATCAGGTTCACATCGGCATCCCGGTCATAATAAACGCGCATCGGCTGTTTCCTCAAAATTCTGGCGGATTGGTCAAAGATCGCGCTCCTGTAAAACGGTTTTGCGCCCCTGTCACGCCGCGCCGCCTTGGCCTTCGGGCATGTCTGCTGCCCATTTTCGCGCAATCTTGTGTCTTTCACCCGCCGGGTTCACGGCATAAAACGTCTCATGCCCGAAGTGACCCTCTATCCCGTCACCGCGGCGGACGGCGCCGAAATCATCGCCGCCAACCGCGCCAGCCACAGCCTGCACGCCCGTTGGGTTTCGCCCTGCACCGACGAGCCCGGCTTTCATTCCTGGCTGAAAACGCTGGAAAACCCAGCCAATGCCAGTTTCCTGCTCCGTGACGCGCGAGGCCAACTCGCCGGTATCATCAATTTTTCCCAAATTGTTCTGGGCAATTTCTGCTCCGCCTATACCGGTTTCTACGCCATGCAATCCCACGCGGGAGGCGGATTCATGACCGCCGGCCTGCGCCTGGCCACCGCGCATGCCTTCGCGCACCTCGGCCTCCACCGTCTCGAAGCCAACATCCAGCCCGAAAACCTCCGCTCGAAAACCCTCGTCCAGCGCGCCGGCTTCCGCCAGGAGGGTTTTTCCCCCGCCTATCTGCGCATCGCCGGCGTGTGGCGGGACCACGAGCGCTGGGCGCTGCTGGCCCCGGAATAGACTTTTTGCCCGCCGCACGCCAAACAGCCGTCATGAAATTTCTGGTGAGCGCGCTGCTCCTTTGTCTCGCCCTGGCGCAGGCCGCGCGGGCGGACGATTTTACCTCCCGCGCCACCGCCGGCCGCGCCGCCGCGCAGAACATCGAGGGCAGCAAATACGCCCTCACGCTCTTTCCCATCCTGAAACAAGCCGGCAACGCCTGCGACCCCCCCGGCACCAAGCTCCCCCCCTCCGGAATCGGCCACTTCGCCCTGATCGGCAACATCACGGACACCGGCCAGATGATCGACATCGAAGTCCGCCCGGCCACCCAGATGGCCATCTGTTTCGCCAAACAAATGTCCACCGCCCAGTTTTCTGCTCCCCCCCTAGACGGCCGCCCGACCTACCCGGTGGTCGTGGACCTCAACGTCACGCCGTGAAAAAAGAAAGAAGCGCTTTTTTGAAAAAAAGCGCGCAAAAAACTTTTGGTCCGCTTCGCGCGGTGTTGAACCGTTAGCGGTCCAACACGGCGCGAAGCGGAGCAAAAGTTTTTTGGTTACTTTTTTTCAAAAAAGTAACTGCTTTTGCTTACTGCTTCGCCAGTTCGCGCAGGACCTCCGCCTGCTCCCGCAACACCTCCCTGGCCGCCCCCAACTGCCGCTCCAGTTCCGCACTCCGCGTCGACGGTTTAATCACCCCGCTCATGGCTCCTCATCCAAACAAAGCATCACCATAACCGCGAGCAACATCGTTGTCGACGAAATCCAGCTAGTCCCTACCCAGAATTTCTGATACACAACCCTGATGAAAGAAGTCGGCACTTTCGAAGCCAAAAACCAACTCAGCGCCCTGCTCGAACTCGTCGAGCAAGGCGAGGACATTCTCATCACCCGCCACGGCAAGCCCGTGGCCCGCCTGGTGCCCCCCGAAGGCGCATACCGCAGACAAGAAGCCGAACAAGCCGCCGCCCGCATCCGCGCCCGCGCCTCCGCCCTCAAATCCGGCCCGTTCAACTGGGAGGAGTGGAAAGCCTTTCGGGACGAAGGCCGCCGTTGAGCTTTGTCCTTGACTGCTCCGCCACCATCGCCTTTTTGCTACCCGACGAAAGCCCGCCAGTCGCCCAAAATGTCTTGCAATCGATCCTGGATCATGGCGCCTGGACACCCACCCACTGGCGGCTGGAAGTAGCCAACGCCCTGGCCAGCGCCATCAGGCGCCGCCGGATAACAAGGAATTTCAGGGATGAGGCCCTGACCGATCTTGCACTGTTTCCCATACGGACCGATCCGCAGACCCACCTTATATGCTGGACCGCCAGCCTCGCTTTGGCGAACCGCCTCGGCCAGACGATCTACGACGCCGCCTATCTCAAGTTGGCCCTACGTTCAAACCTGCCCCTCGCCACCCTGGACAAGGACCTACAAAACTCCGCCGTAAAAATGGGCGCTTCCCTCATTGGTTAAATCAGTGTCTGGACCGTTTGATCACAATTGCGTAACGTAATCACTGAATTTAGAGGCCTGAATGATGAATAGGGATTTGGTTAAATGGCTAATTCCGCTATTCGTTGCGGTGATTTCTATTTTCCCAGGACCTTACACTGCATATAGCGATTACGCGAGCGGACCAAGCCCTCCGAAAACCGTGGAAGTATCGGTAGTCGGTCCCGCAGATCCTCTCGATGATCTTTCTAATCTTGGTAAAGGCTTATCGCTTGATCTGCTTATCGGGAAGCGCACGATAAACAACATACAAATTTTTCAGGCCAGTCTAAAAAACGTTGGAAAATCCCCTATTGTACCTGCTGATTATTACAAAAATCTGAGCCTTAATGTAACTTCGCCGTGGCAAATCCTTGCGGTATCCAATTATTATCCGGGTACGAATCAGTTTATCTCTCTAAATTGGAGAAAAGTTAGTGACTCAGAATTTGACGCAGACCCCACACTTTTGAACCCAGGGGATGAAGTCTACGTCATTGTATATGTCACAAATCCTCAGTTTTTGACCGGCGCCAGTAATCAGACCTCAACGCCAACACTTGCCTGGAGTGGTCGCATAGTAAATTTAAGGCAATTCTCGCCTGAGGCATCACCAATTGATAAAGAAATGCAAAGAATTCAAGAGTTCCCCATTTCCGTTGACGTGTCTGGGTATGGCGTTCCGTTGACAATTATTTTATACTTATTCTTTCAAATAATATACGCATTTCTTTTTTATCGGGCTGGGTACATGGAGTCATGGGGGTGGAAACTAACATCTCTGGTTATCGCGGGAAGTTTTTTGAGCCTTTCAGCGTCGGAGGCTATTCAAACTTATATTTTCGGAAGTATAATGACCGACTGGACAGGGGTACCATTTTGGTATAATGCTCCATGGATTATACTGAATTTATTATTTATTTCGGTCTTATCGGTTCGAAACAAAGCGCAGTAAGTTTGCGGGTCGAACTAATATTGCGTCTCGCCATTCCTTTCGAAAACCCAGCCGCCTCATCAACGTCCGCTTTCGGGCATCTCATGCAACCACAAAACCACCTTCGATGTCCGGGATGAAGCGCATGACTGCCGTGCCAACACCACTCGTCCCTTTACTCAATCGTCCCCTTCCCCCGCGCAATCGCCGCCACCCCCGTCCTCGCCACCTCCGCCAGCCCAATCGGCCGCATCAAATCCAAAAACGCATCCAATTTATCCGTCGCCCCCGTCAGCTCAAAAATAAACGATTCCGTCGACGCATCGATCACCCTTGCCCGAAACGCATCCGCCAGCCGCAGCGCCTCCGACCGCGCATTCCCCGTCCCCACCACCTTGATCAGCGCCAGTTCCCGCGCCAGATGCGGCCCCTCAACCGTCAAATCCAGCACCCGATAGACCGGCACCAGCCGGCCCAGCTGCGCCTTGATCTGCTCGATCACCATTTCCGTCCCGCTCGTCACAATCGTAATCCGGCTCTTCGACCGGTCCCGCTCCACCGGCGCCACCGTCAACGAATCAATATTATACCCCCGCCCCGAAAACAGCCCGATCACCCGCGCCAAAACCCCAGCCTCGTTCTCCACCAGCACCGAGATGGTGGCCGACCGCATCTCCGAACCCGGCATTAGACCAGCACCAAACCTTCGTCCGTCACCGATTTGCCCGTATAACCCCCGGCATTCTCCGCATGTTCCGGCCCCAATAACATCTCGTTATGCGCCGCCCCGCTCGGGATCATCGGAAACACATTCTCCTTCTGGTCCACGCAGATATCCGCGATCACCGGCCGATCCACCGCCAGCATCTCCGCGATCACCCGGTCCAGATCCTCCACCTTTTCAGCGCGCAACCCCACCGCATGAAAACTCTCCGCCAGTTTTACGAAATCCGGCAGCGCCGCGCTATAACTTTCCGAATACCGGTTGCCGTGCAAAAGTTCCTGCCACTGCCGCACCATGCCCATATATTGATTATTCAAAATGAAAATTTTCACCGGCAGCCGGTACTGCGCCAGCGTCCCCATTTCCTGAATGTTCATCAAAATCGAGGCCTCGCCCGCGATATCGATCACCAGCGCGTCCGGATGCGCGATCTGCACCCCCATCGCCGCCGGCAGCCCGTACCCCATCGTCCCCAGCCCGCCGCTGGTCAGCCACCGGTTCGGCTTCTCGAACTTGAAATGCTGCGCCGCCCACATCTGGTGCTGCCCAACCTCGGTCGTAATAAACGTCTCCTTGCCCGCCCCGCGCGTCGCCTTGTACAGCCGCTCGATCGCGTATTGCGGTTTTATCACGCTCCCCGGCGCCATCGCCTGCGTAAACCGCAACGATTTCTTCGCCCGCCACACGTCGATCTGCTGCCACCACGTCGCCAGCGCGCTTTTGTCCACCTGCTGCTTATCCGCCTTCCACGCCGCGATCATCGCGCGCAGAATCTGCGCCGCATCCCCCACCACCGCCACATCCACCGCGACGTTCTTGTTGATGCTGGACGGATCGATATCACAATGAATCTTTTTGGCCGCCGGCGCAAAGGCGTTCACCCGCCCCGTCACGCGGTCGTCAAACCGCGCCCCCATGTTCAGCATCACGTCGCAGCCATGCATCGCCAGGTTCGCCTCGTACGTCCCGTGCATGCCCAGCATCCCCAGAAACTGCGGGTCCGAAGCCGGGTAAGCCCCCAGCCCCATCAGGGTGGAGGTGCACGGAAACCCCGTCAGCCGCACAAACTCCAGCAGCAGCCGCGCCGCCTCCGGCCCCGCATTGATCACCCCGCCACCGGTATAAATCACTGGCCGCTCCGCCCTCTTCAGCAGCGCGACCGCCTCCGCGATGCGGAAAGAATCCGGCTCCGTCCGCGGCCGGTAACTGCGATGCGGCGCAAAACTCGGCTCCGCGTAAGGCGCCGGCGCGATCAGAATGTCTTTTGGCAGATCCACCAGCACCGGCCCCGGCCGCCCGGTTTTGGCGACATAAAAAGCCTCGTGGATCACGCGGGCAAGGTCATCGGAGCGCTTCACCAGATAATTATGTTTCGTCGCCTGCCGCGTAATGCCTGTGGTGTCCGCCTCCTGGAACGCGTCATTGCCGATCAGATGCGTCGGCACCTGCCC
>PLFB01000120.1:20233-33242 GCA_003137135.1 Acetobacteraceae bacterium
AGCACCGCGCCGCCCGGATAGCCGAAAATCACATCGACACCCTGCGCCACCAGCGCCCGCAAAAGCGCCTCGGCGCCCGACTTCATTGTCTCAGGGGTCAGTATCGTGCCGTCCATGTCAAACCTGCTTTTTCGTGCGATAAAGCCGGAGGGTTAGCCCGGCGCAAGTTCGGCGTCAACCGCCGTTATTAATAAAATTACCCAACTCTGCATACAAATATTCCAAATCTTGCGTAACAGGCGTGATTCTTGGATGAATTATATGCATGTCAGCATCCCCCACCAATTTCTGGTGCCGGAACCAGGTGTTTTGCCGTTTGGTGTACTGGAAGGTCGCCAGCATCGCCCGCCGCGCCGCCTCCGCCAGATCAATCTCCCCGCGCAGAAAGCGGCCAAGCTCCGGCACGCCATGCGCCCGCATCACCGGCAGCGCAGAATCCAGGTTTTTTGCCAGCAGCGCCCGCACCTCCTCCACCGCGCCGGTTTCCAGCATGGTCTCGAACCGCCATTCGATCGCCCGCCGCAAATCCTCCCGCGGCGGCTCCAGCCGCAAAAATTTTGTCCGCCACCCCGTCAGCTGCCCCGCCGGCCGGCCCTGCCACCACGCCAGGCCACGCCCGGTCCCCGCCCAAACCTCCCACGCCCGCGCCACCCGCTGCGAATCCCCCGGCTGCAGTTTTTGCGCCGTCTCCGGGTCCACCGCAGCCAGCCTCGCGTGCAGCGCCTCCGGCCCATGCGCCGCCAAAAGCCCCCGCGCCTCATCGCGCGCCGTCGCCCCAGGATCAGGAATCTCCGCAATCCCACGAAACAGCGCCGACAGATACATCCCCGTGCCGCCGCATAGAATCGGCAACGCCGCCGCCGCCATTTCCGCCAGCGCCGCCCCCCGCCACCACGCCGCGTTCGCCGGCTCATCCGCCGCCCTTACCCCATACAGCCGATGCGCCGCCGCCGCCTCATCCGCCGCACTCGGCCGCGCCGTCAGCACCCGCAAATCCGCATAACACTGCATCGCATCCGCATTAATCACCGTGCCGCCAAATCGCCTGGCGAGCGCCAGCGCCAACGCCGACTTACCCGACGCCGTCGGACCGGCGACGACCAGCAAAGGCCTATCCTCAGTCATCGTTGTGCCATGAAAAGAGAGTTATCCGCAGATTACTCAGATTACGCAGATTATGACCGATCAATATGAGATCTTAATCTGCGTAATCTGCGTAATCTGCGGATAAAGCTTTCTTCGCCTGAACAAACCAGGCTCACCAATGCATTGATCCGAATGCGAAAAATCCCTGCATTTAAAACCTCCCGCGGCCTTGCGGCGTTGCCCATCGTTGCCTACCAGCCACCCCATGTCCTTTATCGTCATCCTCGCCGCCGCCATAAAAACCGGCCCGCTCACCCAGGCGGAAGCCGCCCGTGCCGTGGAATTTTGCGCCGGCCAGCATCTCCACTGGCTTTCGCCCGGTGAAGCCTGCGAATTCATCGTCAAAAACCCGCCGGACCCGGCACAGCTCAAATTCATCCTTCACCACAAAGCCACCGACATCCTCGTCACAAAATTCCGCGGCCGCCGCAAGGCGCTGCTGGTCGCGGACATGGATTCCACCATCGTCACCACCGAAACTCTCGACGATCTCGCGCAGGTCGCCGGCCTCGGCCCGAAAATCGCCGCCATCACGGCGCGCTCCATGAACGGCGAGATCGATTTCGCCGCCGCCCTCACCGAACGCGTCGCCATGCTCAAGGGGTTGCCCATCTCGGTGCTCGAGCGCACCTGGCAAACCATCTCCTACACCCCAGGTGCGCGCACCCTGGTCGCCACCATGCGCGCGCACAACGCCACGTGCGCCCTGGTCTCCGGCGGCTTCACCTATTTCTCCGCCCGCGTCGCCGTCGAGCTCGGCTTTGACATCCACCGCGCCAACACCCTGCTCGATAACGGCTCCGAACTCACCGGCGAAGTGCAAATACCCATCCTGGACCGCGACGCCAAACTCGCCACGCTCACCGCGCTCGCCGAAAAGCGCGGGATCAAAATGAACGCCACGCTCGCCACCGGCGACGGCGCCAACGACATCGCGATGCTGGACGCCGCCGGCCTCGGCGTCGCCTACCGGCCCAAACCGATCGTGGCGGAAAAAATCAAAAACCGCATCGAGCACACCGATTTACGCAGCCTGCTTTTCGCGCAAGGCTATCCCGCCAGCGCCTTCAGGGGAGAAGAAACATGAAGACACGCGCCGCCGTCGCCCGCGCCCCGGGCCAACAGCTATCCCTCGAAACCATCGACATCGAAGGCCCCAAAGCCGGCGAGGTGCTGGTCGAGATCAAGGCCACCGGCATTTGTCATACCGACGAATACACTCTCTCCGGCGCAGACCCGGAGGGACTATTTCCAAGTATTCTGGGCCATGAAGGGGCCGGCATCGTCGCCGAGATCGGCCCCGGCGTGACGACGTTGAAACCTGGCGACCACGTCATCCCGCTCTACACGCCGGAATGCCGCAACTGCAAATCCTGCCTCTCCCGCAAAACCAACCTCTGCACCGCCATCCGCGCGACGCAAGGCAAAGGCGTGATGCCGGACGGCACCTCGCGCTTTTCCTGCGAGGGCGAACCCGTGATGCACTACATGGGCTGCAGCACCTTTGCGAACTTCACCGTCCTGCCGGAAATCGCTTTGGCAAAGGTCCGCGAGGACGCGCCGTTCGACAAAATCTGCTACATCGGCTGCGGCGTCACCACCGGCATCGGCGCCGTCATCAACACCGCCAAAGTCCAGGTCGGCGACAACGTCGTCGTGTTCGGCCTCGGCGGCATCGGCCTCAACGTCATCCAGGGCGCCCGCCTGGCCGGCGCCAACATGATCGTCGGCGTGGACCTCAACAACGCGCGCAAAAACATCGCGGAAAAGTTTGGTCTGACGCATTTCGTCAACCCGTCCGAAATCGGCGAGGACCTCGTCCCCTACCTCGTCAACCTCACCGGCGGCGGCGCTGATTTCTCGTTCGAGTGCATCGGCAACGTGAAAGTGATGCGCCAGGCGCTGGAATGCTGCCACCGCGGCTGGGGCACCTCAATCATCATCGGCGTCGCCGGCGCCGGCCAGGAAATTTCTACCCGCCCGTTCCAGCTCGTCACCGGCCGCACCTGGAAAGGCACCGCCTTCGGCGGCGCCCGCGGCCGCACCGACGTGCCTAAAATCGTGGACTGGTACATGGAGAAAAAGATCAACATCGACGACCTGATCACCCATGTCCTGCCGTTCGAGCAGATCAACCACGGCTTTGAGCTGCTGCGGTCCGGCAGCTCCATCCGCACGGTCGTGACCTACTGACTTAGCACCGCCGGAGATTTTTGCCCATGACTCCGCGTTCCGGCAAAGCGCTCGCCCGCTTCTCCTGCCTCGCTTTGCTCGCCGCAATTGCCGGCGCCGCGCACGCGCAGACGCCCGACCCCAACGCCATCGACACCGGCAATTTCACCGCCCCCGCCGTGCCCGACTCACAGCAAACCCTGGCGCACGACCTGGCCGAACTCGGCTGGATTTTTGGCCCGGAAACCATCCCCATCGGCACCACCGCCACCATCGCGATTCCCACCGGCTACGAAATGCTGAGCCCGCCGGATGCCCAGAAATTCCTGCAGCTGAACGGCAACACCGTGACCGCGGCGGACGCCGGCGACTACATCCTGCAGAATGAGGACCCGGATAGCGGCTGGTTCGCGGTCATCGCCACCGAATCCCCCGGCCACATTCCGGACGCCGATCCGCTCGACCCGGCCGCCCTGCTCACCACCATGCAGGCCCTGACCGCGCAAGACAAAACCGCGCCGGAAACCCTCAACGGCTGGGCCGTACCCCCCAGCTACGACCAGGCCAGCCACCGGCTGGAATGGGCGTTTACCTACGCCACCGCGGCCGGCACAAAATCCGTCCCGCTGGAAATCCGCCTGCTCGGCCGTACCGGCGACATCAAAATCACCGTGGTGGACGACCCCAGCGCGGCCGCGAACGACCTGCCCGACGTCAACAAAGCCCTCGCCGGCCTGACCTTCAACCAAAGCCAGCAATACACCGACTACACCCAAGGCGACGCCACCGCCCCCTACGGCCTGGCCGGCCTAATCGAAGGCGCCTCCGCCGCCACCAACACCCTGCCGCCGCCGGCGCCGCCCGCCCGCAACACTGGCGAACACATCGCCATCGTGGTGGCGCTGGTGCTGCTTGCATGGCTGGCGCTGAAAAGGAGAGGTAAGCAGTTACTTTTTTTGAAAAAAAAGTAACCAAAAAAACTTTGCTCCTGGGGGCGTGGCGATGGGGATTGCCTTTAATCGGCTCCAACGGAGCCGATTAAAGGCAATCCCCATCGCCACGCCCCCAGGAGCAAAGTTTTTTGGCCCGCAGCCCGCGCGCGCTTTTTTTTAAAAAAGCGCTTCTTGCTTGCCTTACCGGCGCAAGTTCAGCCGGCCGATCAGTTCCTGATACCGCGCCGCGTTTTTACGTTTCAGGTAGTCGAGCAGCGAGCGGCGCTGGCCGACCAGCACCAGCAGGCCGCGGCGGGAGTGGAAATCCTTGGCGTGGGTTTTCAGGTGTTCGGTGAGGTTGGCGATGCGTTCGGAGAGCAGGGCGATCTGCACTTCGGGGCTGCCGGTATCGTTGGCGGCGGTGGCGTATTCGGTGATGAGCGCGGTGCGGCGCTCGGGCGTGATCGACATCGTGAAATCCTTCACGTTAGGAGTTGATGAGGCGTTCCGGTTTGAGCCAGCCTTCGGAGAGGCGGCCCAGGGCCAGCACGCGTCCCGCCGCCGTAATGCGCACCAGGCCCTCGTCGGGATTGGCGGCGTCCGGAATCCGCCCCATCAGATCGACCAGGCTGATCGCCTGGCCTTGGGAGAGGGCGTGGGCCTCGAAGGCCGTCAGGGCCAGTGCCGGGATGTCGTCCAGCGCGGTCTCGATCGGCCGAACGAGTTCGGCAAGAATTTTGGGCGTATGCGATGGATCGAGGATGGTGTCCATAGATACCGCCATGTTTTCCGTAAAGGGGCCGACCCGCAGCCGGCGCAGGACGGTGATGTGGCCCAAAGTGCCGCAGGCGATGGCGAGGTCCCTGGCCAGCGCGCGCATATAAACGCCTTTGCCGGAGGCGACTTCGAATGCCGCCGTATCGGCATCGGGACGGGCGATCAGGTCGAATTTGTCCACTTGCGCGGGGCGGGGTTGCAGTTCAGGCGGGGCGCCGGCGCGGGCCAGGTCGTAGGCGCGTTCGCCGTCCACCTTGATGGCGGAAAACGCCGGCGGGATTTGCATGATGGCGCCGCGGAATTTTGCCAGCGCGGCGCGGATTTGTTCATCCGTCGGGCGGGCTTCGGTGGTGCCGGTGACAGCACCTTCGGCGTCGTCGGTGTCGCGGGCCTCACCGAAGCGGATGGTGAAATGATAGAGTTTGGTGCCGTCCATGACATAAGGCACGGTTTTGGTCGCCGCACCCAACGCGATCGGCAGCAGGCCGGTGGCGAGCGGGTCCAGCGTGCCGCCGTGGCCGGCTTTCTGCGCGTCCAGCGCGCGCTTGACCTTGTTCAGCGCCTGCGTGCTGGTGATGCCGGCGGGTTTGTCGAGGATCAGCCAGCCGTCGATTTTGCGCCCGCGCTTTTGGCGTGACATGGGGAAAGAGTCCGATGCGAAGTGAGGGCGGGTGATAGCGAAGAGCGAGGATTTCGCAAAGCGGCGGCAAATGGCTAAATAATCGCCACGCTAATCGAGCCCCGCATCGTCGCTAACCTGGCCCACTTCGTGCACGCCGGCGATGTCGCTCAATGTCGCGACCAGGTGGGATAGCGGTCTCTTGCCCTTGACGAGCATGGTGAGCGTGACGGTTTTGGCGGCCGGGATTGTCAAATCGGTGCCTTCGCGGTCGGCCAGGTCCAGCACCGCCTCTCCGCCATTGATCAGGCTGCGATTCTGGTCGAGCCGGACACGCTCGATCCCGAAGCGCAGTTCGGTGCATCGGATGAGGATGGTGCGCAACAGGCCGAGGCCATCTTCGTAGGAAATGTAGATTTCGCCGGGCAGTTTGCGGGATTTTGGAAGGCGTTTGGCCAGTTTGGGAAACACCAGCATGATCAGGAAATAGCCCGCTGTGGTGGCGACGGAGAGCACGAATAATCCCGAGCCGCAGGCCATGCCGAGTGCGGCGGTAAACCAGATGGATGCCGCCGTGGTCAGCCCGCGGACGACGTCCCGGCGCATGAAAATGACGCCGCCGCCGATGAACCCGATGCCGGACACGACCTGGGCCGCGACGCGTGACGGATCGACCACCACCACGCCGTAGGACAGCACATCCATAAAACCGTATTTTGAAATCAGCATGAAAAGCGCGGCCGAGACGCCGACAAGCGTATGCGTGCGCAGGCCGGCGCTTTTCTGGCGGATTTCCCGCTCGGCGCCGATCAGGGCGCACAGGACAAAGGCGCAAGACAGTTCGGCGATTTGCAGCCAGCCCTGCCCGGGCAGGCCCAATAGTCTCGACATTCCCACCACTCCGCTAAAATCCTAGTGAAGCGGTAGATTTAGCGGGATGCGACAAAGAAGCAAGAATGTTCTTTTTTGAAAAAGTAACTGCTTCAAGCCACCTTAAGAATGAGCTTGCCAAAATTATCGCCGGAAAACAGTTTTAGCAGCGTTTCGGGGAAGGTTTCCAAGCCTTCGACAATGTCTTCCTTGCCCTTCAATTTGCCATGCGCCATCCAGCCGGCCATTTCGCGGGCGGCGAGGCCGTAGCGGTCGGCGTAGTCGAACACCACCATGCCCTGCATGCGGGCGCGGTTGACCAGAAGAGACAGGTAATTCGCCGGGCCCTTCACCGGCGTGGTGTTGTTGTACTGGGAAATCGCGCCGCAGATGACGATGCGGGCGTGCAGGGTGATCAGCGCCAAGCAGGTGTCCAGGATCTCGCCGCCGACATTGTCGAAATACACGTCGATGCCATTCGGGCAGGCTTCCTTGAGGGGTTTGCGGAGGTCGCCGGCCTTGTAGTCCACCGCGGCGTCGAAGCCGAGTTCGTTCACCAGAAACGCGCATTTTTCCGGGCCGCCGGCGATGCCGACGACGCGGCAGCCCTTGATCTTGGCGATCTGGCCGACGGTGGCGCCCACCGCGCCCGCGGCGCCGGAGACCACGACGGTCTCGCCCTCCTTCGGTTCGCCGACGTCCAGCAGGCCGAAATAGGCGGTCATGCCGGTCATGCCCAAAATATTCAGATAGACCGGGAGCGGCGCCAGTTTGGGGTCGATCTTGGTGAGTTCCTTGACCTTCAGCGTGGCAAAAGACTGGATGCCGGTGGCGGCGGAGACGTAGTCGCCGGACGCAAACCCCTCGGCCCGGCTTTCGATGATTTTGCCCACACCCAGCGCGCGCATGACCTCGCCGAGCTTGACGGGCGGGATGTAGGATTTGCCCTCGTTCATCCAGCCGCGCATGGCCGGGTCGAGCGAGAGGTATTCCACCGCGATCAAAACCTCGCCCTCCTCGGGCGGCCGCGCCGGGGTTTTGACATACTCCCAGTCGCTGGCCTTGGGCAGGCCGACGGGGCGCGCGGCAAGGCGGAACTGGCGGTTTTCATGGCTCATGGCGGTCTCCCTTTGGTTTTGCGGGAGGGTTATGGGGCGCGGACGGGGGAAAGGGAAGGTTTTGTACATGTTCTTTTCCCGAGGGCGGCTTTCTGGTGTTTGCGAGTTTTCCGCCGTGGTGACGGACTCGCGGCACGTGGCAAGACCCGCATGGCTGGCTGATCTTGCGATATCGTATCAATCGGCGTAATTGTTGGCCGAGCGCTGGACTTTGGCAGCAAATCCAGGGTTGTGACTGGTCAGGTGGAGCGGTTCATCAATGTCAAATCCAGGATGTGGACTGGCTGGATTGCCGGGCGTCCCGGCTCAATCGGCGCCCGTCGTGATCGATTCGACCTCGATTGGCGGGACCTATGTCGGCTCCTCGGGATCGGTTCCGGCCGGCGCGATCGTCAATCTGCTCGAAGATCTCACGATCGTCGTGGAAAATGATCTGATTATCGAAGGTGCTATCGTTTCGCAGCCGCATACCTCGAGGGGCGCGCAACTTCTCAGGATCCTGCTGGGGCAGTTACCGTCTCAGACGCCGGTCGCGAAACTCCTCTCGCAAATCCTGAATCCGGGCCCCTTGAATGTCACGCTGGTGAGTCTCAAGGGCAAGGTGCAGATCGCTCCGAGCGGACACATCGATCTCGGTTTTACGCCGAAAGGAGATAACGACTTTCAGCAGTCTTTGTCCGCGCGTGCCGTCGGCGGCGATGCCGATGATGGTGGATATATCAAAATTCAAGGTGTGAACGTGGACATTCAAGGTAATGTCCGCGGACAAGGTAGCGGCGACGGAGGTAACGCAACGGCCGACGCCGCCGGTGCGTCCGGATTGCCGGCGAAGCTGTTGAAGCTTTTCGGTATTGGCGGCGACGCTGAGGCCACCGGCGGCAACGGTGGCGCCGGTGGCGATGTTCTGCTCTGCGCCGACGAGTCAATTCATATCAGCGGAGTTGTCGGAGCGGGTTACGGCGGCCTTGGTGGAGTGGCCCGGGCGATCGCCGACGTGGGCGGTCCTGCAACCGCGATAGCCGGCCAGGGCAAGAACGGCGGCAACGTGCAGATAACGGGAACCGGTCCCGCTTCAGTTCAGGTCTTTGCAAAAGGCGGTTCTATGCAGGGCGGGGATTGCGACGATTATCCAAACCTTCTGAGCGCTGAAGCCGTTGGCGGATCAGGATTTGAAGCGGGCGGCCGGGCCAAGGCTGAGGGCTCATTGGGCGGAAGTGGCGGTACAGTTCTGTTCTCGAACGCCGTCGTCATCGAATTGGGAAGCTGCCAGGCGGGAGACGGGGCGGCGGGTGGGGATGCGTCCGCGACGGGTGGAAATGGCACCGGCATACGCATGTTGAATTGGGGATCGGCAGTGCAGGGCGACGGGTATAATGGCGGACCGGCCACCGCGACAGGCGGGTCAAGCGGCGCTGCGGGTCCACTGCCGCTGATCCCGGTCCCACCGATTGGAACGACGCAAAAAGGCAAGGCCGGATACGGTAACCAAGGCGGAGACGCCAGCGCTGTTGGGGGCGCGGGAAGCGATGGCTTGCCGCTCCGTCTCGGTGGTTCCTCAGGGCGTGCCACCGCCCAGGGTGGATCAAACGGCGCGGGCGTGTCGCCGGGGCCGCCTGCGCTCGGAATTTTGACTCCGCCGACGGCAAGTACCGGGGCGCCCGCAGTCTCCGTATCCCAGCTTGGGAAGCCTTAGCCAGGGCAGGGACGAAGACGTGCCGTCAATGGCTCAGCTGGCGCCAATTATATTTACAGGCAATTCACGCCCAAACTCCCCAGTAGCAAAAGTTTTTTGCGCGCTTTTTTTCAAAAAAGCGCTTCTTCCTTACTTTCCTCTCATTTGCCGCGGTTTAGTCGCCCGCCGTCTCCGGCTGCGCGGCGATGCCGATATCGGTGACGCCGGCTTTGCGGGCCGCGCCGATCACGGTCATGAAATGCTGGAACGACGCCGCCTTATCGGTGGCGATCGTCAGTTCGGTCTTCGCCGGGTCGCCATCCGCCGCGAACATCGCGGTCAGCGCATCCGGCGTCATCACCGTGTCCTTCACCTTGATCGTGCCGTCCTGCAGCACGTTCACGGTGTATTTCGGGTGCGGCAGCGGGCCGGTCTGCGAGGCGACGGGCAGTTGCAGATTGACGCCGGCGTCGGGGATCATCTGCAGCGTGACGATGATGAAAAACACCAGCAGAAACAGCATCACGTCGATCATCGGAATGATTTCGATGCGGGCCTTTCGGGGCTCGAAATAGCGCATTTTCATCGGCCTACCCGCGCGCCATTTCAATCACGCGGCACGTCTCGGCGCGCGCGGCGCCCGGCTTTTCCCCGGTGCGGTTTAAAATCATCATTTTCAAGGTATCGAGCTGATGCAGCACGATCCGCACCTGGTTATTGAACGCATTGAACGCCGCCAGACCCAGCATGGCGATGAAAATGCCAAACGCGGTCGCCACCAGCGCGTCCGCCACGCCGGCGGTCACGTCCGCCGGCGCGTGGCCGGGCTGGGCGAGCATCGAGAAGGCGTGGAACATGCCGATGATGGTGCCAAACAGCCCCAGCAGCGGCGCCAGCGTGACCACCGTATCCAGAAGCCAGAGCCGCTGGTCCAGACGCGGCGCGATCAGCATGATCGATTCATCCAGCCGGTTGCCCAGTTGCTCAGAGGTGCCGCCGTCGATGAACCGGATGGCGGTGCCGAGCAGCGCCGCCTCCGGCGCGGCGCCGGCCTCCTGGCGCAGAACTTCCAGATCGCGCTGGCCGAGCGTGACGTGGCCGGCGGCCGCCCGGATGATGGCTTTGCCGTGGGAGATGGTGGTGCGCAGCGACCAGAACCGGTCGATCATCACCGCCAGCGCCAGCACCAGCAGGAATGCCAGAACATACAGCACGCCGTCGGAGTAATTCGCTAGGTGGATGATGTAGGTCAGCGTCAAATCCGGCTCCCTTTTTGCTTGAAGCCTGCCGATACTAGAACCGGCGCGCCAGCAGTGTGACGTTTTCAAGACTGCAAAAAAGTTCTTTTTTGAAAAAAAGAACCAAAAAACTTTTGCGGGCTTGGTGTGGCGCATCCTGTGTCTCTTTAAGCGCCCCCGTCGGCGGCTCTTAAAGAGACACCGCATACGCCACACCAAGCCCGCAAAAGTTTTTTTGGTTACTTTTTTTTCAAAAAAAGTAACTTCTTACTTCCACTTTTTATGTTCACTTCACTTCACCCCAAGCTAAACACCCCCGCATGAGCGAAACCCTACCCGCAGATTTTTGGCTCGCCGGCAAATCCGACGCCAGACGTTTCGCCGTCGCCTGCGCCGCCGCCCTGGTGCTGGAGCTGGCGGGTTTTGCGGTTTTGCTGCCGGTGCTTACGCAGCAGCGCCCGCCGCCAGCGGAGACGCAGAACATCGTCAAGCTTTCCATCATCGCACCGGCGCCGGTCGTGCCGCCCCGGCACGTCACCCCGCCGCCGCCCTTGCCGCCGCCGCTGCCGGTCGCGCCGTCGCTGCCGCCACCGCCCTTGGCGGTCGCGCCGCATCGGCCGGTGATCCATCATCTCTTTCACCCGCGGCACGTCACGCCGCCGCCGATCCAGCCGCCGCCGACCGTGCAGTCCCCGTCCGCGCCGCCGCCGCCCGCGGCCATGCCCGCCGCCCCCACCGCGGCGGAGCTGGACCTGTTCCAGGCCGCCATGCGCCGCGCCGTGCAGGAAGCCGCGGTGGACCCCGAATCCGCCGAAATGGCGCATGAATCGGGCATCGTGCGCGTCGCATTCACCTATTTCAACGGCGTCGCCACCGACATCACGGTGATCGCCTCCAGCGGCTATCCGGCGCTCGATGATGCCGCCCGCCGGGCGGTGCGCGGCGCGCGGTACCCGCCGCAGCCGCCGGATCTGGCCGGCCGCGCCGACGACATCGTGGTCGATGTGATCTTCCGAACCATCGCGGCGGACGTCGATGGTGACTGAGAATGTCGCGCGCGCCGCGCCGAGCAAACTGCCGGCGGCGGTGCTGAGTTTCTGGCTCATCAAGATCGCCGCCACGACGCTGGGCGAGACCGGCGGCGACACCCTCTCCATGACGTTCGGGCTGGGCTACGCCGCCGCCAGCGGCATGTTCTTCGTCCTGTTCGTGGTTTTCATCGCGCTGCAAATCCGCGCCGCGCGGTTTCACCCGTGGCTGTACTGGGCCGCCATCGTCGCCACCACGCTGGTCGGCACCACGATGGCCGATTTTGCCGACCGGTCCATGGGAATCGGCTATGCCGGCGGCACCGCGCTGCTGGCGGCGGCGGCCGCTGCCGTGCTCGCCGCCTGGCGCGCGGTCACCGGCAAGATCGCGGTGGACGATTTGCACGACGCCCGCGGCGAGGCCTTCTACTGGGCCGCGATCCTGGCCTCCAGCACGCTCGGCACCGCCCTCGGGGACCTGGTGTCGGACGGTTTGGGCGCCGGGTTCGCCGGCGGCGCGCTGATTTTCTGCGCCATCCTGGCCGGGCTCGGCCTCGCCTACCGGTTCACCACCCTGTCGCGCGCCGTATTGTTCTGGGCCGCCTTCGTCATGACGCGCCCGCTCGGCGCCACATTCGGCGACCTGCTCACCAAACCCCTCGCGCATGGCGGTTTCGACCTCAGCCGGCCGGCGTCATCCGGGCTGATCGCGGTGTTCATCGTGCTGTGCCTTCTGGCCCTGCCGCAGCGCGCCGGCCGGCACGCCGCCTGAGCCCGATGCGAAAGAAGCAGTTACTTTTTTGAAAAAAAGTAACCAAAAAACTTTTTTATTTCTCCCGGCCTTTGAGCGGTCACAGTATGGCCGCTCAAAAGCCGGAGTAAATAAAAGTTTTTTGCGGAGCTTTTTTTTAAAAAAGCGACCGCTTGTTTTTTTCCAAAAAACCGTGCCCTTCCTTCTTTCCGGCATGCTGCACATGATCAAACTGGCAGTCGGCGTGCGCGACCTGGCGCATCTGGCCGAAATCCAGGCCCGGCGCGCGGCGGCGGACCCGCCGCTACGGCACCAGACGCGCAATGCGCCGAAACGCGCGGCGGAAATTCTGGACGGCGGCTCGATCTTCTGGGTGATCAACCGCGCCGTGCTGGCGCGCCAGAGGATTCTCGATATCCGGCCCGATACGTGGGACGACGGCGCCAAATGCACCGGCCTGGTGCTGGACCCGGCGCTGGTGCGCGTCGCCGCGCGGGCGCAAAAACCGTTTCAGGGATGGCGGTATCTGCCGCCGGCGGATGCGCCGCCCGACCTGGCCGCGCCGGGCGGCGGGCGCGGGGTTGACGAATTGCCGGAAGCCATGCGGCTGGCGCTGACGCATCTGGCGCTGCTTTAGGCACACTGCCCGCGCGCCGGCCAAAGCCCGGTCGGCCGGACCCCGGTCG
>PLFB01000011.1:0-153 GCA_003137135.1 Acetobacteraceae bacterium
AAAATCCGTGCGGCGAATGACCATCCCCTGCAACCAGCTCGGCGAGGCGGCGTTAACCTGCCAAAACCCCCGCCGCAACCAAAAAACCGCAGGCAAAATGCCAGGCAAGATGTTGAAAATACTAACTCGACGAAAAAATTCTTGACATTCCCC
>PLFB01000011.1:160-25201 GCA_003137135.1 Acetobacteraceae bacterium
CCGCCCAGGCGCCAAACCCGCCGGCCGCCAAAACCCCGAAACGCCAAACCCGCCAGACGCGCCGCAACCCGAAACGCCAGCAACCCCAAACAAAGCCGGGCGGCCAGCCGTCTATACACGCGAACTATCAGACTACGTGCTGCACCTCCACATGAGCGGATTAGCCATCGCCGAAATCGGCAGACGAGCCGATACGCCAGCAGAGGCAACCATACACAAGTGGCGTGCGCTTAATGTTGACGGGTTTGCCGAGCGATACGCGGCTGCGCGGGAGGTTTGGCTTGAGGTGCTGCACGAAAAGGCGTTGTCTATCGCGCTGATGGAACCGCGCTACACGAAAAACCANNCGGTTGCCGCGCGCCACGCTGGAGGCGATAGCTGCACGGCGCGGCATTGTGATTGACGGAACGGCGATAGCCATTGCCAGCCCGGCTATTGCCGCGCCAGAAGATGACGGCGAGGCGGAGGAATAGGCGAGAGTGGCGCAAAATGTGCGCACTATGCCGATACGGATTGAAAAACTGGCGGATTACCTGTGTTTTTGAGGGGTAGCGCACAACCTTGAGAAGGTTGGCGTTGTGGGGTTGACGGGCTGTTAGGCCAGCGCCTCGACCAGCGCCTCGACCATTACCGGGCAGGGTAGTACCCTCTTTTCCCTGGCCGCCGCCAGGCCCCGCAAGCGTCGTCTCTAAAAAAAATTTTTTTGAATGTTGGGGTGATTGTTGTGTCGTCTGGCTTGCCGAATTTGTCTCCGGATCAGGCTGAGGAGATATTGGCGCAGCAGGATTTGGCGCGGGAGCATTTTGGGGTTTGGTGTCAGTTGGCGCTGCGGGATAATGACGAGAAGCCGGCGCCGCATCATTGGTTGTTGATTAAGGCGCTGGAGGGTGTGGAGCGCGGAGGTATTTCGCGGTTAGCGGTGATTATGCCGCCTGGTGCGGCGAAGACGACGTATTCGACGGTGCTGTTTCCGCCTTGGTTTTTGGCGCGGAAGAAGGGCCGGAAGGTGATTTTGGCGTCGTATTCGGCTTCGCTGGCGGAGGTGAATAACGGGAAGACGCACCGGATTGTGGAGGATTACGGGCACTGGCTGGGGCTGGGTTGCCGGACTGATGCGGTGTCGCACTGGCAGACGGACAATGATGGGGAGATCAAGGCGGCGGGCGTTGACGGGCCGATTACCGGCTTCCGGGCGGACCTTCTTGTAATCGATGACCCGGTAAAAAACGAGCACGATGTTGATTCGGAGTTGAAGCGGGACAACGTGTTCAAGTGGTATTGGTCCGCGGTGAATACGCGGTTGAAGGCGGGCAAGAAGGCGACGAAGACGCGGCCAGCGGAACCGGGCGGGGCGGTGGTTGTGGTGATGACGCGCTGGCATGAGGATGATCTGCTGGGGCGACTGCTGCTGAATGACCGGGAGCGGTGGACGGTGCTGCATTTGCCGGCCGAGGCGCTGGAGCCGGACCCCAAGCGGCATCGGGGGCCGGACCCGCTGGGCCGCAAGCCTGGCGAAATGCTGTGGGATGGCGACGAGAATTATGACTATGGCGAGACGCTGCGCCGGGCCAAGGAAGATTTGTTCAAGAATGGCGGGCAGCGGACGTGGCAATCGCTGTACCAGGGCGATCCGCTGCCGGGCGAGGGCGCCCTGTTCGACGTGAAAAGGGTTACGAGGTGCGCGGCCGAGGATGTGCCGGCTGGCGGGCTTACGGTGCGATCCTGGGACTTTGCGGCGACCGCAAAGGTGGGGACGCGCAACCCGGATTGGACGGTGGGCGTGAAGATGAAGAAAGCGCCGGATGGGCGCTGTTATGTGCTGGACGTGAAACGGTTTCGCGGCCGGCCGGAGGAGATTGAACGCGAGTTGCTGGCGACGGCGCGCGCGGATGGGACGGCGGTGCGGATTTTGCTTCCGCAGGACCCGGCGCAGGCCGGGGTTTGGCAGGTGCAGCATTTGACGCGGTTGCTCAGCGGGTTCGACGTGAAGGCGATGAAGCCGAGCGGCAACAAATCGACGCGGGCGGCGCCCTTTGCGGCGCAGGTGAATGCGGGAAACGTGTGGGCGGTGCAAGCGCCTTGGGTGGCGCCGTATCTGGACGAGTTGGGCGCGTTCCCGGCCGGGACTTACGACGACCAGGTTGACGCGAGCGCGGATGCGTTTGCCGGATTGGGTTCGACGGGCATTATGAAGTTGTTCCGTTTGGGATATTAGGCCGTTGTTTTTGCTGACTTTGTGTTATTATTCTTGACATCCCCAGATATTCCGGTTATTTGACCTATACTCAGCCGGTTTTGCGGCGCGGCCCCGTGTCATGGTTGGACCGGGGCTTTTTTGTTGTTCCGGTTGGAGATTCTTTTGCCGATTTCTTCGCCGCACCCGCTGTACGAGGCGAATTTGGGGCGTTGGAATCGGTGCCGCGCCGCGTATGAGGGCGAGGACGCGGTAAAATCCGCGGGCGAAACGTATTTGCCGAAGGTTGATCCGTCGCAGACGGGCGCGGAGTACGCGGCCTACAAGGGCCGGGCGATGTATTACGAGGCGGTTAGCCGGACTGTCGATGGGTTTGTGGGCGCGATCTCGCGCAAGCCGCATAAATTTTCGGTGCCGGATAGTCTCGCTTCGATGCTGGATGATGTGACGCTGGATGGGACGAGCGCCGCGGAGTTCGTGAAGGTTTTGACCGGCGACGCGCTGCTTGTGGGCCGCGGCGGGTTGCTGGTGGATTTTGATACGGCCGATAACCGGCCGTATTTTTCGTATTACCCGGCCGAGGCTGTGATTAACTGGTCGGCGACTTCGGTTGTGTTGATGGAATCGGTATATGAGGCCGATTCAGCGGATATTTTCAAGCAGGTCGAGGTGCCGCAGATACGGCAGGTTCACTTAGGGCCGGATGGTTGCCTGGTGACGCTGTGGCGCAAGTCGAGCGCGGTGCAGGACGCGGGCGGCTGGGCGGTTTACCGTGAGAGCGTGCCGGCGCGGCGCGGTGTGGTGTTGCAGGAATTGCCTTGGGTGTGGCTTAGCCCGATTGGCCGGAGCGCGAAGGTTTCCAAGCCGCCGCTGCTGGGGCTGGTGAACGTGTCGATGTCGCATTATCGGTCTTCGGCCGATCTTGAGCACGGGCGGCATTTCACGGCGATGCCGACGCTGTATATCACGGGGTCGAGTTCGACGGACGCGGTGAAGGTGGGCGGCGGCGCCGCGATTGTGCTTTCGGACGCGCAGGCGAAGGTGGGGTACGCGGAGTTTACCGGGCAAGGATTGTCCTCGCTGGAAAAGGCGATTGAGGACAAGGAACAACAGATGGCGGTGCTTGGCGCCGCTGTTTTCGCGGGTGGCAAGAAGGGTGTGGAGGCGGCGGAGACCGCCCGCATCAGGACCAGCGCGGAGAATTCGTTGCTGATGGGCGTAGTTTCCTCGGTTGAGGAATCGTTGACCGAGGCGCTGCGGATGGCGGCGATGTGGGCGGGTGCGCCGGTGGACGAGGTTTCGGTGCATTTGAACCGGGACTTCATCGCCGAGGCGCTGGACCCGCAGACTTTGGTGGGGATGGTGCAGGCGTTCCAGGCCGGCGCGATGACGCTGGATACGTTCACGTACTGCTTGCAACAGGGCGACATGCTGCCGCCCGACACTGATCTTGACGACGAGGTGGCGAAACTCGCCGCCGCGAAGGCTGCTGCTGACAAGGTGTTGGCCGCGGCTGCTAAACCAGGCCCGGCCGTGCCGGCGCCGCAATCCCAGGGGGATAAATGAGTCTGCAAGCCGTAGTTGACACAATCGACGCCGTTCCCGAACCGGCGAGGGCGCTGTACGCCGAAAAGGACGGGAAATTTCATCTGCAGGTCGAGGGCATGGCCCCGGTTGCGAAGGTGAACGAGTTTCGCGACAACAACATCGCGCTAAAAAAGCAGTTGGATGATCTCGCCAAAAAGTTTGACGGTATCGACCCGGCGAGAGTGCGGGAGTTGCAGGAGCAGGCGCGCAAGGTGCAGGAAGGCGAGTTGATCGCCGCCGGCAAGATCGACGAGCTTTTGCAGCAGCGGATTTCGCCGATGCAGGCCGAGCACGCGAAGGCGTTGAAGGCGGCGCAGGAGAAGGCCGGGGCGCTGGAGCAACATTTGAACGCGCTGTTGATTGATGGCGCGATCCGTGATGCGGCCGGTAAGGCTGGCGTGCGGGCGACGGCGATTGACGACGTGCTGTTGCGCGGGCGGGCGACTTTCAAGATCGTGGATGGCAAGGCCGTTCCGATGGACGGCGACAAGGTTATTTTCAGCGGCAAAACGGGCGAGCCGATGCCGGTTGGGGAATGGATCGCGGGTCTGACCGAACGGGCGCCGCATTTGTTTGAGCCGTCGCAGGGCGGTGGTTCAAAAGAGGCCAGGAGCAACACCGGCGCTGGTGGCGCCGCGGTTCGCCGTGACGACAAAGCGGCGTTTCTCGCCAATATGGGCAAGATTGCCAAGGGTGAGGTCAAGGTTATCTGACGACTAAGCGGCTTCGGCCGCGGGCTACCGACTTTCTGCGCTGGCGGGGCTGGTGCGCGTCGAGAATTTTCAACAATCCCGTCAACATAGGAGGTCATTGTGACCGTTACCAACACGCTTTCGAGTGTCATTCCGACGCTTTACGCGCAGGGCTTTGAGGCGCTGCGTTCCGGCCTTGTGATGCCGCGCCTTGTCACCAACGATTTCGGTGACGAAGTGAGGAACAAGGGCGAAATCATCCAAGTCCCGCTGCCGAGTGCCATGACCAGCACGCCGGTTGTGCCGGGCGCGTATGCGCCCGACCCGCAGAACATCGCGCCGACCACGGCGACGATTCCGCTGGATTCCTGGGACGAATCCGCGTTTACCCTGACCAACAAGGAGTACGCGCAGGTTATCGCCGGCGTTGTGCCGCTCCAGCTTACCGCGGCGCTGCAGTCCCTCGCGGCGACGATCAACGCCTCAATCATCGGTCTCTACACGACCGTTGGCAACTATGTTGGCGTCGCCGGCACCACGCCGTTCGCGTTTTCGGAAGGCACGCCCACGGAAGCCATCGCGGCGCGGACCATCCTTTCGCAAAACCTGGCGCCGGTGCAGGATCGTGCCTTGGTGCTCGGCCCGGCGGCGTTTGGCAATGCGCTGGGGCTGCCGAACTTCGCCTATTACCTGAATGCGGGCGACAAGGATTCCGTTGACGCGGGCACCATCGACCGCAAGTTTGGGTTCAACTGGTACGAAGATCAGCAGATCGGCAACGCGGTGGGGGGCGGCGCCGTCACTGGCTACCAGACCGCCGGCGCGCTGACCGGCACCGTGACCGCTTCCGCGACGCAGGCCGCCGGCCTGACCGCGATTGCGGTGACGACCGGCGCCAGCTCGTCCTTCGCCCCGAATGTCGGCGACATCGTGACGTTCGCCGGCGACTCCCAGACGTATTCGGTGCAGAGCGGCGGCGTCGCTTCGTCCGGCCTGGGTGCCTCCGCCTCCGGCACGCTCAACATCCTGCCCGCGAAGCAGGTTGCCATCGGCGGGTCCGCCGTGGCGATTACCATGAAGGCCAGCCACGTTGTGAACCTGGCGTTCCAGCGTCAGGCGTTTGGCTTTGCGATGCGCCCGGAAGCGGAACATATCGGGGGCAAAGACCCCGATATGCGCATGACCATGACGGACCCGGTGTCCGGCATTTCTATGACCATGGAAATCCGCGACGAGTTCCACCGCACCCGCGTCGCGTATTCCGCGCTGTGGGGCGTTGGCGCGATCCGTCCGCAGGTCGCCTGCCGCATCGCCGGCTAATCGGATGGCGGGGCTTCGGCCCCGCCTCCACCCCTATTCCCTGAAAATTGAATCGGAGAGTCGCATGGGTATCCCCCCGCTGACCGTTCTTGTCAAAGCCGAAGGTTTTGCCGAGGGAGTCCTTGTGAATTGCGAGGATTTCGACAAGGGCGGCTATAAGTTGTTCGAGAAGAAGATCGAAAGTGCTGCGGAAGGTGCTGCGGAAGATGCTGCGAGGGAGGCTGAGCGAATCGCCGCCGAAGCCGCGGATGCGGCTGCGAAACTCGCCGCAGCGAAGCCGACCGCGAAGTAAGGTTTGAGCCGTGTCTGGCAGCCTGAATCAGTCGGAAGGCGTCTTTACGGCGGCTGAGACGACGGATATTCGCCGGTTTGCGGGCTACCCGGCCTATGGCGCGTTCGGGTATGTGTGGTCGCCTGGCTACGCCTATCTTGATACGCAGATTGCCGCGATGGCGCCGGCGGAAGTGGCGGTAATCCGCACGACCTACTTGCCGGCGCTCTATACGATGGAGACGGCGATAGACGGCTCCGGCGCGAATTTGGACACGGACTCCGCTTCGGTGTGGTTTCACAATAAGAACGAAATCGCGGACCGCACGACGTTGTTCAACCAGAAGCGCCGCGGGTTGTGCGATTTTATCGGGTGCCCCTATGGTCCGGGGCTGACGAGCGGTGCCGGATCGGTGATTCGGGGCTGATATGACAACCGGCGCGCTGGTGAATGCCCGTGTGAATTACGGGTATGGGAAAGTCGCGCAGAATCTTGGATTTGCGTATTCGTGGTATCGGCCGCAGACGGGCGTTGGGGCGCTGGATGCGTCGGGGTTGTTTGGCACGGTGACGGCCTACATTACGACGGACGCTTCGCTGAAAAGCGCCGTGCCGCCAAGCGATGCGTCGCCAAACTGGTATGGCGCGTATGATTCGACGCTGACGCAGCCGGGCGATTATTTCGTGGGCGCGTTGGGTACGTTTTTTATCGCGGCTGAGTTTTTGCCGGCGCCGCCGGCGCTGGTGTTTTGCAACGAGACGTTTACACTTTCGCGCCGCGGTGAGACTGTGCCGGGTCCGGCGTTTCGCGGCGGCGGCGGGCAGAACCCGACGACGTATGCGACCGCGTTTCCGGGGTGGATAAAGGCGGGGGACAGGCGGCAGCCTTCGTTTTTGCATCTGCCTGGCGAGGTGCAGAACCCGACGAGCGCGGTGTTGTTGCCGCAATCGATCCCGCAACAGATTTTGCGCGGGGACATTTTGACGAGCGCAGAGACCACGCCGCAAGTCTGGCAGGTGCAGAGCGCGGACTTGTCCTTTAACTGCTGGAATCTTGTGGTAACGAAGGTGGACGTTTAGTGGCGACGCTGGACGATCTGGCCCAAGGCGTTTTGCAGCAGCTTTGCGGATATTTGTTTCCGGGACAGGCTTATTTGGCCGGTGCGGTTGGGACGGTGACGCAGCCGGCGTTTGGCAATTACGGCGCGGCGAGCCTGACGATTTCGGCAAAGGCGTATATCGGTTATCCCGAGACGAAATATCTGGCGGAGGATGCGGCGCAGGGGATCGCGCATGTTTGCGTGAATCCGGCGGCGGGCTGGAGCCGGCCGAGCGCCATGCAGTGCTTTGAGAGCGTGGCGCCCGTGAGTTCGTTCCAGCCGGCCATGACGGTGCAGTGGAATCCTGGCGAGGTTGTGTTTGCCGGGACGGCGAGCGCCAATCAGGTGGCCGGCGTGGTGGTGAACAAGATTGCGTATGCGTACCGGATGAGCGGTGGCGATACGCCGGCGAGTGTAGCCGCGGCGTTGGGCGCGCAGATACCGGGGGCCAGCGTGAGCGGCGCGACGTTGAGCGTCACGGCGAGCGGCGGGATTATCGCCTCGGCGATGGTGGTTTGCGATCAGGCGGTGGCGCTGACGACGGGGCAGCAGGACCAGTTGATCGGCGTGTGCATATTGGCGCCGAGCCAGCCGGGCACCGATACCAGCGGCGCGCTGGTGCGGGCGGCGCTGGCCCGCGCGGTGGATAATTTGAAGGCGATGTTGACGCCGGCCGGGACCGTGACGCGGTTGATCGGACTGCCGGACGGGTCCAGCGCCGAGGTGCTTTGGGCACGGGACGCGGACGACGACACGCCGCGCATGAACAATATCTGGCGGCGCTGGAGTTATTTTCGCTGCCAGTACGATACAATGCAGGTGCAAACGCAGCCTTCCGTTTTGGCTGCGAACGTGATGTTGGCGACGGGTGCCGATACGCTGGTGTGGTGCGGGCCGGCGCCGAGTTTGACGCAGGTGATGACGGATGGCGCCGGCGATGTGCTGGTTGACCAGGCCGGCGCGGTGCTGGGGAGTTTCTGATGACCAACAGCGTGACGGTGAGTTTTTCCGGCACGCCGGCGGTGGGCGCCGCGCTGACGGTTTCCGGCACGGTTTCGCCGGCGGCGGATGTGGTTTCGGTTTGCCTTTCGCAGCAGAACACGACGTTGCCGACCGGGCCGTTTTTCTACGCGCTGACGACCTCCGGTGCGTACTCGACCACGCTGACGCCGACCGCGCCAGGAACGTATTACGCCTGGGCGTGGGACCAGACGACGGGCGCGCAGGCGGTAAGCGGCGCGATTGTGGTGCCGAACCCCGCGGTGCCGGCGCTGGCGGCTGTACCGCTTGCTGAGTCCGCTGCCGCGGCGCTGCTGAACGGCACCGCGGCAGGGTTGACGCCGGACCTGTTGCCGGCGGCTGCCGCGCCTTCCGGCAGTGATACGTTTTTGGTGAGCCAAAGCGGCAAAAACATTTTGGCGCAGACATGGACCGCGCTTTGGACGTGGATTACCGGGCTGCTGCCGAGTTATCTGTTGCCGGTGAAGGTGATTAGCACCAGCACGGCCTTGGACACATCGGACCATAACGGCCGGATATTGCAGGTGACGGCGACGGGCGTGACGATCTCGGTGAACACCAACTCAATGAGCGCCGGGTTCAACTGCACGGTGATAAACGATTCGAGCGGGGTTGTGACGTTTTCCGGGATCAACATCGATTCCGGCGGAACGACGATGGCGGCGGGGCGCGCGGCCGAGATTTACGCCCGGCTGATCGGGGCGACGCTGACGGTGACAGCGAAAGTATGACCTCGACAACGCAGAAATTGGCGACGACGGCGCGGTTGGTGCTGGCTGGTCCAGGGTTGGTGCTTTTGAGCACGACGACATCGGGTGGCGGTGGCGGTGGCGGTGGCGGTGGCGGCGGTGGCGGGCCGAGCGGGCTGGTGAATGTCGGGCTGTTCGGGCAGGGCCAGAGCAACGCGATGTTTGCCAACGACTCTGACGGCGCGTTGCTGGCGGCGGCCCAGGCGGCGGCGTTTTATTTGCAGGCATCCGCGCCGGCGGCCTACAGCCAGGCGGGCGTGACGGATTATTCCGGCGCGGGTTCCTATGAGGACGGCACCGGGGACGTTTACCCGTACTTCCTGAGTTACAACGGCGCGGTGACGGCGAGCGCCGCGGCGGCGGCTTCGGTGAGCAGTATCGGCGCCGGGTGCCTGGCCTATATCACGGCGCTATCATCCACCGTGCGTGGGCAGATTTGCGGAATCGTATCGTATTGGGGCGAGACGGATTCGGTGGTTTACAGCTACAGCCAAAAGGCGGTGGTGAAAGCCGCGCTGGAAAACCTGCTGGCGCAGGAGCGCGCGGCGATTGGCAAGACGGCGGCGCTGTGCCCGGCGTTTTTGTTCGGGCCGCCATACGGGTCCGCCGCGCCGGCCGCGATGATGCGGGAGATTTGGGCGGAGATTGCCGCGGATTCCACGCAGAATGCGGTGTGGCTGTGCCGGCAAACCTATGATTCGATGACGCGCGGCGACAGCTATAACGCGGCGACGGGCGTGGGGACTTCCACCAGCCAGAGCAATAACGGCCACCGGGATTCGGTGGACAATGTGCGGTATTATCGCAATGCCGGGCTGGCGATGGCGCGGGCGATTTTGGCGAGCAACGGGCTACCGGCCACTGATATTCCGGCGGCGCTGGGCAATGGAATTGGGCCGCAGATTACGGCGGTTGCGATTTCCGGCGTGACGCTGACCGTGACGGTGACGCATGACGGCGGGACGGCGCTGGTGATGCCTTCGCTTTCCAGCCCGAACGGGACTGATGCGCCGCTGCCGGCGCAGGGCGTGGGGTTTGCGGTGATGGACGGCGGCAGTGTCGCCAGCCCCGGCACGATCATTCAGGCGGTGGCGGCGGCGATTGTTGACGCCACGCATTTTACCGTGACGCTGGCGAGCGCGCCGGCGCATGGCGCCGGGCAGAGATTGTTGCTGTACCCGTGGCCCGGTACGACATGGACCGACCAGCCGCGTAGCGAGATTGGTCGCGGCTGCGCGATTACGGATAATTTTGCGAGCGTGACGAAGCCAAGCGGCTTCGACATCAACGCCGGGCTTGGCGCCGGATGGGCAACGAACATGCCGATTTGCCCGCCGCTGGGATTGAGTGGCGGTGTGGCGTCCTATGGCTTTGTATTTTGATCGGAACGATTGATGAGCGGTAGTCCTTATCTGCCCTGTCCGGCCGCGGTTGGTTCCAGCGCCGGCGCCACGATGCTGCCGATTTCGGCATATCTGGCGGCCGGGCTGACGCTTCCAAGTATCGGGTTCACGTCGCCGCCAACCAGCGCGACCGCTGGCACTCCTTTTGCTGTGTCCGGCACGGTGGGGCCGAGCGGTACGGCGGTGCAGGTGGGGTATTCCAGCAGCAATACGACGGCGCCGGTGAGTTGGGTAGCGGCGACGGTTTCCGGCAACACATGGACCGCGAACCTGACGGTTGCTTCCAACGGAACGGTGTATTTGTGGTGCCAGCAGACGGGCGCGACATCGATCCATGCGGTTTCCGCCGCGGTGACGGTGGCGGGTGCCTCGGTGGCGTTTACCTCTCCACCCACGACCGCCACCGTTTCCACCGCCACGTCCGTTGCGGGCACGGTTTCGCCTTCCGCCGCGGCGGTGCAGGTTGGGTGGAGCACGAGCGCCACCACCGCGCCTTCGAGTTGGACCAGCATGACGGTCTCCGGCACGAGCTGGAGCGGAAGCGTGACGGCGCCGGGCACCGCCGGAACCTACTATCTGTGGGCCGAGCAGACCGGCAGTACCAGCATCCAGGCGGTTTCCCCGGCGGTGACGGTGGCTGGGCCGGCTTCGATTGCGAACCAATATGGTTCCACCACCTTTACGCTGAACCCGTCCTATCCGACGAACTCGACCTATTCGCATACCGCGCAGGGGACCGGCGCGGTGACGGTATCTTGCACCTTGTCCCCGAATTACGCCACGGGCGCGACGGCCAAAATGTATTGGACTTCGACAGCGCCCACGTCCGAACCGAGCAGCGGCTACGCGGCAACCTATACGGGCGGCGGTACGGCGCCCACGCTGTTCGCCAATGCGGACCTGGCCGCGTATCTGGACCCGCCGACCACCGCCGGCACCTGGTATCTCTCGGCCTGGGTGGACAACAACGGCAGCAACAACGGCGGATTCGTGTTCACGCCGATTACGATTACATAACGATTTCCGACTGATACCAACACTGCCCCAAAGCCCTTTGGCAAGGCCGTAGCAGCGCCGCGATGGCGCCGCATCCCATCGAAGGAGCCTAGTTTATGGTCCAAGTCGTACCGTCCGGGTCGATCAATACGACCGCACTGATTGTGCCCGATCTGTATGTTCAGATCGTGTCCCCGCAAATCCTGGCGCTGAATGGCGTGCCGACCAATTGCGTCGGTATCGTCGGCACCGCGCCGTGGGGGCCGGTGAATACGCCGGTCGTCGCCGGGACGATGGGCGATTTTGCGACCAATTTTGGAACCGTGATGAACCGCACGCATGACCTTGGCACCGCCATGGCGATTTGCGTGGGGCAAAACGCCAATAACTTCCGGTTGGTGCGCGTGACGGACGGCACGGACACCGCTGCTTCGGCGGTGGTGCTGACGAACTGCATCACCTATACCGCGAAATATACCGGGTCTCTCGGCCTGGGGCTGGTGGTGACGCATTCCGCCGGCAGCGCGGCAAATTCGTGGCGCGTGGTGGTTTCTATGCCGGGACTGGCGCCGGAGGTTTTCGACAATCTGGCGGTGGGGCTGACCGGCAACGCGGTATGGCTGGCGATTGCCAGCGCGATCAACAACGGCACCACGGCGCTGCGCCCGGCTTCAAAACTGGTGACGGCGGCGGCGGGGGCTGGAACGACCGCGGTTGCGGCCGCCAGTTATCCGTTCACGGGCGGGACGGATGGCGTTTCCGGCGTGACGGACACAACGCTGGTGGGTGTGGACGGCACCACCGGGCGCACCGGCATGTACGCGCTGCGCGGGCAAGGCACCGGGCTGTTTTTCCTCGCCGACGTGACGACGGTTTCCACCTTCACCACGCAGAATGCGTTCGCGCTTTCGGAATCGACCTACGGCATTGTGGTGACGGCCGCGGGAGATTCGGTGAGCACGGCGCCCGGCGTGAAGTCCGCCGCGGGCATCGACACCTACGCGCTGAAATATATGTTTGGCGACTGGATTTATTGGTACGATCAGGTGAACGCGCTGACGCGGCTGGTCTCGCCGCAGGGTTTTGTGGCGGGGCGTTTGGCGCAGCTTTCGCCGCAACAGTCTTCGCTCAACAAGCCGCTGTATAACATCATCGGTTCGCAGACGAGCGGCGTGGCCGGCACCAGCCAGGCCGGGACGTATAGCGTGGCGGCATTGTCCGCGCTGGGTTCCGCCGGCATCGACGTGATTTGCAACCCGGCGCCGGGCGGCAATTTTTGGGCGGTGCGGTTTGGGCATAACGCTTCCAGTTCCGCGGCCATCAACGGCGACAACTATACCCGCATGACCAACTATATCACGACCACCGTAGCGAGCGGCATGGGTGGGTATGTCGGCATGGTGGTGAACTCGAAATTGTTCCAGAGCATTCGCGCCACCATGAAGCAATTCCTGGGGAATTTGATGAACCAAGGAATTCTCGGAAGCCTGACGCCGGGCCAACTGCCGTTCAGCGTGGTTTGCGACACCAGCAACAACCCGTTCAGCCGTACCAGCCTTGGTTATGTGCAATGCGATGTCGCTGTGCAGTACCAGGCGATCAACGAAAAGTTCATCGTGAACATTCAGGGCGGCCAGACCGTGCAGGTTGCCAAGCAGACTTCCTAACCACCCGTTTTGAGAGGAGGGCGCTATGGCGACCCAATGGACGACTGGCGATAATTTTTCGATGCAGATTGATTTTGGTTTGGGCGCGGGGTTTGTGCAGTTGCCACGCCAGACCATGTTCAGTTCGCAGCAGGTGGCGAGTAAGACCAGCGTGGATGCGTTCACCACCGGAATGCAGGACCAAGTGACGCACAAGCAATGGACGGGCGATTTTAGCTTCGCGCGAACGGATGGAACGGCGGATGCGTGGAGCAACGCGCTGCAGGCGGCGTTTCAGGGCGGCACGCAAATTGCGCTGGCGACGATTGACGTTCAGATTACCGAATCGACCGGCGCGCTGACGAATTACCAGTATCCGAATGCGACGCTGATGCGCGGCAAGGAAAGCGTGTCGCCGGGCAAGGAGGTAATGGAAAACTTCACTTGGTCCGCGCCGCTGAGGGTGGCGCAATGATCGTTACCGACTCGAAGGGCCGCGCGCTGGATATTCGCCCGCTTAGTTTTGCGGAAGAAATGGAACTGGCGCTGCGCTGCGCGACGCCGCAGGACGGCGCGCTGTGGTGGTATAGCCTGAAATATGCGTGCTCGGTGCGCAAGATCGGCGATTCGCCGGTACACATGCCGTATTCCGCGGCGGGCGTGCCGGCGCTGTTGGACCGGCTGGGCGATGAGGCTCTGGACTTGGCCGAGAAGACGTGCGGCGCCTGGGCTTATGAGGCGGCCGAGCCGGCGCAGGTTGAAACCAAGCCGATTTCCAAGGTGGAACTGATAAAACTGCTGGCGCTGGGCGGCCGGGCGGCGGACGTGCCGGTGTGGCGCGGCGTGGCGGCGGCGGCGTGCGCCATTCGTAAAATCGGCGACGAGGTGTTGGAATTCCCGAAAACCAAAGAGGAACTGCGCGAACGGGTGGCGCGGCTGGACGAGCCGGCGGTGCGGGCCAGGCTGGAGGCGGACACGAAATCGGCGCTGGAGCGGGCGTTCGGGCGCGAGGAAGAAGAACCAAAAAAGGCTGAGGCGCAGGCGGCGGAATTGGAGGAGGCGGCAAAAAACTAGCCGGCCATCCGCTTTTTAAGGACGCGGTTTATCTGGTGGAGCACCAGCGCATGACTTTGGAAGAAGCGCTGGAACTGCCGGACGTTGAGCGGATGGCGCGGATATTTGCGAGCCAGGAGATTAAGGCCGACGCTCACCGGCTGTGGCTGCAAACCATTTCGGAGGCGCTGGGCGGATGAGTGCTGACGCGGATACCGAGATACGCATAAGCATCACCATCGCGCAACTGAAACTGCTGCTGGCGCGCAATGCGTATGCGGTGGCGATGCTGAAAAGCGTTCTGGCCGAACAGGTGGTGGACGAATTGAAACGCCGTGGGGGTTGCGCGTGAACTTTCGGGACATTGCGGCGTTCCGGGCGTTTTTGCGCGGCGAGTTGCCGGGGCGGATTAACGAGGGGATTTCCCTGGGGCTGGTGCAGGCCGGCGAAATGATCGCCGGGGAAATGCGCGGCGAGTTGGGGACGTACCAGAAGGGCGATGCGGGGTTCGAGGATTGGGCGCCGCTGAGCAATGCGACGCTGGAGGGGTTTGGTCCCGTACCGCCAAAGAAGAATGGCGATACGCCGTTGCTTGAAGACGGCACGATGCGGGATTCGATTGGCTACCGCGTTCATGCGGACGGGGTTGAGATCGGCACCGATGACCCGGTGGCGGTGTTTCAGGACCAGGGCACCGAGAGGCGCGGCGTGCCGTTTGTGAAGGATATTACCGTGGAACCTGGCGTACCGGGGCGCGAATTTGTGGGCCGGGCGGGATTCCGCAAGGCGCCGGAGGCGGCGGATGCGATTGGCGCCGCGGTGGCCGGCGCGATGGTGAAACCATGACCGTTATCGTTTACCGCGACGGCGTTTTGGCCGCCGATACCGGCGTGTGGTGCGGTACGCTGATTGTGGCGCACGCCGATAAAATAAAAACGCACGGCGACTTGATGTGGGCGTGCGCCGGCGGCTCTGACATGATCCAGGCGTTTGACGATTGGGTGCGTGCGGGTTTCCCGCGCGACGCGATTCCGAAGAAGGAAGGCGACTCGAACGTGGGCGCCGTAATGATCGGGCGGGATGGCCGGAAATGGCTGTTTTCCGACAACATGAGAGGCTACGAGGTGACGGACCACATGCCGGACTGGCAGGTGGAGGGTTCGCACTCCGAAACGGCGCGGACGCTGCTGGAGCTTGGATATTCGGCGATTGAGACGGTGGAATGGCTGATTGCCTGCCGGCCTTATGCTTCGGGAGAAGTGACGGCCTACGACACGCGGACGCATGAGAAATTGCGCGGGATGCAGGGCGCATGAGCGGAATCGATACCTACGCCATCGGGGTTTCGCTTGACCTGAACACGGCGATTTTTACGTCGCTGGGGAAGCTGGACGATGAACTCGGTATTGTCGAGGCGAGCGTGCAGCGGATTAATGCGCTGCTGGGCGCCACGCCGGCGCTGGTGGCGAGCGTGGCCGGCGCGGCGCGCGGAATGGCGAGCGCGTTTGCGGACGCGGCGAAGTCGGCCGGCAAAATCCGTGACGCGATGGCTGGTGGTTTTAGCGGTAATGGCGGCGGCTTGTCGGTTTCCACGCCTAGCGGCGGCGTGGTGTTTAGCGACGGGTCGTCCCCTATGATAATTCCGGCGCAAGGCATACCCGCACCAAGCGGCGGCGGGTATGGCGTGCCGGCGGTCATCCCCGGTTCCGGGCCGTCCGGCTATTCGGGCTGGGGCTGGACGGGGGATACGGGGTACAACGGCTATATGCCTGGGCCGACGCCTGGCCCGGCGCCTGGGACGGCGCTGACGGGTTATTACGGGCCGCAAGACCCGAACTTCACGATGCCCGGTGCGGACGAACCGTTCTTTGACCCGGCGAAGCCGATGCCGGGAGTGCCGATTTACCCGCCGCGTGGCGGGGGCGGCGCCGGCGGGAGTTTTGACCCGCTGAGCATGTATTTCGTTGGCGGCGCGGTGGCGCGGGCCGGCTGGGGTATGGTTGCGCATCCGTTTGACCAGGCGGCGACGGTTGACCAGAAAATTGCGATCCTGAGAAATATGGGGATCAGCGGCGCCGATGCGAATGCGGCCTACGGCGACGCCGTGGCGATGCAGGGGCAACGCCAGTATTCGACTCTGAC
Source organism: Acetobacteraceae bacterium (assembly GCA_003137135.1). GTDB lineage: Bacteria > Pseudomonadota > Alphaproteobacteria > Acetobacterales > Acetobacteraceae > Acidocella. Next base: position 16,333 of record PLFB01000011.1, read on the forward strand.
GGTTGACGACCTGCTAACCATCATCGCCGGTAATCTGGCGCAGACACACAACCTGCCGGAGACGATGGGGCTGATGCCGACGCTGGCGAATGCGGCGACGGTGCTGCAGGGCCAGGGGATGACGGACCCTGCGTCATCGCTGGTGGACCTAACCCGAACCGGCGACTTGGCCGGCATGTTCAACAAGCGCAACGCGGACGGAACGGTGGACCTGGCGCCGTTCGAGAAGTTTGTGCAGGTGGTGATGGCGGCCGAGCAGACGGCCGCGGCATCCGGTGACGCGATCACGCCGGACCAGATTTTGAAGTTCTATCAGAACATGGGCGCGCCGGGCCAGACGCTTTCCGCGACCGGCGAGGCAAACGCGATCACGCTGGCGCTGACGCTGGGGCAATACCGGGCTGGTTCTGGCTTGGGGCAAATTTTCAAGGAAATGGTCGGCGGCAAGATGCCCGAAGGCGTCGAGGATCAACTTGCGAAGGCTGGCCTTGTTTCGACCAAAGGTTCTGTTCGGCACGGGCAGTATGTGACTCTGGCGCCGGGCGCTTTGAAGGACGAAAAACTTCTTTTGAGCGATCCGATTCAGTGGTTTAGCACGGTGTTTGCGCCGGCATATCAGGCGGCCGGCCCGGACCAGCGCGCCGAACTGATCCACGCGATCTATGCCGGGACTGCGACGCAGCAAGGCGCTCGCGTGGCGCTGGATGCGATTTTCAACAATCCGCTGATTATGCGGCAGCTCGACTACCAGCAGGACGTGCCGGGACTGCCGCAGGCGGCGGCGAATTACACGATGACCCCGACTGGCGCGGCGAAAGGCGCCGGAAATGCGTTGAATACATTGGAAATCAGCGTGGAGAACGCTGTCATCACCAGTCAGAGCGGTGTGCTGAGGCTTGTGACGGGCGCCGCGAATGCCGCGGCGAATGCGGCGAACGCATCGCCCGACTTGACCGGCGATGCGGTTATTGATGGTGCGATTTATGGCACCTTGGCGGCGCTTGGCGTATGGGGCGGGAAAATACCTTTGGTTGGCGGCGCCTTGAAGGGTTTTGGTATTGCCGGTGTTGATTTGGCCGGCGGTCCTGTGGGAGTCGCGATTTTAGGCGCGCAGATTTTGAAAGCGATTTATGACTATGGCAACGCGCATCCCTCGTCTCCGGTTGGACCTGAGACCGAGCACGGACAGGCCCGCGTTGCCATTACCGATGGGCCTGGAAGTTCGTTTTCGCAACCTCTTTTTGTCGCGGTGACGAACGGCGCGACGCTGGTTTCGCCCTCCCCGACCATGCCGACCGGGCCGACGCAGCCGAACGCTTCCAAGTCTCCGCCGATGCCGGGGCAGGTAGCGCGCGTTTCGGGGCATAACTGATGAGTCAATTTCTCGGGGCGATTGCCGCGAATCCGCTGTCGGCGATTCAGGCGGCGGGCGAAATCTTTGGCGGGTTTGGCAATGCGCTGACGCTGGGGCCGGTGACGTTCCAGTTTCCCGAAGTGCCCACGCACATGCCGATTGGGGTGAAGCAGGACATCGCCAGCCACCAGTTGATCGGCGGCTACCGGACCATCGACGCGATGGGGCCGAACCAGGAAGACAAAACCTGGACGGGGTATTTTTACGGCCAGGAGGCGCTGACGCGGGCCAGATTGTGCGAGGCGATGGCGGCGAGCGGGCAGCCGGTGACGCTGGCGTGGAATGTGTTTTCGTATCTGGTGCTGGTGACGGCGTTTCATTGCGACACGCGGCTGAACGATGTGCTGCCGTATTCGATCACATGCACGGTGATCCAGGATAATTCGGCCGGCAGCGGCGAGAATTTGGCGACGCTGGCCGAGCAGGTCGTGGCCGACCTGGCGACCGGGCAATACGTGAGCGCGCTCGGCGCGGTGTCGCAGGGCGTGGTCAGCGGGCCGCTGGCCGCGGCCGGGAGCGCGGCCGCGGCACCGAACGCGACAACGATTGGAAGCGCGGCTTATACCGCGTGCGCCGGCGCGGTGAATACGGCGGCCGGCGCGATAAACGGCGCGGTGGCGAGCGTGAATACGACGCTGGCCGGCTATGGGACGAGTTTGGAGAATTTGAGTTTGGCGGCTTCGAGCGCCGCGAACGTGGTGCCGGCGATAGGCGCGGTGACGGGCGCGCTAGGCGCGGCGAGTGACATGGCGAACCTGGCGCAGATTCGGGCTTATACCGGACGGGCGCAGGTAAACATTGCAAATGCGAGCGCGTGATGCAGACAATTACGGTGACGGGGACTGATTGCTTTCACCTCGCGGCGAAGTACCTGGGGGACGCGACGCAGTTCATTCGGATNNGTGATCCCTGACCCGGACCTGACGCAGACCGGCGGCGTGCCGCAGCAGTGAGCCAATCTGTTTCGGCAGCCGGAATGGGGCAGGTGCGCCAGCCGCGGGTGCGTGTGCTGGTGAACGGCACGCAGATGAGCGGGCTGATTGACGCATCGTGGACGGTGCCTCTGGCCTATGAGTGCGGCACGTTCAATTTCACCAAGGCGCTGGTTCCCGGCGGGGCGGAGCCGTTCAACGCGGCGTTCTGGGCGGCGACGGCGAGCAAGACGATTACCGTCACGATCCAGGTGCAAATAGGCGCGGGCGCGTGGGTGACGCAGATTGTGGGACAGGTTGACGGCCATGCGTGGGACGTGCTGGCCGGCACGATCCAGTGCAACGGGCGTGACCTGACCAGCGTGTTTATCGATTCCCGGACGATTGCGGCGTACCCGAATCTTTCGGTGGCCGAGATTGTCTCGAAGGTGGCGGCTGAGCATTCCGTGATTACGGCGGTCGAACAGGACGCGGATACGACATTGGCGGGGCGGTTTTACGCCTCGAACCATAACGTGGTGACGGATGGCAATTTCGCATCCGCCATCAACGAGTGGGATTTGCTTTGCACCTTGGGACGGTATGCCGGCGTGGTGCCTTATGTGCAGGGGACGACGCTGTATTTTCAGGCGCCGCCGGTGCCGCCGCCAGCGTTTGCGGTGACGATTCCGCTGCTGGCGAATGGCATGGTGCAGCCGGGACCGAACAACCCGAAGGCGCTGCAACTGCACCGGAGTTTGGTGCTGGCGCGCGACGTGACGGTGAAGGTGACGAGCTGGCACAGCGGCAACAAGCAACTGATAACGGCGACGGTGACAGGCAAGAGCGTGGCGCAATTGCCCGGCGATACCGATGCGCCGACGAAGTATTTTTTCGAGTTTCCGAACATGACGCAGGCCGAGACGCAAGCCGCCGCGCAGCGTTTGGCGCTGGAAATTTCGGCGCATGAGCGGGGAATTTCCGTGACGGTGCCAGGCGAGATCACGATAGGACCGGAGCATTTGATCCAACTGAGCGGGACCGGAACGCCCTATGACATGCTGTGGTTTCCAACCAGCGTGACGCGGAGTATTTCGCAGAAGGGGTTCGAGACGAAGATCGAGGCGAAAAACTCCTCGCCGTTGACGCTGTACGATGGCGCGAGCGGCGCCGCGATTGGCGGGCCTTCGCAGAGCGGGCCTTACTGATGAGCGTGGCGCATTTTTCCGCGCAGCAGAAGCGCGACGCGGCAAGCATGGACCCCATGCAGGGCGTGGCCCGGGTGGGGCTGGTGGTGAATTTTAACCCGGAATCTTTCACCGCGCAGGTGACGTTTCAGCCGAGCGGAGTGCAGAGCGGGTGGCTGCCGGTGCTTTCGCAATGGGTGGGCGCGGGCTGGGGCATGGTGCCGTGGCTGCAACAGAACGACCAGGTGCTCGTGGTGATGGAAAGCGGCGAGAGCGGCCACGGCGTTATAGTGGGGCGGTATTTCAACGCCGTTGACCCGCCGCCGCAGGTGGGCGCGGCGGGGGAGTTTTGGTTGCAGCATGTGAGCGGCGCGAAGTTCGGCCTGCAGCACGACGGCACGATTCAGTTGAACGCGGCAGCCGGCGTGGTGGTGACGGGGCCGCTTACGGTGAACGGCACCACGACGCTTGACGGCAATGTGGCGACGACCGGGACGCTGACGAATAACGGCGTGGACGTGGGCAGCCCGCATTACCACGGCAACGGCAATGGCGGCGCGCCAACAACGCCACCGATAGGGTAGCGCGATGGATTCGGACCTGTACCATTATTTCGGCGGCGATCTTTCGTTGGCCGCGAACGGGGATTTGCTGCTGGCATCCGGCGATACGTTGGTGGAGCAGCGGATTATCCGCCGGTTGCTGACCAACGCGGGAGATTACATCTGGGCTTTGGCTTATGGCGCGGGGCTTGGTTCGATGGTCGGCGCGCCCGCTAACGCGACGGCGATTGAGGCGGTGATACGCAGCCAGATTTTTCAGGAATCGAGCGTGGCGCAGCAACCGGCGCCGCAGATTACGACGCAGGTGAATACCGATGGTTCCGTGCTTTGCACGATTGCCTATGCGGACGCGACGACAGGACAGACCAACACGCTTTCATTTCCAGTGAGTCAATAACATGCAGTTGACGTTGTTGACGTTTGACCAATTCGTTGCCGGCATGGTGGCGCAGGCGCAGGCCAGCAGCACCGCGGCGCTGAACTTCGAGGAAGGTTCCGTGCTGCTGGCGCTGTTCCAGGCGCAGGCGGCGCAAATGTGCTGGCTGCAATGGCAGAACGTGCAAAACCTGGCGAACCAGAGGCTTTCCACCTGCACCGGGACGGATTGCGATACGTTCGGCGCGGATTTTGGGTTTGCCCGGCTGGGCGCGACGTATGCCACCGGCAACGTGACGTTTTCCAGGCTGGTGACGACGCAGCAGGCATTGGTGCCGGTGGGGACGCTGGTGAAGACCGGCGATGGCACGCAAGGCTTCACCGTGACGCTGGACGCCGGCAATGCCTCGTATCTGGCGGATGGAACGGGGCTGACGCAGGGATGGTACGTGATCGCGGCAGGCGCTTCGAGCGTGACCGTGCCGGTGGTGGCGGTGAATGGCGGGACGGCCGGGAATGTGCTCGCCGGCACCATCACGTTGATTTCAGCCGGCATTCCCTATGTGGACAGCGTGACCAACGGAGCGGCGTTCAGCAACGGCGTGAACGCGGAGAGCGACGCGGCGTTCAAGGCGCGGTTTGCATTGTTCCTGCCTGGGTTGGCAAGGGGAACGGCAACCGCGGTGGAAAGCGCGGTGGCGAGCGTGGCGGCCGATTTGACGTACAACGTGGTGGAGGCGGTGAACGCCAGCGATGCCACGCAGCCGGGCAACTTTGTGGTGGCGGTGGACGATGGCAGCGGCGCCACGCCGAGCGCCACGCTGGCGCTGGTGACGGCCGCGGTGAATGCGGTGCGGCCGATTGGCTCGACGTTCAACGTGCTGGCGGCGAGCGATGTGGCGGCGACGGTGAGCATGACGATAACCTGCCCGACCGCGGCGCAAAAGACCGCGGCGATTCCGCTGGTGCAATCCGCGGTGGCGGCCTTCATCGAGGCGCTGCCGGTTGGCGTGCCATTCCCGTACTCGCGCATCGCGGCCCTGGCTTATGGCGCCAGCAGCGCGATTACGGACGTGACGAGCATAACGCTGAACGGCGGCACGGCGGATATAGGCGGCGGCGTGTTCCAGGTTGTGCGCCTGGCAACCTGCACGGTGAGCTGAATGTTCGTCATTCGAGACATTGTGCCGGTGGGCCATTTTATTTCCGGTCTGCCTTGGGCTTGCCCGCGGCAGGATGTGGAGCACCCGATGGAAGCTCAGGTGCTTGTGCATAGGAATGTGGCAATGCCGTTTGCGACTCATTTGCGCGGCCCGCGATGCGAGTGCTGCCCGGTGATGAAAACCGAAGGCGAAGTGCAGGCGCCAGGCTTTGCGAACGGCCCTAACTGGTTGGGAGCGCCGCACTGATGGCGACCGGCGACGTAACCGATTTTACCTACCGCGCGTGGCGGCTGATGCCGGCGGGATGGTGCCCCGCGCTGCCGGGGGCCGCGCAGAACGCGCCGCCGCCGGTGTTGAACGCGGTGCTGGCGGGGATGGCGTGGGGACTGGCGCAGGTTTACGCGCAGCAGCAATTTGTTGAGGCGCAGGCGCGCATTGCCACCGCGCAAGGCGGGTTTTTGGACCTGTGGGCGAACGATTTCTTCGGCCAGAACCTACCGCGGTTTACCTATGAGCAGGATGGGCCGTACCGCACGCGGATTGAATATAATCTGACCGCGCCGCGCGGCACGGTGGCCGGCATGACGGCGATGCTGACAGAACTGACCGGCGCCGCGCCACTGATTTTTGAGCCGGCGAACGCGGCGCAGGTGGGTGGTTACGGCTGTTTGGCAACCCCGGCGGCGGCGGGCGGCACGTTGGGGTGGGGCGCTTCCTATACCGACACGACCGGCGTGATAGGTTCGCTGCTGCTGCCGGACCAGGTGTTTATTACCTGCTCATTTCCGCAAAGCGGCTTTGCCGTGCTGGGAAATTTGGGCGGCTGGGGACAATTGGCGAACGACGTGGCCGGGCTGGGTTATGGCTACGGCAGCCGCGCCACGCCGGCGGCGGGCGGTGGCGCGTTTGGCGGCGTGGACCTTAATTCCATCCCAGGGCTGGTAACTGAGGCGTATATCTACAGCCAGATCGCGGCGTGGATGCCGGCTGGCAATATCGCGTGGACCTACATCACCTAACCGAAGGTTATTTACCATGAATCGTGACTTGATCTACCCTGGGCAGATCGCCCTGGCTGAAAACATGCTCGACTCCTTCAAGGACGCGATGGTGGGGATTGGCGCCAATTCCGAGGCGATGCTGGGGCAGGGCACGACGGCTTACGGGCTGGCCTGCACGGCTTTGGCAAGCGGCGTTGTTTCTGGCTCCGCCTTTGCGGTGCAGATTGGCCGCGGCTTCATGTTTTCGTATCAGGAGACCGACCCGAATGCCTATGGCGTGCTCGGCGCCGATACCGCGACGAACATTTTGAAGACGGGGATAAATCTCGGCACGACGAACCTGGGGCTGACGAACGCGGCGCCAGCGACGACGGGATATTCCGTGAACTATCTGGTATCCGCCGCGTTCCAGGAGGCGGATACGGGGTCCACCGTACTGCCTTACGTGAACGCCGCGAACCCGGCCAGCCCTTATGCGGGGCCGAGCAACAGCGGCGTTTCGCAGAATACGCTGCGGGCGCAGACCGTGGTGTTCCAGGTGACGGCGGGCACCGCCGCCGCGACGGGGACGCAGACGACGCCGGCGACGCCGAGCGGGTATGTGCCGCTTTACGTGGTGACGGTGACGAACGCCCAGACGGCGGTGGCCGGCGGCAATATCGCCATCGCGCCGGCGGCGCCGTTTTTGCGCGGCAATATGACGCAGATGGTGCCGGGTTTTGGAACGCCGGTGCAGTTTACTTCGACGGGAACACAGTCTTTCCTGGTGCCGCCTGGGGTTTATATGATCCGCGGTGAGGTTTGGGGCGGCGGCGGCGCGGGCGGCGGTGACACCGTGGCCGGCGCGGGTGGTTCCGGCGGCGGCGGCGGCGGGTATGCCTTGGGGATGATTCCGGTGACGCCCGGCGAGACGCTGACTGTGGTTGTGGGGGCCGGCGGCGCCGGCTCACAGACTGGCAACGGCGCCGGCGGCGGCACGTCTTCCATCAAGCGCGGATCGACCGTTTTGTTGCAGGCGACGGGCGGAACTGGCGGCTATTATTCCGGCGGCGGCGGCACGACGAGCACGGGCACGCCGGGCGTGGGAACGCTAGGCGCCATAAATCGTTCCGGCGGCGGCGCCGGGAACGGGCAGGCGTATGGCACCAGCGCGCTCGGCGGGTTTGGCGGCAGCGGCGGCAACGGCAACGGCCAAGGCGGCCCATCCAACGGGGCGGCCGGGCAAGCGCCGGGCGGCGGCGGCGCCGGCGGTATCAACGATATAAGCCCCGGCGGCAACGGCGGCGCGGGCGAAGTGGATATTTGGTATTAGCCCAAGGTTTTCGCTTGCGCCGGCCTGTTAGTTGCGCTAAGGAGTGGTTAGATGCTGGATGAATCTAACATTTTTGCGCTTGCCGGAAAGGTCGGCGAGTTGCGAGGTGAAATGACCGGCGTGAACAACAAGATCGATGGTATTAAGAATGACCTCGAATCGTACCAGAAGCAGACTAACGGGCGGTTTGACCTGATTGACGAAAAACTTGATCGGATCGAGGGCGGCGTTTCCGCGGCTGCCGCGCGCAAGGGAGTCTGGCGCAGCATAGGCGTGTTTGGCTGGTCTGTGATTTCGGTTGCGGTTCTGGCTTTTGGTGAAGTGATCTCGAATAATTGGGGTAAGGTTACGCACTTTTTCGGGTTTTAACAGAAAAGGATTCTCGATGAACTATCTTTTGGCGCGGCTCCAGGAGCCGTCCACCTATGCCGGGTTTGGGGTGATGGTCCTCGGCGCTTTCGGGTTGTCGTTGCCGGGAGGCGCGATGCAGACGATTATGCTGGCGGGCATGGTTGGTTCCGGCCTGCTGGCGGTGTTTTTGAAGGAAGGCCGCGCGGCGCTGACGGATGGCGATGCGGTGAAGGTGGTTGAGACCGAGGTGGCGGCAGCCGAGAAGGGGGTTGGAGCGTGAAACAATTTTTTGCGATTTTTGCGATTGGCGCGATTGCGGCGCTGGCCGGTTGCGCGGTGACGCCGGCAACGGCGGTGGATGGGTTGCAGGCGGCCTATGGGGCCGCGGCGGCGGCGTGATCTAGCAATGAAGATTGCGGAACTCATCGACGCCATTCCTTTGAAGCCGCGCGGGCATGTTGACGAGATACTGGCGCGCGACTTGGCTGCCGCGGCGGCAAAGCCAATTGAGTCGTTGGCGCAACTGACGGCGCTGAATAACCTGGTGGCGCGGGCGTGCCGGCTGGCCTGTTTGATCGCAGAAGAAGTTTCG
>PLFB01000227.1 GCA_003137135.1 Acetobacteraceae bacterium
CAGCTCGTAAAAGTTTTTTGCTTCTTTTTTTCAAAAAAGAAGCCTTACTTTTTCTTCGCTTTCTTCTTCGGCGTCAGCGTCACCTTTAGCGCCTCCAGCGGCGCCAGGGTCGAGCCTTCGCAGGTTTCGTCCTGGCCGACCGGGCCGGCCGACGTGCCGTCGATGAACGTCGCTTCCACGCTCAGCTCGTAGTTTTCCGCCGCCTCCCCCTGCAGGCGCACGCGCAGGCCCAGCAGCGGCAGCGCCATGCCGCGGGAGCCGCAATACTGCCCCGCTTCCACCCAGGGCGAGAGCCAGCCGCGGCCGAGCACGCCCTGGTAGGAGAGTTCCGCCGGATCGATGCCGTCCGGTGCGGCGATGGCAAAACCTTCGATCCAGTTCTGGCTACCGCGCTCGCCAAGCCAAACGCCGAATTTGGCGCCGACGTCGCCGCGCGTCTGGATATGCGCCAGCACGTCGACTTTTTGCGGCGCCGGCGCCGGCGCGGCGGCGGGCGCGGCCTCGGCCTGGCCGATAAGCTGCCGCACCTGCAATTTGGGCGCGGCTTCCGGGTGGTTCGGCAACTGGTAGATTGTCACCAGCACCTGCGCCGGCCCCTTCACCACCCGCACCAGCGCCGCGTCCCCGGCCGGCGAGAGCCAGCCATCCGGCCGGAAGCCGGTGATCTGCACGTTGCCGGCATTGTACGGCGGCGGCGAAATCCGCACGCCGGGCAGGCCGCTGGGGTGCAAAGCCGCCTGCGGCTCGTTGATGATGCAGAACAGCCCGGCCGGCAGCGACATCAGGTGGCCGGTCACCTTCAGCTCGTTCATGATGTCGGCGGCGACCGGCAGAGTTTCCGGCGCCACCGTGGCAGGCTCGGTGGGCGTGGGGGTCGGTTTCGGGTTCGCCATCAAAAATCCTCTATGCCGGTTGGTTCGGGTGCAGCGTGCGGCTCCACATAGACCATTAGAATTGCGAAGCAAAAGTCACCGCGCCAAAATTTCAGGTTTGCGGCGGCATCCAGGACAGCAGCGCGTCGTTGACGCGCGGGATCGGCAGGCCCAGCGGCAGCACCGCGCCGCGGCCGGTGGCTTTGATGCGCTCGCCCTGCGCGCCGAGGTCGAAGGCGATGGTGTAGAGCCCGGCGCGCCAGGCTTCGCTGAGCGCAAAGCACCAGGTCTCCGGCCAGATCGAGGGCAGGAAAGCGAGGTCGCCGCCGAGCGATTGGATCAACGCGGTGGCCTCGCCCTCCTTGTAGGGGCCGGTGACGAAAATGCGATTGGTTTCCAGCAGTTCGGCGTCATCCGCGCTGACGCCGGCGACAAAAAATTCCAGTTTTAGGCGCCGGCGCATGGCGTCGCGTGCGCATTCCATGAGGATGTCAAAACCTTTCGCGGGGCCGATGCCGCCGACCACGACGATGCGCCGGCCGCCCTGGCGGGGGGGCGCCAGTTCAACCGGCTCGGAATCATCCTCCCAGGGTGTCACGACCGGCCTGGTTTTGGGAAAATGCCGGGTGATGCGCCGCGCCGTATCCAGCGATGGCGCGACGATTTTTTGTGCGCGTGAAAACTCGGAAGCGGAGCGGGCGGCGAGCGCGGTGGGGGTGATCCGCTCAAAGGTTTCCGAGCCGTTGGCGGCGTAGCAGGCTTCGCAGCCGGCCAGGTTGGGCTCGCCGCAATAGCGCAAAGGGTCGGTGCGGGAGAAGCGGGTGAGCAGCGTGATGCGCGGGCAGAAACTGGCAAAGTCGTGGATCACGAAGTCCTGCGGCGCCGCCAGCGCGGCGGCGATGCCGCGGATCGCGGGATGGTGGCCGAGCGCGTGATGAAAAATCACGCGCTCGACTTTTTCGCCGGCAAGCAGCTCCAGCAGTTCGGCGGCCTGGGCGGGGAAGCGGTAGCGCAAATTCGGGTAGCCGCCCGGCTGGGCGTCGGTCAGCTCGGTTTCCCAGGGGAATGACGTGTCCTTGGGTTTTTCAGGGATCGCCGGCGTCAGCAGCAAGGCGCGGCGGCCGGATTCGCGGATCGTCTGCATGTCGCGCGCGATGATGCGGGCGATACCGCCGCCGTGGTCGTGCGAAATCAGCAGCACCGCGCCGCGCTCGCCACGGTTCGCGCTGAAACGGGCGGCGTCGAGACGGCGCCGCGCGGCCCGCAGCGGGTCGGCGGCGATGTGGCGCGCGATCAGCCCGTCATAGCCGGGATAGAGCCGGCTGATGATGGCGGCGTTGCGTGCGTTCAGTGCCCGCCCCGCGGCGCGGAACGAGGTGCCGCCGCGATGTGCGACGTAGGCGCCCAAGGCGGCGATATGGCGAAAACCCGCGTGGCGCGCGCGCAGGCAAAAATCCACCTCCTCGCCATAGCCCTGCGCGAAAATTTCCGGCCGGAAGCCACCGACCGCCGCCAGGCAATCATGCCGCATGAACAGGCAGAAGCCGACGCCGACGGGGATTTCGGCGGTCCGCCCGCCATTGGCCTGGATGCTCAGCATTTGCAGCCTGCCGGCCGCCGCCAGGTCCGGCATCGGGTTTTGGCCGGCCGGGCCGGGTACGCTCAAGATGCTCGCCTCGTTGGACAAGGGGGTGACGGTGCCCACGTCCGGCGCGGTGTAGGCCGCCTCCGTCAGCGCCGGAACCGCGCCGGGCGGCAGCAGGATATCGGCGTTCAACAGCAGGATATCGCAGCCCGGCGCGGCGGCGAGGCCGGTGTTGACGGCGGCCGGGAAACCCCGGTTTTGCGGGTGAATTTTTAACACAATCCGGCCTTCGGCCGCCAGAACCGCCAGCCACGCCGAGAGCGCCGGCTCCGGCGACGCATCGTCCACCACCACCACCCGGCTTGGCGATGGTACGGTGGGCAGGACACTCTCCAGGCAGGCGAGGGTCATCGCCGTGTTGCCATACACGGGTATGACGACATCGACCCCGCGCCGACGCCGGTCGGAGGCCGGGGGCGGGAAGGGGCCTTCGACCGGCGCGGGCAGCATGGGCGTGAGGATATCGGGGTTGTCCCGCACGTCATGGCCGGCACAAGGCCGGCCATGACGCAGGGGGGACGATCTTCCAGTCACGCTGAAAAACGTGCTAGACGTTGAACCGGAACAACAGCACGTCGCCGTCCTTCACGACGTACTCCTTCCCCTCGATCCGCATCTTGCCGTTTTCCTTGGCGCCCGTTTCACCCTTGAACGCCACATAATCGTCATAGGCGATCGTTTCACAGGCAATGAATCCGCGCTCGAAATCCTTGTGGATCACCGCCGCCGCCTGAGGCGCCTTGGTCCCGCGCGTGATCGTCCAGGCGCGGGTTTCTTTCGGTCCGCACGTAAAGTACGTCACCAGTCCCAACAAATCATAACCCGCTCGGATCACCCGGTCCAACCCGCTGTCGGTCAACCCCAATCCGTCCAGGAATTCTGCTCTGTCCGATTCGGGCAGTTGTGAAACTTCAGCCTCTATAGCTGCGGAAACGATGACCGTCCGCGCACCCTCGGCTTTGGCACGCGCTTCGAGGGCGGTGGAAAATGCGTTGCCGGTGGCGGCCGACGCTTCTTCAACGTTGCAGACGTAGAGCACCGGCTTCGACGTCAGCAATTGCAGGCGCCGCACCGCTTCCTCCTGTCCCGGTGGAATCGCGGTCCGCGCCATGCGGCCTTCCTGCAATGCGGCAACCAGCGGTTCCATCACGGCGACCGCCGCGACACTTTCCTTATCCCCACCGCGGGCCTTTTTCTGTGCCGCCAACAAGCGCTTTTCCAGGCTTTCAAGGTCCGCCAGCATCAACTCGGTTTCCACCACCTCCGCGTCGCGCACCGGATCGATATTGCCTTCGACATGGGTGATGTCGGTATCTTCAAAGCAGCGCAGCACGTGGATGATCGCATCCACTTCCCGGATATTGGCCAGGAACTGGTTGCCNNCCAGGCTGGTCGGCACGATCTTCTGCGACTTGCCGATCGCCGCCAGCACGCCAAGCCGGGGATCGGGGACGGCGACACGCCCCACGTTCGGTTCGATCGTGCAGAACGGATAATTCGCCGCCTGCGCTGCCGCCGTTGCGGTCAACGCGTTGAACAGGGTCGATTTGCCGACATTGGGCAGCCCGACGATGCCGCAATTGAAGCCCATCTCAGGTCTGGTCCTTTGTCAACAACGCCACTTTCGTCATGAAGTCCTCGGGCTTGTCCTGCGCCAGCAGCGGCGCGGAATCCGCCACCGCATCCAGCAACGCGACCAGCCAGTCCCGGTCGTCCTTGCCGAAATCACCAAGAACGTAGCCGAGCACACGATCTTTCGAGCCGGGATGGCCGATGCCCAGACGCACCCGCCAGTAATCCGGCGACCCCAGATGCCGGTCCATGCTGCGCAAGCCGTTATGCCCGGCGGCACCGCCGCCACGTTTGACACGCAGTTTTCCCGGCACCAGATCGAGCTCGTCGTGGAAGGCGGTGATCGCCTCGACCGGCAGTTTGAAGAACCCCGCCGCCGCCTGCACGGATTCGCCAGATGCGTTCATGTAGGTCTGCGGCTTCAACGCCAGAATTTTCTCGCCGCCGACGACACCCTCGGCGGTCAGGCCCTTGAAGCGCTGCCGCCACGGGGAAAACCCGTGGCGGATCGCGATCGTATCCAGCGCCATGAACCCGATATTGTGGCGATTGCGAGCCATCTGCGGCTCCGGATTGCCGAGGCCCACCCAGAGACGCATGGCGGCATCAGCCCTTCTTGGCTGCGGCCTTCGCCGGTGCCTTGGCGGGGGCTTTTGCCGGTGCCTTGGCCGCGGCCGCCTTTGCCGGGGCCTTGGCAGCCGCGGCCGCCGGAGCCGCCGCCGCTTCCGCCGCCGCGGCCTCGATCTTGGTCGGCGGTGCAACGGTGGCGACCACGAAATCCCGATCGATCACCGGCCGCGCACTTTCCCGGCCCTTCAGATCGTGCCAGCGCACGTTGTCGTTGAAATCCAGCGCGCCGAGGTCGGCGGTGAACTGCTCCGGGATATTGTCCGGATCGCAGTAAACCTCCACCGCGTGGCGGATCACGTTCAGCATGCCGCCGCGCTTGAGGCCGGGGCTGATGCCTTCATTCTCGAAATGCACCGGCACCGCGACGCGGATCGGTTCGCCGGGGGCGAGGCGCTGGAAATCCACGTGCTCCGGNNCTGACCGGATGATATTGCACGGCGCGGATCAGCGCGCGTTCCTTGCTGCCGGCGGTGTCGATCTCATACAAGCGGGACTGCCAGCCGCCGCGATGCAGTTCGCGCAGCACCGCGCGGGGGTCGAGCGCGATCAGGCTGGGTTCCTGATGTCCGCCATAGATAACCGCAGGTACCTTGCCTGCTCGCCGAGTCGCCCGCGCCGCCCC
>PLFB01000284.1:0-9428 GCA_003137135.1 Acetobacteraceae bacterium
CCCCCAGCTCGCAAAAGTTTTTTTGGTTACTTTTCTTTCAAAAAAAGTAACTGCTTCCCCTCCTTTCGTCCTTGAAAATTGACATCCTTTGGCTCTTCGCCATCATACGCGCAGACATTGTGTCTGAGGGAGTGGCCATGCCAGCGGATCACGATTTGACCGGCATCAAACCCTATCCCGGCCCGGCCGGCGGGTGGGGCGCGCTAAAAGCGACCGCACGCGCGGTGCGCGAGCAGATGGAGCTGGCCGAGGCGCCGGGCGTGCTGCTGCGTACCAACAAGCCGGACGGGTTTGACTGCCCCGGCTGCGCCTGGCCGGACAAGGAGCACACCTCGACCTTCCAGTTCTGCGAGAACGGCGCCAAGGCAGTGACGTGGGAGGCGACAAAGAAGCGCGTGACGCCAGAGTTTTTCGGCCGCCATACGGTGACCGAGCTGCTGGGCTGGCGCGACCACGACCTGGAGGACGCCGGGCGGCTGACCGATCCGCTGGCCTATGACCGGCTTTCCGACAAGTTCCGGGAAATTGGATGGGACGAGGCGTTCGCCCGCATCGGCGCCGCTTTGCGCGCGCTGCCGAACGCCAACATGGCGGAGTTCTACACCTCCGGCCGCGCCTCCAACGAGGCGGCGTTTTTGTTCCAGATTTTTGCGCGCGAGTTCGGGACCAATAATTTTCCGGACTGCTCCAACATGTGCCACGAGGCGACCAGCCAGGGCCTGCCGGTGTCCATCGGCATCGGCAAGGGCACGGTGTCGCTGGAGGATTTCGACCACGCCGAGCTGATCATTTCGATGGGGCATAATCCGGGCACCAACCATCCGCGCATGATGGGCACGCTGCACGAAGTCGCCCGCCGCGGCGCGCCGATCATCGTGTTCAACCCGCTGAAGGAGCGCGCGCTGGAGCGCTTCGCGGACCCGCAGGACGCGGTGGAGATGGCGACGTTTTCGGCGACCGGCATCGCGTCTTCGTACCACCAGGTGAAGGTGGGCGGGGACGCGGCGGCGCTGAAAGGCATCATGAAGGCGCTGCTGGCGCTGGATGATTCTTCTCCGGGCGTGATCGACCACGGCTTTATCGCGCAGCATACCCAGGGTTACGCGGCGCTAGAGGCGGATTTGCGCGGCACGCCGTGGGAGGCGATCGAAACAGCGAGCGGGCTGGGCCGCGCGGCGCTGGAATCGGTGGCGGCGGCTTATGCGAAGTCCAACGCCACCATCCTGCCCTACGGCATGGGCATCACGCAGCACCTGCGCGGCACGGAAACGGTGCAGCAGATCGCCAATCTGCTGCTCCTGCGCGGCAATTTCGGCAAGCCGGGCGCCGGCATCTGCCCGCTGCGCGGCCATTCCAACGTGCAGGGCGACCGCACGGTGGGCATCAACGAAAAGCCCGGCGCGGCCTTGCTGGCGGGGATCGAAAAAACCTTCGGGTTCAAGCCGCCCACCGCGCACGGGCATGATTCGGTCGCCGCCATGCAGGCCATCGCTGACGGCCGCTCAAAAATCCTCATCTCGCTGGGCGGCAATCTGGCGGTGGCGATGCCGGACCCCGTTGCCTGTTTCGCCGCGATGCGCAAACTGGACCTCGCGGTGCATATCGCCACTAAACTCAACCGCTCCCACCTGCTCGTCGGCCGCGACGCCATCATCCTGCCCTGCCTCGGCCGCACCGAGCAGGACATCCAGGAAACCGGCCCGCAATCCGTCACGGTTGAGGACTCCATGACCATGGTGCACGCCAGCCGCGGCAAACTGCCGCCGGCCTCCAAAAACCTACGCTCGGAGCCCGCCATCGTCGCCGGCATGGCGCTGGCCACGCTGCCGGCCACGAAAGTGGACTGGCGCGCGATGTTGGCCGACTACAGCCGCATCCGCGACGCCATCGAAAGCGTGTTCCCGGATTTCCGCGACTACAACCAGCGCATTCAAATCCCCGGCGGCTTCCGGCTGCCACTGCCGCCCACCGAACTCAAATGGCCCACGCCATCCGGCCGCGCGCAATTCATCGTGTTCGACGGTCTGGAGGAAGACCTCGCCACCGTCGCGCCAAAAATCCTGCGCCTGACCACCATCCGCAGCCACGACCAGTACAACACCACCATCTACGGCATGGACGACCGCTACCGTGGCGTGTTCGGCCGGCGGGACGTGGTGTTCATGAACGCCGCCGACCTCGCCGCCAACGGCCTGGCCCACGGCGACACGGTCACCATCGAAACCGCGTTCGACAACGCGCCGGCCGCCCGGCTGGAAGGCTTTTTGGCCATCGCCCACGACATCGCCCGCGGCTCCGCCGCCGCATACTACCCGGAAGCCAATGGGCTGGTGCCGTTGTCCCACTACGACAAAAAAAGCGGGACGCCTTCGTACAAGTCCGTGCCGGTCAGGATAAGAAAGCAAAAGTAAGAAGCGCTTTTTGAANNCCACACGCCCCCAGCTCGCAAAAGTTTTTTGGTTACTTTTTTTCAAAAAAGTAACTGCTTCTTACGGCGCGGACCACGCTTTGCTAACCCTGACCGGTGAACCATGAACTGACGCTGCCGATTGGGCTACCCGGCCAGGGGATGCATCTGGGGGTGGACCCGTTATCCTGCCTGTTTCTGGCCATTTTGGCGCCGCAGATTCTCGCGGTGGCGGTGGGGGAGGACCGCGAGAGCGTCCTGTTCTGGGTGTTCGTGCTCGGCATGGTGCTGGCGGTCGTGGCGGCTGACGCGTTTTCGCTGGTGTTTGGGTTTGAGCTGATGAGCGCCGCGTCTTGGGTGCTGGTGCTGCGGGGGGACAGGAAGCCGGCGACGCTGTATGCGGGCATCGCGATGTTCTCGGGCGCGTGTTTGGTGCCGGCGCTGTTTTTGCCGGCCGGCGGAGTCGCGTTTGGGTTGATTCTGTTGGGCGCCGGCGCCAAGGCGGGGCTGGCGCCGCTGCACGCCTGGCTGCCGCGGGCGCATCCGGCGCCGCCGGCCGGCATTTCCGCGCTGATGTCCGGCGGGATGGTGAAGGTGGCGCTGTATGTGATCATTCGTTACGGCTTCGTGGTCATGGCGCCGGATGTAAAACCGTGGTGGGGGATCGCGCTGATTTTTGCCGGCGGGGCGTCCGTGCTGATCGGCAGCCTGCGGGCGGTGCTGGAGACGGAGCTGAAGGTGGTGCTGGCGTGCTCCACGGTGGAGCACGTCGGGCTGATCGCGACCGGGCTGGGGATTGGCCTGCTGGCGAAGGGTTTTGGGGATAACGCGCTGGCGGCGACGGCGTTGCAGGGGGCGCTGCTGCTGGCGGTGGCGCATGGGCTGTTCAAGCCGCTGCTGTTTCTGGGCGCCGGCGCGGTGAAGCACGCGACGGGGACGAACTCTCTGGACTGGCTGGGCGGGCTGATCCGCGGCATGCCGCATCTGGGCGGCCTGATGATTCTCGGCTGCGCCGGAATGGCGGCGCTGCCGCTGGGGCCTGGATTCGCGCCGGAGTTTTTGCTGCTGCACGCGGTGTTTGGCGCGGCCGGCACCGGCGGGATTTTGGGGCGCATTGGCTTTGAGGCGCTGCTGGCGGTCCTGGGGTTGAGCGCCGCGATGGCGCTGGTGTCAGGGTTAAGGATTGTGGGCATCGGGTTTTTGGGCCGGCCGCGCACGCTACGCGCGGCGGCGGCGGAGGAAGCGGGTTGGCCGGTGCTGGCCGGCATGGCGCTGCTGGCTGTGCTGTGCGTGCCTGTGGCGCTGCTGCCTGGGCTGCTGCTGGCGGCGATGCAGCCGGTATTTGCCGAATTGGTGCCGGGCGCGGCGCCGCAGCCGTTGGCCTATGCGCCGTTTCCACTGGCGCTGCTGCTGGCCGGCTTTGCGGCTGGGGCGTGGTGGTTCGTGAAAATTTTTGGCGCGCGCGGGGAGCGGGAGGTGCCGGCCTGGCAGGGCGGTTTTGGTAAGCCGCCGCCCTGGCTGCCGTTCGGCAACCCGATGACGCAGGCCACCGGCACGGGATTCTCTGAACCGATCGCGCGCGCGTTTGGCTATACCATTTTGGGCGCAAAACATCTTGATCCGGGTGAGGTGTATGTGCTGGCGCCGTTGGCGCGGCTGCACCAGGTTTTGACGCGCGCGGCGGAGCGCGTGCGGCGCGCCACCATCCGCCAGCGCCTGGCGTTTGTATTCGGCGCTCTGGTGATGTTTTTGCTGGCGCTCGGTTTGGCGCAGGGCGGCTGAACGTGAAAGAAAGTAAGAAGTGCTTCTTCGATCGAGCGGCATGGCGTCCGACCCATCCGCGTCATTGCGAGCTCTTGCGAAGCAATCCATCTTTCTCGCAACCGGCACAAAGATGGATGGCGCCCGCTGCGCTCGCGATGGCGTGGATGAGTCAACGGCCATGTCTCTCGGCACCATTTCCATTTCCGGCCCATTCCTGATGGACCAAGCGATACCTGGTGTCATTCTAGAACTACAACGATTAATCGTGTCCGTGCTGAACGCCGCAATTCTGTTTGCGGTGGCGCCGCTGTTGATGGGGGTGGTGGGCAGGACGCGCGCGCGGCTGTTGGGGCGGCCGGGGCCGGTGTTTTGGCAGCCGTACCGGGATTTGCAAAAGCTGCTGCGCAAGACGCCGGTTTTGCCGGATACGGCGACCGATTATTATCACATTTGGCCGTATGCCGCGTTTGCCGCCACCGCGACCGCGGCGCTGCTGGTGCCTGGGTTTGCGCTGGGGATGGCGACGGAAAAGATTTCGGATTTGATCACGTTTATCGGGCTGCTGGCGCTGGCGCGGGCGGCGACGATGCTGGCGGGGCTGGAGACCGGGTTTGGCTTTGGCGGCGCGGGTGCGGGGCGGGATGCACTGTTCAGTTTGTTTACCGAGGCGGCGATGCTGTTACTGGTGTTGACCTTTGTGCTGGTGGCGCATCAGCCATCGATTGACGGCATCGCGGCGGAATTTCGCGACGGGCGTATCGGCGTTTCGGTCTCTCTGGGCTTCGCGCTGGCGGCGATCCTGGCGGTGGCGCTGACCGAGACGGGGCGGATTCCCGCGGATAATCCGGCCGGGCATCTGGAGCTTGGCATGGTGCATGAGGCGATGTTGCTGGAATATTCCGGAAAATATCTGGCGATATTCCATTATACCGCGATGCTTCGGCTGGCTCTGTGGTTCACGCTCGTGGGCACGATTTTTTGCCCGTTCGGCATGGGGACCGCGGCGGATTTTTTTTCCTGGCCGCTCGGGATGATATTGTGGTTTGCAAAGATTTTCGCGGCGGCGGTGGCGTTGCCGTTTTTTGAGGTTTCCACGGCCAAGATGCGGGTTTTCCGGGTGCCGGAGTTTCTGGGCGTGGCATTGCTGTTGGGGCTGCTGTCGGGCGTGTTCCTGTTCGTCGCGGCGAGGCTCGGCGGATGATCTATCCGCTCGCGCATCTGCTGGGCGGGCTGGTACTGCTGTGCGCGTTCTCGCTGCTGTCGCAGCGCCGGCTGGCGGCGATGATCAGTATCTATCAGCTAGAGGCGCTGATTCTGTCGGCCGCGGCGGCGTGGCAGGGTTACGCGCAGCATGAGTTGAGCCTGTATCTCACCGCGGCGATCACGCTGGTGATCAAGGCCGGCATCGCGCCGATCGTGCTCAGGCGCATCGTGCATAATTTCAATCTGATTCGGGCGGTGGAGACCGCGATGCCGGTTGGCGTTTCGATGATTCTCGGCGTCGGGCTGATCGGCGTGGCGGTGCTGGTGGTGCTGCCGACGACGATCAATTCGGTCGGGCTGACGCGCGAGGATTTGGCGATTTCCCTGTCCGTGGTGTTGTTGGGCTTGTTGGTGATGACGACCAGGCGCAATGCGGTGAGCCAGGTGATCGGGTTTTTATCGACCGAGAATGGGCTGGTGCTGGCGGCGATCGGCATGCCGGGCATGCCGTTCGTGGCGGAGCTTTCGGTGGCGCTGCTGGTGCTGCTGGCGTTCATGGTCGTGGGGGTGTTTCTGCTCCGGATACGAGAGCATTTTGATACGCTGGATCTTTCGGGGATCGAGGAAATCGAGAGGCGCGGCCGATGAGTTTTTGGCTCCTCGCGCTCGGTTTTGCGGCCCAAGCGGCGGCGTTTTTGCCGCTGCTCGCCGCACCCGTCATCGGCTTTTTCGGCAAGCCGATGCACGGCGCGTTTGCGAATGTGGTCCTGTGCTTCCTGGTTTTTTTGCTCACGCTCGCCGTGTTCAGGCATCCCGGGGGCGGGCTGATCCACGCCGATGAACTCGGTATGATGTTTGGCGTGCTGACGAGTTTCGTCGCGCTGTCAACGTCTTTGACCAACATCGCCTTCGTGCGCTCGGAAATTTCGCGCATGAGCGTGCGGCGCTGGCGGGTCTATCACGCGATGTGCCAGGTGATGCTGGGCACCACGATTCTCGGCCTCTACGCCGATAACATCGGCATGTTGTGGGTGGCGGTCGAAGGCGCGACGATTTCCGCGACGCTGGGTGTGAGTTTGCCGCGGACGGCGACGGCGCTGGAGGCCGGATGGAAATACTTTGTGCTGGGCGGCGTCGGCATCGCGCTGGCTTTGTTCGGCACGATGCTGACCTATCTGGCGGCGCAGCCCGTGCTGGGACCGGGGCTGCAGGCGATGAGTTTTGCCGCGCTCGAAGCCCACGCGGCGCATCTGGACGGCGCGCTGATGACGCTGGCATTCGTGTTTCTGCTGTTCGGCTACGGCACCAAGTCGGCCCTCGTGCCGCTGCATGGCTGGCTGCCGGATGCCTATGCGGAAGGGCCGATTCCGCTGACGGCGACCTTGAGCGGGCTGATGCTGAATGTGGCGCTGCTGGCGTTGCTGCGCTTCCGGCACCTCATGCAGGCGAATTTTCTGGCGCTTGGCGGCGCGCTGCCGCCCGGGCCGTTTTTGGAAACGCTTGGTCTTGCCTCGCTGCTTCTGGTCGCGTTCAGCCTGTGGCGGCGGCGGGACGCGCGGCGGTTTTTCGGCTTCTCGTCCATTGAAAACTCCGGCATCGCGGTGTTCGCGTTTGGCGTTGGCGGCACGGTGGCGATTTTTGCCGGATTGCTGCACATGATTCTGCATGGCCTCATCAAATCCGCCCTGTTCCAGGCTTTTACGCGCGCGGCGGCGATGCGCGGCGGCGCCGGGCCGGGGCAATACGGGTTCTCGCACCTGCGCGGCATGATGGCGAGCAACAAGTATTTGGCCTGGCTGCTGGTGGGATGCGTGTTTTTCCTCACCGGCCTGCCGCCCTCCGGCTTGTTCGCCACCGAATTTTTGATCATCAGCCAGACCGTGCAGCGCGTGCCGATCCTGTCGCTGCCGCTCGGCGCCGGATTACTGCTGTGCGCCATCGCCATTATTCGGCAGGTGGGCCCGCTCGGTTTCGCGCCACCGCCAAAAAACACCATGCCGGCGAAGGCGGGGCGGCTTTTGGGCGTTGTATATCTGCACCTCGCACTGGTGGTAACGCTCGCCTTCGCCATGCCGCCGCTGTTGTTCGTGGCGCTCTCGAACATCGCGACGGGTTTGCAATGAATTTTTGCTCACCCGAAACCTGGTCGAATTTTGCAGGCGAATTCATCGCGCTGTGGACGGATGACACCCATGCCTACGCCCTCTTCAAGGGCGAATTTTTGGCGGTCGAACTCACCGGCGGCGCCTACCCCGCGCTCTCCGTAAGGCATCCGGGGGCCGGCTGGTTCGAGCGGTTGACCAAAGACCTGAACGGCCATGAAGCCCAGGGCGCGCACCACACCGCCACCGCCATTGAGCATTTCCGCGCCCCCGACGGTACCGCGCCCTGGCCGGAATTCGCCACGCCGCACGCCGAGGGATTGCACCAGATCGCCGTCGGCCCGATCCACGCCGGCATCATCGAGCCCGGGCATTTCCGCTTCTCCGTCATCGGCGAGAAAATTCTCAAACTTGAAGCGCGGCTGGGCTATTCTCACAAGGGTACGCTCGGCCTCATGCGCGGCAAGTCGCCCCGCCTGGCGGCGCGTTTTGCCGCGCGCGTCTCGGGTGACGCCACCGTCGCGCACAGCCTCGCCTTCGCGCACGCCGCGGAGTCGGCCCTGCACATGCACATTCCCGAGCGCGCTGTGTTTTTGCGCGCGGTGATGTCGGAGTTGGAACGGATCGCCAACCACACCTCGGACATCGGCGCCATCGCCGGGGACGCCGGCTTCGCGTTTCTGGACGCGCGCTTCGCCTGGCACCGCGAATCCTTTTGCGCCGCCGCGCAAAGCGCCTTCGGCCACCGGCTGATGATGGACGTGGTCATCCCCGGCGGTGTCGCCGCGGACATCTTTCCGGCCGGCCCCGTTGCCATCCTGCGCGCGCTCGATGCGCTGGAAATGGAACTGCCCTCTCTGCAGCGCGTGTTTGAGGACTACGCCAGCCTGCAGGACCGCCTGGTCGGCACCGGCCACATCTCCACCCACCTCGCCGAAAAATACGCCGCCGGCGGCTTTACCGGCCGTGCCTCCGGCCGCCGGACCGATGCGCGGCAAGACCCCGGCTACGCGCCCTACAACACCGTCGCACTCGCCATTCCGGTGGAAACCGAAGGCGACGTCGCGGCGCGCATCCGCATCCGCCTTGCCGAAATTGTCGAAAGCATCCGCCTCATCCGCCTGTTCCTAGACCTGCCGCGCACGCCGATCGCCGTCGCGCCGCCGCAAAGCTCCGGCATCGGCCTCGGCGTCGCGGAATCTTTTCGCGGCTCCGCCTGGCACTGGCTGAAAATCGAGTCAGGCCTCATCACCAACGCCTTCATCGCCGACCCCAGCACGCTGCACTGGCCATTGCTCGAACACGCGGCCATAACGGGCATCGTCGCGGATTTTCCGCTGATCAACAAATCCATCAACGCCTCCTATTCCGGCGTGGACCTTTAAAAATGGTCTGGAAAACCCTCGCCCGGCACCTCGCCGCCAAGCCCGCCGCGCCGCGCCACGCCGATGCCGGCACCACCGAGGCACTCAGCCAACGCCTGAAAGAAACCAGCGCGCGAAAACTCGGCCGCAGCCTCGCCATCCGCCACGTCGCCGCCGGCAGTTGCAACGGCTGTGAACTGGAACTGCGCGCGACGCAAAACATGATCCACGACCTGACCCGCTACGGCCTCTCCTTCACCCCCAGCCCGCGCCACGCGGATGTGCTGCTGATCACGGGCGTAGCCGCCAGGAACATGATCGACGCCGTACGGCAGGCGCGCGAAGCGATGCCCGACCCCGCCTTCACCATCGCCGCCGGCGACTGCGCGGTGGACGGCGGCGTTTTTAAAGGCTCCCCCGCCATCACCGGCGGCGCCGACTCCATCCTCCCCATCGACCTCCTGATCCCCGGCTGCCCCCCCACACCCGCCGCGATCATCGAAGCCCTGCTGGCGCTGCTCGAAGCCCAGGACCCCCCGGCTCTGATTATGCGGGAGATTTAAGCAAGTAAGGCCAGGGGGCTCTGCC
>PLFB01000284.1:9461-18048 GCA_003137135.1 Acetobacteraceae bacterium
GGAGGGATCGAACCTCCGAATGGCGGAATCAAAATCCGCTGCCTTACCGCTTGGCGACGTCCCAATGCGCGCGACACGCAGGGGGTCATAGGTCGTGCAGCAGTATTTCGGCAAGTCCCCCGCCCCATACCCACCAGTGCGCGTGGCGGATGGTGTGCGCGGCCATGGCGGCGGCGGCGGGGTTTTCGTAGATGCCGAAGCAGGTCGCGCCGCTGCCGCTCATGCGCGCCAGCAGGCATTTCTTGTCGTCGTGCAAGGTTTCCAGCACCGCGGCGATTTCCGGGACGCGGGCGATGGCCGGCGCCTGCAGGTCATTTTTATGGTCGGCGATGTCGGCCGCCAAAAATTTGGTTTCGCGCCAGGCCACCGGGGGGATCACCGCCGGGGAGAACGGGCCCTTGCGCGCCGCGAAAATCTCTTTCGTGGGCACCGGCACGCCGGGGTTGATCAGCACCAGGCCGATATCTGGCATGGCGGGGCCGTTGGTGAGGATTTCGCCGATGCCGGTCATGCGGCGGGTTTTTCGCGCCAGGCACACGGGCACGTCCGCGCCGAGCGAAAGGGCTATGGGTTCCAGCGGAATTTTCAGGTTCCAGAGTTTCGCGAGCACGCGCAGCGTGGCCGCGGCGTCGGCGGAGCCGCCACCGATGCCGGAGGCGACGGGCAGGTTTTTCTCCAGGTTGATCGCGGCGTAGGGCGGCACGTTGCCGGCGGCGGCCAGTGCGCGCGCGGCTTTCAGCACCAGATTGTCGTCATCGGCTTCCAGCGTGTGGCCCATGGCGCCGGTGATGGTGAGCGAGAGTTCGCCCGCGGCCTGCGCCTCAATATAGTCGCCGGCGCCGGCGAACACGATCAGGCTGTCCAGCAGATGGTAGCCATCCGCCCGCTTGCCGGTAACGTGCAGATAGAGGTTGATTTTGGCCGGCGCGAAGCTTCGAAGAGCGGTCATGGCAAAGCGGTCATGCGGGGGGCTGAACCTGCTTCAGTTTGCTGGTGATTTCAGCTTGCAGTTTTGCATCCGGCTTTAGCGCCAGCGCGCGTTGCCATTGGTAGTCCGCCTGCAGGCGCAGGCCGGCGGCGTAAAAGGCGTCGCCCAGATGGGCGTTCACCTCGGCGTCGTCCGGGTCCATTTCCACCGCCTGCGTCAGCAGTTTTAAGGCTTCCGGCGTGTCGCCCTCCTTCAGGTTCACGAAGCCAAGGCTATCGACGATCGCGCCTTCGTTCGGGTCAAGCCCCACCGCCTGTTGCAACATCGCCTGCGCCTTTGCGAGATTTTCACCTTTCAGCGCCCAGGTGTAGCCCAAATAGTTTAACACATAGGGTTGATTCGGCGACAGGTTGAGCGCGGTCTGCAAATCCGGCTCTGCCGCGGTCCAGTCGCCGTTCTGGTCGTTGCAGATAGCGCGGTCGTAGTACAAGGACCACGCGGCCGGCGGCGGCGGTTTGGGCAGGGCGGCCAGCGCCTTGTCGTAATACGGGATTGCGTCGCTGTACTGGTTGTTGCCCCGCAGGATGTCACCGGCGCTCTCCATCGCGTCGATATTGCCAGGCTGCAGCGCGAGGAGGTGGTTGAGCAGCGCCACCGCCTGGGCCGGCTGGTTGAGCGCGGCGAGCAGATTGGCCTCCTGCATCGCGGCGGGGGCGTAGAGCGGGTCGGTATCCGGGATCGGCTGCAGCGTGGCCAGCGCCTGGGCGAGCTGGTTGTCGGTCGGCGGCGGCGCTTTCGGGTCGGTGTCTTCGGCGCCCGACTGCACGTTCGCCAGCAGCAGGCGCGCCGCCGCCAGGTCCGGCCGCAGCGAGAGCGCGAAGCGCAGGAAGGTGACCTGCAGCAGCGTTTGCGAGGGCTGGTTGAGCGCGCCGGCGATCGAGAGATAGGCTTCCGCCAGCCCGTCGGTGGCGCTGGAGAGCACCGGGGCGGCGATTTTGGCCTCCAGCGTCGGCAGCGCGGAGGCCAGGGCCGGATGGGTTGCGGCCATCTCTTCGAGGATGGTTCGGGCGCTGACGATGTCGCCTTGCCGGGCCTTCCAGCTCGCCATGATCTGCGCGATGCGCAAATTCGGCGACTGGTCGCCGGCATCGGCGGCGCCGTACAGTTCCACGGCGTCCTTCATGTCGTTGGCCTGGTCGGCGATCAGCGCGGCGTTGAGGATATAGACCGCGCCGAACGGCGAGCCGTTGGCCAGCGGCTCCAGTTCGGCGAGCGCGTCCGCCGGGTCGCCGGCGCCGGCCTTGGCCCAGGCGATCAGCAAAGGCTGCAACAGGCTGGAGAGCGAATCATGCGGCAGCAGTTCGTATTGCGCCTGCGCCCCGGCGAAATCTCCGTTCAGCGCGGCCTGGTTGCCGAGCAGCATGATGGCGAGCGCATTGCCGGTGACCTGTGGCGCCAGAATTTGCGCCTGCTTGCTGCCGGAGAGCACCGCGGCGATGAAACCCTCGTCGATCAGCGCCTGGTTGCCAGGGTCGGCCGCCAGCGCCATGCCGTAATAGTGCGAGGCGGCGGCGGAGTCCTGCTGCGCGTCGGCGTAGCGCGCGGCGAGGAAGGAGCCGTAGGCGTCGCCGGCCGCGGGGTCCGAGGCGGCGCCGGGATTGGCGGCGGCGCAGGCGGTGAGCGCGACCGAGATCGACAAGGCGGCGCGGCGGGCGAGGAAGCGCATGATGTGCATCGGAGGTGTTTAGCTGGATTTGCCAAGGGTTCCAAACGAAGAAGTAAGCAGTTACTTTTTTGAAAAAAAGGCGCCCCGCCCGGGGGAATCAAAAGTTTTTTGCGGAGCTTTTTTTCAAAAAAGCGACCTCTTGCTTTACCGCTTGTGGTCTTCCCCGCCCTCCGTTAGCCTCCATTTCCAAAATATTGAGGACGCAGCGCATCGTGGAGCCCGGGTTTCATGCCACCACCGCCGGCATACGCGTGGGTGTCCAGGTGTTTTACCTGGAGGATCAGTCGCGTCCCGACGATGGGCAGTTCGTCTGGGCGTATCACGTCACCATCGCCAACCGCAGCAAGGTGACGGTGCAGCTTTTGAAGCGGACGTGGGAGATTACCGACGCGCATGGCCGCGTGCAGCGCGTGCATGGCGAGGGCGTGGTCGGCGAGCAGCCGGTGCTGGAGCCGGGCGAGGTGTTTGAATACACCTCCGGCACGCCGCTGCCGACCGCTTCGGGCTTCATGACGGGGTGGTATCACATGGTGCGCACGGCGAGCGGGGAGCTTTTCGACATCGCGATTCCGGCGTTTTCGCTGGACAGCCCGCATGAGGACACCCGGCGGCATTGATGGATTTTTCGGTCCGCCGGCTGCCGGTCAACGGCATCAACATGAACGTGGTGGAGATCGGCGAGGGGCCGGCGCTTTTGCTGCTGCATGGCTGGCCGGAATTTTGGTTCACCTGGGCGAAGGTAATGCCGTTGCTGGCGGGAAAATTCCGGCTGATCGCGCCGGACCTGCGCGGCTTTGGCGCCACGGACAAGGTGCCGGAAGGCTATTCGGACCAGATGACCGCGGACACGCACGCCGCCGACCTGCTGGCGCTGCTCTACGCATCGCGCTTTTTCGAGAAAGCGGGCGACGCGGCGCGCGGCAAGGAACTATTCATCGACAAATCATGCGCGCGGTGCCACGGACTCACGCAACAAGTGAATGCGAAGGCCAAACCGCTCAGCCAGTGGCAGGGGCTGGCGGATCCGGTGGCGCTGGTCGCCGCCAACTGGAACCACTTGTCGGACATGTGGGACGAAATATCGAGGAAGAAGTTTCACTGGCCCTCACTCAACGCTCAGGAGATGACCGATCTGCTCGTTTACATCAGGAACAGTTCGCCCGCGGCGCGCGCCGAAAAGCCGCAGTTTCACATCATGGCGAGCACAGGCGGAGGCGACTTATTCGCTTCCAAAGGCTGTGCGGTATGCCACGATATCGAACATCTCCCCGTGCGCACGCTGTCTTTGACCGCGATCGCCGCCGCGATGTGGAACCATGCGACGTTCCTGCACAACAAGCCGCCGCGATTTGACGGAGACGAAATGCGGGCGGTGCTCGGCTATTACTGGGCCAACCAGTTTTTTGGCGTCGATGGCAATGCGGCGCGCGGAAAGAAGGTTTTTGAGGCGAAACACTGCGTCGAATGCCACTCCGGGGCGGGTCCGGGTCCGAAGCTGGCCGACCAGGCCGGCCTCTTCAGCCCGGTCCGCATCGTTTCGGTCATCTGGAGCCATGGCCCGGAGATGAAACAAAAAATGGAGCAGCGCAATATTCCCTGGCCGACGTTTAAGACCGGGGAGATGGCGGATTTACTGGCATTTCTGAATCGCCAGACGACGAATTAGGCGGCGCACAAACGCGGAACCTGAGGAAACCCATGAACAAACTGATCGTTACTTTTCTTGCCTTGATGGCGACTGTGGCCGGTGTCGCATTGGCGGCCGATGCGAAGAACGGAGTAGACGTTTTCAATAAATCGTGCAAAATGTGCCACGGTGAAGGCGGCGCGACGCCGAATGCCCAGGTCTCCAAAATGTTTGGAGTGCCGATTCCGCTTCTCAATTCCGCCGAAATTCAGGCGAAGAGCGACGCGGACATCCGAAAGGCAATCACCGACGGCAAGGGCAAGATGCCCGCGGCGAAGAACGTTACCGGTGGCGCCGTTGACGATGTGATCGCGTATCTGCGCACGCTGAAAAAATAGGGAATTGTTCGACTGGGGGTGCGCCGGCCCCACCGTGCGCACACCCGAATCCTCCCCGCGTCTGGTGCATCATCAAGGTATGAACTCCAGCGTCGAACTAAAAGTGGATGGCATGACCTGCCAGGGTTGTGTCCGCGGCGTCACCAAAAAGCTCTCGGGCGTGGCGGGGGTTGCAAGCGCCACAGTGGATCTCGCGACGGGCAAAGCCACCGTCCAATACGACGGAGCGCGTGCCAGGGTCGAAGAAATGATTGCCGCTGTCGAGCAGATCGGATACCACGCGTCCCGGCTTTGAGCCTGGCCATCAACGTGCCTCTCGTCAAGCACGCCCGATGAAGAACATCGAAGATGTCGAGTTGCCGATCGGCGGAATGACCTGCGCCGCCTGTGCGCGCACGATCGAAAAACAGCTCGGCGGCACTCCCGGCGTAGAAAAGGCGAGCGTAAACTTCGCCACGCACATCGCATCCGTTCACTACGATGCTGCGCGAGTCAGCGTCGCAGGCCTCGTGGCAGCGGTCGAAGACGTCGGATATGAGGTTCCCGCCGGTCCGCAGGAACTCGCCGAGCAAGCCGAAGCCCGTGACCTGAACCGGCGGCTGACCGTCGCCATCGCCTTTGCCGCGCCGACCTTCGTGCTGGGCATGATCGAACGGTGGCCGTTGGCGCAGATGTTCCTCGCTCTGCCGGTTCTCGGGTATTCCGCTCTGCCGTTTTTTCATGACGCGTGGACCGCCCTGCGCCACCGCTCGGCCAATATGAACACACTGATCGCGCTGGGCACCGGCACGGCGTTCCTTTATTCCGTGTGGGTGCTCGCCACCGGCGGCATGGACGTTTACTTCGAAGCCGCGGCTGTCATCGTCACGCTGGTCCTGCTGGGTCGAACTCTCGAAGCGCGCGCGCGTGGCCGTGCCTCCGACGCGATCCGCAAATTGATAGATCTGCAACCGCCCGTCGCGCGCGTGGTTCGCGACGGCAAAGAAGCCGAGATTCCCCTGGCCGATCTGCGCGTGGGCGACGAGGTAATCGTGAAGCCCGGCGAACGCGTGCCGGTCGATGGGACCCTGCGCGAGGGAGCGAGCGAAATCGACGAGTCCATGCTCACCGGCGAGAGCCTGCCGGTCGCGAAGTCGCCCGGCTCGCAGGTCTTCGGCGGTACGGTCAATGGCTCGGGCGCCTTCCGGTTTGAAGCCGCGAAAGTGGGCCGCGACACGGCACTCGCGCGAATCGTCGACCTTGTGAAAAAAGCGCAGGGATCGAAGGCCCCCGTCTCGCGCATGGCCGACGTTGTGAGCGGGTATTTCACCATTGCCGTGCTGTGCGTCGCGATCGTCACGTTTGCGGTTTGGGTCGCCTTTGCGCCTGTGGGCGTGGCGATCGTCCACGCGGTCGCAGTTCTGATCATCGCCTGCCCCTGCGCCATGGGTCTCGCGACGCCAACCGCCATCATGGCCGGAACCGGACGTGGCGCACTCCAGGGCATTCTCTTCAAAGGAGGCGAGGCGCTGGAAGCCGCGGCGCGCGTGAATACGGTCGTGTTGGACAAAACCGGCACCATCACCACGGGCAAGCCGGCAGTGACACGCGTGATCCCGCAAAATGGATTTTCCGAAGAAGACGTCGTGCGCCTCGCCGCAGCGGTAGAGCAATGGAGTGAGCACCCGGTCGCACGAGCCGTGATGAGCCGCGCGGGGACAGCGAAACCAGCCGTTTCCTCGGGATTTCGCGCCATTCCAGGCAGCGGTGCCGAAGCTGTCGTCGGAAGCCGCACGGTCCGGGTCGGGCGCGGTGAAACCGGCGCAATTGCGGTTGACGTCGACGGCGCACGGGCTGGCGAGTTCGAGATCAGCGACCAGGTCAGACCGGGTGCCGCGGACGCCGTGCGTCATTTGTCGGCGATGGACATAGAAGTTTGGATGATTACCGGCGACCACGAACGCGTGGCCCGCGACGTCGCTCGTGAAACTGGCATCGACGAATCGCGCGTCCTCGCAGGCGTACTGCCCGAGCGCAAACAAACCGAAGTCGCACACCTTCGCGCTGAAGGCCGTCATGTGGCGATGGTGGGCGACGGCATTAACGACGCTCCGGCGCTGGCTTCAGCCGACGTCGGCATCGCGATCGGCACCGGTACCGATGTTGCGATCGAAGCGGGCGGCATCATCCTCATGAGCGGCGATCCGCGCGGCGTCCCCGAAGCGCTGGCCCTGGCGCGCCGAACGCTGCGAGTCATTCGCGAGAATCTGTTCTGGGCTTTCGCGTATAACGCGGTCGGCATTCCGTTGGCGGCGGGTGTGCTCCATCCATGGACCGGCTGGACGTTGTCGCCCATGATCGCCTCGGCCGCCATGGCGCTGTCGAGCGTTTCCGTAGTGATGAACAGTCTGCGCCTGCGGCGAGCATAGCTGCGGTGCCCAAACCCGTAGCGATAAAATATCCAGTGCGGCCCGCCGGGGCAACCGGCAACCCAATAAAGGAGCGAATATGTGCGATCAGGATCATTTTGAGAACGACCGGCAGGAATACGAAGCCCGCGGTCTGGTGACGCGAAAGCAATTTGGCAAAATATTGGGCGCCGGCATCGCCATGATGCTCCCCCAGGTTGCGAACGCGGTTACAGTAACCGAATCCGACGTGACCGTGACCACGCCCGACGGCTCGGCCGACTGCTACTTCGTGCATCCTGCCGCCGGCACGGCCCCCGGCGTTCTCATCTGGCCGGACATTTTCGGCCTGCGGCCGGCGTTCCGCCAGATGGGCAAACGTCTCGCCGAATCCGGCTATTCCGTGCTCGTCGTGAATCCGTTTTATCGCGTGAAAAAGGCCCCGACAGCCGAAGCCGGTGGCGCTACTCCGATCCAGCAGGTGATGCCGCTCGCCCAGGGCCTCAACGAAACCACCCACATGACGGACGCGAAAGCGTTCATCGGCTGGCTCGATCAGCAACCGTCCGTCGCGAAGAATCGCAAGATCGGTACTCAGGGCTATTGCATGGGCGGCCCCATGGCGTTCCGTACCGCGGCAGCCGTGCCTGACCGCGTCGGAGCGGTGGCAACGTTCCACGGCGGCGGATTGGTGACCGCTGCGCCGAACAGCCCGCATCTGCAGGCGGCCAAGAGCAAGGCGCAGTTCCTGATCGCCATCGCCGAGAGCGACGATTCGAGGGCTCCAACGGACAAGACGGTCTTGAAGGAGACCTTCGCCAAAGCGAATCTGCCCGCGGAAATCGAAGTCTACGCCGGTTCCGCGCACGGCTGGTGCCCGCCGGATTCGACGGTCTACAACGAGCCGCTTGCCGAAAAGGCCTGGGCGCGTCTGCTCGTGCTGTACGGAAAAGCTCTGGCCTGAAGAGACAACTCCCCCGCCGGTTAGCGGACCGCCAACCACTCTTATGTCTTGGCTCCAGGGCAGCATGTCCGGCAGACAATCGCTTCCAGCCGATCTCGATCTGCCTGGGACAGGGTACCGAGACTTCGCGCGACGTTCGTCTTCGCTAATACTGCAAGCTTGTGCACGCGGACAAACGACGCGACGTTCAACCCGGCCTCTCGCCAGTGCTCCAACTGGAAATCCCATCCGGAACTCCGCTCTCGCGAAGTGATTGGAGCGGCCACGAAGTCGTCGTCTCCCGTGTCCAGCAGCACAACGGCGGGGCGGACCTTGGCGCCAGCCATCTGGTGGAAGTCCATGCGGATCGGGACCAGATCACCGAATCGCAGGGTCGTCATTGAGCTGCTCGTAAACCGCATCCTCGGATGCGTACGCCGCCTGAAAGCGTTGGCGCGCAACGGTGCGCCATGGTCCGTCCGCGTCGTCCGGATTCCACATCAAAACGATCCGGATCTGCTCGCCGGCGGCGATTTCGCTGGCAACCTCCGGCGGCAAAGCGGGCCATGCGTCGCTGG
>PLFB01000256.1 GCA_003137135.1 Acetobacteraceae bacterium
CAGATCTGGGACAGCCCCAAAACTTTTATTAACCCCGGCTTTTGAGCCGCCATACTGTGGCCACTCAAGGGCCGGGGGAATCGAAAGTTTTTGGTTGCCCGAGCGGGGCGCCTTTTTTTCAAAACGTAACTGCTTCGTTTCTATGCAACAGCCCGCCCAGCGAAACTCAAGGCGGTGAGCATGACGGCTATCAGCCCAAACGCGGCGCCAAGGCTGGTGGCGTTGGCGACCAGTCCGATCAGCACGGGCCCAAGCAAAAACCCCCCGTACCCCAGCGTCATCACCGCCGGCACCGATAGATTCGGCGAAATTCCGGGCACCCTCGAGGCGGCGGAGAGCACCAGCGGCGCGACATTGCCTACGCCGAGACCAACGAGAGCGAATCCGGCGACATCGGCGATCTCATAAGGCGTCAACACCGCCAGGATCATGCCGCCGCCGGCCATCAGGCTCCCCAGCCGCATCACCATTGGCTTACCAAAGCGGCCGGCGATGCGGTCTCCCGCCAGGCGCGTAACAGCCATCGCCACCGCGAACCCGACATAGCCAAAAAATGCCGAAGCGATGCCGATGCCGCGGGAAAACCGCAGAAAAATCGTGCTCCAATCCGTCACGGCGCCCTCGGTCATGAAGCAGGCGAAGCAGCACAGCCCGAGCAGCAGTGTCGCCCCGTTCGGCCACGCAAACTTCGCACCGTCGGCGGGCGGATCCTCAGCTTTGGTTTGCAGGAAGCGACGCTGCGCCAGAATCGCGAACACGGCGGCGGCGCTTAACAACGCGCAAATCACATTACCGGCGCCGAGCCGCAACAGGATGCTGGTCACCCCCGCGACAGTCAGCGTACCCACGCTGTACATCGCATGAAACGACGACATCAGCAGGCCACCGCTGCGCGCCTCCGTCGCCACCGCCTGCGCGTTCATGGCGATATCCGTCATGGCGAACACCGCCCCGAAGAGGAACAGGAAAACCGTAAAAACCGCCGGAGACGGCGCGATGGCCAGAAGCGGCAGCATCAACCCAAACACAACGCCGGCGAGCAACAGTGTCGATTTGCTGCCCAACCGGCTCACGCACAGCCCAGCCAATGGCATCGCCAAAATACCGCCAATGCCCGGCGCCAAAAGGATAAGTCCGAGTGCCGCATCGCTCAACCCAAACCGTATTTTTGCAAACGGCACAGTCACGGCCCAGGCGGAAATGCCGATGCCCGCCATGAAATAAACCAGCCGCACCGTGCGCACGCGCCCTGACGGATTACCCAATCCTGGTCTGAAACTTTTTACGCTAATTGACAGGTGGCTTGTCGTTTCCGGCTATTTCCTCAGCCGCCGTATCACGGCGTCGCACGGATCGCTACAGCACAAGCAGCACTAGCACGACGATCAACAGCAAGCCGAGCCCGCCGCCATAATAGATGCCGCCGGAACCGATGAACAAGCCGCCATGCAACCCAAAGCCACCGCCGAGCAAAATCAAAACCAGCAAGATAATCAGAAGCAAACGCATGTTCCGGGTCCCACTCCATTTCTAAGGTGCAGAAATGGGCTTTCCGAAACATGTTTTCATCAATTGGTTTGTGTCGAACTGTCCATCAAAGCGTAAGCAGGAAGAAAGCAGTTACTTTTTTGAAAAAAAGTAACCAAAAAACTTCTGATTCCCCCGGCCTTTGACCGGCCACAGTATGTCCGCTCCAAAGCCGGGGGAATCAAAAGTTTTTTGGTTCTTTTATTCAAAAAAGAACATCCTTCTCTCTCAAACTACATGCCAGATAGGGCCATGCCCCGAACCAAAATCCGGCGCATTCAGAATGGCGGACTGCAAATAGGTTCTGGCGCGGTTGACGGCGTCAGAGAGCGTCATGCGCTGCGCCAGGCCGGTGGCGATAGCCGATGCGAGGGTGCACCCGGTACCATGGGTGTTCTTTGTCTGGATGCGCGGCAGCGTGATCGATTCAACGCCGTTTTCGTGCACCAGATAGTCCGTCAAGTGGTCGGACACGCCATGGCCGCCTTTGACGAGCGCGGCTTTGGCACCCATCGCGAGCAAGGCACGTCCAGCGGCGACGTAATCGTCCTCGTCGCTTAGCGTCAGCCCGGTCAGCTTCGCGGCTTCGGGCAGATTGGGCGTGATGATCGTGGCTTGCGGGATAAGATGGGTTTTGAGCGCCGAGATCGCATCGTCGGGCAGCAGAACGACGCCAGAGGTCGCGACCATCACGGGGTCCAGCACGATGGGTTTGCCGGCGGGGAGCGCGGCGCCGACCGCCTCAATAATGGCGGCGTTTGCTAGCATGCCCAGCTTGATCGCGTCCACGCCAATATCCTCCAGCACCGTGCGAATCGACAGCGCCACGAATTCCGGCGGCATGACCTGCACGCCAAACACGCCTAGTGTATTTTGCGCGGTGACAGCGGTGATCGCCGTGCAGGCGTAACCACCCAAAGCGGAAATGGTCTTGATATCGGCCTCAATGCCGGCGCCGCCCCCGGAATCGGAGCCGGCGATGGTCAGCACCCGCGCAATCATGCGGCGCGGGCAATGGTGACGCAAAGCGTCTCGACGATCTCCTGGATCAGTGCAGAATCCTCGCCCTCCGCCATCACGCGGATCAGCGGTTCGGTGCCGGAAGCCCGGATCAGCACGCGGCCGGTGTCACTCAGCCTTTCGCTGGCGGCGGCGATCGCCAACTGAATTTCGGGCCGGACCAGCGGCGAAAGGCCGGCATAGCGCACGTTGCGCAAAAGCTGTGGCAGCGGCGAGAACACCCGGCACGCTTCAGAGGCGCGGCGCCCGGACCTGACCAGAACCGCGAGCACCTGCAACGCGGCGATGAGGCCGTCCCCAGTCGTCGCATAATCGGACAAAATCACGTGCCCGGACTGCTCTCCGCCAAGATTTATTTTTTGCGCCCGCATGGCTTCGGCCACGTAGCGGTCCCCCACTTGAGTCCGATGCAAGGTGAGACCGAGCCCGGCACAAAAGCGTTCCAGACCCAGGTTGGACATCACGGTCGCTACCAGTGCGGGCGCGGAAAGCCGGTTTTGGTCGCGCATGTCCCGGGCGATCAGGCCGAGAATCTGATCGCCATCGATGATCTCGCCGCGCTCGTCGGCCATCACCACACGGTCAGCGTCGCCGTCGAGCGCGATGCCGATATCCGCGCCATGCTCAATGACGGCGGCGCAAAGATGATCCGGCGCGGTGGAACCAACACCCTTATTGATATTGAAGCCGTCTGGATCAACGCCGATGGAAATGACCGTGGCCCCCAGCTCCCACAAAGCCGCCGGCGCCACTTTGTAGGCGGCGCCATTGGCGCAATCCAGCACGATCCGCAGACCATCGAGCCGCAGGCCGCGTTCGAGGCTGGATTTCGCAGCCTCGATATAGCGCCCGGCCGCGTCAACCAGCCGGCTCGCGCGGCCAAGCCGGTCCGGCGCCGCCAGCCGCCCGGATAAGTCGCTGTCCATCAGTGCCTCGATCTCCGCTTCCGTTTCGTCGGACAATTTCGCGCCGTCCGGCCCGAATAATTTTATGCCGTTGTCTTCATACGGGTTGTGGGAGGCGGAGATCACGACGCCCAAATCCAGCCGGAGACTGCGGGTCAGCATGGCGATGGCCGGCGTCGGCAGCGGACCAGCCAGGGTCACGTTCATCCCGGCGCCGGTAAACCCGGCGGTCAGCGCCGGTTCCAGCATGTAGCCGGAAAGCCGCGTGTCCTTGCCGATAATCACTCGATGGCGATGGCTGCCGCGCGTAAACAGCAGTCCGGCGGCCTGGCCAAGTTTCAGCGCGACTTCCGCGGTCATCGGCGCCGTGTTGGCGGTGCCGCGAATGCCGTCGGTCCCAAAAAGACGGCGTTTTGACATTTGATTCATACTTCCTTTGCACTCCCCGCCGGGGCGCCGGTCAATGCCCGCCACATTTTTAGCGCCTGCACGGTTTCACGCACGTCGTGAACCCGCAGAATGCTTGCCCCCCGTGTGACCGCGAATATCGCTGCCGCCAGCGAACCTGGCAGTCGTCTGTCGGCATCCGGCTCGCCGCTCGCGGCGCCGACAAACGATTTTCGGGAAACGCCGACCAGCAGAGGATGTCCAAGCGCGGAAAAGCCCTTTAACGCGCGCAACAATTCGATGTTCTGGCCACCGATCTTGGCGAAGCCAAATCCAGGGTCCAGGACGATGGCCTCCGGCAAAATGCCCGCCGCCAGCGCCGAGGCGCGGATGCCGGCCAGTTCGCCCAAAACATCCCTCACCAGATTCGCATAATGCGCCTGGCAATTCATCGTCATCGGGCTGCCGCGCATATGCATCAGCACGACCGGGCATTTTTGACCGGCGACCACCACCGCAGCCGCCGCATCGTGCCGCAGGCCGGACACATCATTGATGATTCTAGCCCCTGATTCGAGCGCGGCCAGCATGGTCGCCGCGTTGCGGGTATCCGCCGAGATCACCGCGCCATCCTTGGCAAGCGCCTCAATCACCGGAAGAATCCGGCCCATCTCCTCATCAGGACTTACGGGCTTGGCATTCGGCCGGGTGCTCTCACCGCCAATGTCCAAAATATCGGCGCCTGCACGCATCAAGGCGCGGCCCGCCACGATCGCATCCACGGCTGACGCGAACCGACGGCCATCGGAGAAAGAATCGGGCGTGACGTTGAGAATGCCCATCACCAGTGGCCGATCAAGCGAAAATCCAGCCCATTGCCCACCATGCATACCAAGCCGGTAGCGCCCGAAAGCGTGGCTGGCAACAGCCTGCTCTTCGCGGTCTCGTCACACGGCTTTGATGGAGCCAGCGCAAGACAAAACGAGATGATCGATTGCCGATCAACGGCTTAGGTTTACATTGGAATCATGACATGGCTTCCGCGCCCAATCGATCTACTCAATTGTTCAATCAGCCTGTCGGGCCTGGAAGCCACGCCTGACGTGTCCTACGGCGCCGCGCCACGCGACAAGATAGACTTCTACCGCCCGAAAGAGGGCCGAAATTTGCCTGTCATCGTGTTTTTTTATGGCGGCTCCTGGCAATGGGGGCATCGGCGGGATTACCGGTTCATGGCGGCGCTACTGGCGCGCCTGGGCTTTTTGGTCGCCGTGCCGGATTACCGGCTTTACCCGGACGTGAAATTCCCGGATTTTTTGCAAGATTGCGCCGCCGCAACCGCGTTCGTGATCAACCGCGCGGCCGATTATGCCGGCAATCCGCGCGAAATCTTCCTCATCGGGCATTCCGCCGGCGCCTATAACGCCGTCATGTTGGCCCTGAACCAAGACTATCTTGCCAGCCAGGGCTGCGGCACGAACCGCCTGAGCGGGGTCGCCGGCTTGTCCGGCCCTTACGATTTTCTGCCGATCCGCGCCCCGGACATAAAAGCGATTTTTTCCAGCGCCCCGGACATCAGCCTTACCCAGCCGGTCACATTCGCGCGGGACAGCGCGCCGCCGCTATTTTTAGCCCATGGCGGCGCAGACACGACGGTGTTGCCGCGCAACACCACTAAGTTAGCGGCGCGCCTGCGGGCACAAGGTGGCATCGTCGAGACCAAAATTTATCCCAAACTGGGTCATACCGGCATTCTGCTGTCGGCCCTGCCCTATCTGTCCTGGCGGGCGCCCCTCCTGCGGGACATGATGTCCTTTATTGCCGCATGCCGCGCCGGCGACCTGGCGGGCGAAGGTTTTGAACGCCGCGAGTCCGTGGTAGGCTGATTGCCTACCAAATCGGGACGAATTGTGAACGGCATTTTGTATATTGGAACCAGGCGGTATTCCTCCTGGTCAATGCGCGGTTGGCTAATGGTGAGGCTGGCCGGGCTGGACGTGGAGGAAAAGGTCATCCCGCTGGAGGCTGGTCCCAGCGCGGCGTTGAAAAGTACTTCGCCGACGGGACTGGTGCCCTATCTCGAGCATGACGGCGCCAAAATCTGGGACAGCCTGGCCATCGCGGAATACTGCGCGGAACTGGCAACCTGGCTCTGGCCGGTGGACCGCATCGCACGCGCCCATGCCCGGTCGATCTCGGCGGAAATGCACGCCGGCTTCCGCGCGCTGCGCATGGCGATGCCGATGAATCTCGGCCGCGACTATTCGGGGCTCGGTCAGAACCCGGAATGCCTCGCCGATATCGCCCGAATCGACCAGATCTTTTCGGAAACCCGCGCGCGTTTTGGCGCCGACGGTCCCTATCTTTTCGGCGCTACGTTTGGCGCCGCGGATGCGATGTTCGCACCGGTTGTCGCCCGCTTCATCACCTACGCCGCGCCCGTCTCAGCCGCCACCAAAGCGTATTGCGTGGCGGTTCGCGCCCATACCCTGGTCACCGAGTGGTATGAACTTGCGGCGCAAGAGCCATCCAGCTGGCTGCTCGAAAAATATGAGTCGCTCGCATGACGATTCTTTTTGCCCTTGCGGTCTTCCTCGCCGCCTCCATCGTCTCCGTGCCCACGCCGCCCGGCGTACCGTCCATCGAGGTCACCGCGCATGACGGCACGGTGTTTCAGACCAGCAAGGCGGGCGATTCGACCCAGGGATTCGTGGAAATCCAGAACGCAGGCGCCGCCGATACGCTGAACGCCGTCGAATGCCCGATCGCCGATACCACGAGCCTGGTCGATGGCAGCGGCAAAACGGTCTCGAGCCTGCCAATCCCCGGCGGTCAGACGACGGTCCTGACCCCAAACGGACCGCACCTACTTCTGCTTAGCACGCATTTTTCGGTGCAATACGGCGGCATGATCCCCTGCAGCCTGACCTTCGCCAACGCCGGCACGGTTTCGGTGTTTTTGTACGCTACGCCGGCACCATGACGCTGGCCGGCGCGTTGCCGCGCAAAAGCCCGGCCAGCGCCCGGAACTGAACCTCGCGCGGATCGCTCGCGCGCCAGATCAACCCGATCTCGCGCCCAGCGCCCGGATCGGCGAGCGTCCGGCACTGCACGAGCCCGGCAATTTCCGGGCGGGCGGCAACCGCCAGCGCGGGCAGCAATGAATAGCCTTCTCCGGCCGCGATCATGTGCCATAACGTCTCCAAACTGGTCGCATGGCGCGTCGCGGCCGGCGCGCCCGAACAAAGCTTTAGTGCCTGGTCGCGCAGGCAATGCCCTTCCTCCAGCAACAACAAATCTTCCAGCGGCAGACTTTCCAGTTTGATCCGCGGCAAATTGCTGAGATGGTGGTCAAGCGGCGTGGCGAGCACAAAAGGCTCGAAAAACAACTTCTCGATCGCAATCCCGGGCAAGTTGATCGGCAGC
The DNA here is from genome assembly GCA_003137135.1 of Acetobacteraceae bacterium. GTDB lineage: Bacteria > Pseudomonadota > Alphaproteobacteria > Acetobacterales > Acetobacteraceae > Acidocella. Next base: position 7,266 of record PLFB01000256.1, read on the forward strand.
GCCAGCAAAGCCACATCCAAAACACCGTGTCGCAGGCGCTCGATCAGCGTCGCTGTGCGGTTCTCCGTCAAACGCAGCGATATGTCCGGCAGCATCAGCCGGATCAGCTTGAGCAGACCCGGCAAATAATACGGCCCAAGCGTTTCAATCGCGCCAAAATTCACGACCCCGGAAAGGCCGGCCTGGCCCTGGCCGCCCATCGCCAGAAGATGCCGCGCCTCGGCCAAAATCCGCTCAATCTGCTTGAGCAGCACGGCACCCTGCGCCGTCACCGCCACGCGCCGCCTGGTGCGCTCAAAAAATGGCACGCCGAGATGCAACTCCAGCTTGCGCACCTGTTCCGACAACGCCGGCTGGCTGACGCCGCAGCGCTCCGCGGCCCGGCCAAAATGCTTGAGCTCGGCCACGGCCTCGACATACTCCAAATCACGCAGAGACAAACCGGCCAGCGACTTTTGCATGCCGCTATTTAATAGGCTTTTCCGATTAAAGAAACGCCATTGAACTGCGGACGTGATTTGGGGAATGTTAAGCAAGTACTTCTTTTTTGAACAAAGAACCAAAGAGATTGTTTGTCTTTTTGGCTCGTGCCGTTTCGTCTTCTGAAACACACATGAACCTTTGCACAAATGTCTGCCAATTACGTGAGAGCGCGCGGCCTCGCCTTGCGCTGCGACGTTAAGGGCATACCTGAAGCTGATGAGTACTGCTTTCATCAACCGGATCGGCACAGCCGTGCCGGAGTATGACGTCCATACGCCGTATCTCGATTTCATGACCGCGGCTCTGCCGGCTGGCAAAGCAAGGCAGGTTTTTCAACGCATGGCAGGACGTTCAGGCATTTCCCACCGCCGCTCAGTGCTCCACAAGGACGGCCTGGTGGAAGCCAATGCGCCGCCTGGCGGGTTTTATCGCCGCGGCGCCTATCCTACCACAGCCGACCGCATGCGCATTTACGCAAAACATGCGCCAACGCTAGCTGAGGAAGCTGTTAAAAATCTGTCACTGCAAGGCGAGGCACAAAGCATCACCCATCTCATCGTCGCGTCCTGCACCGGCTTTGTGGCGCCGGGGCTGGACCAAATCCTCGCAAAGCGGCTTGGGATGCGGCCCGATCTGCAGCGCACGATCGTCGGCTTCATGGGCTGTTCGGCCGCGGTCCCGGCATTGCGCATCGCCCAGTCCACGGTGCTGGCCGATCCTTTCGCCCGCGTCCTGGTGATCAATCTCGAACTTTGCACGCTCCACCTGCAGGAAACCACAGATGTGCAGACCGCCTTGTCGTTCATGCTGTTCGGCGATGGCTGTTCGGCCGCTCTGGTCACGGCGGATCAATCCGGCGTGGCGCTCGGCGATTTCAAATCTGCCGTCATTCCGGAAAGTGAGGAATGTATTACCTGGCATGTCGGCGACCAGGGTTTTGTGATGTATCTGTCAGGCCAGGTGCCGGGCAAGATCATGCAGGCACTCCGGGAAGACGTGGGCGGCCTGCTGCGCGGCGAGGGCACGCAGGCCATCGACCT
>PLFB01000264.1 GCA_003137135.1 Acetobacteraceae bacterium
ACCTGGTCGTTGCCTTTGCCGGTAGCGCCGTGGGCGACGGCATCCGCGCCGGTGAGTTCGGCGATTTCGATCTGGCGCTGCGCGATGAGCGGGCGGGCGATGGAGGTGCCGAGGAGGTATTGGCCTTCGTACAGGGCGTTGGCGCGGAACATGGGGAAGACGAAGTCTTTTACGAAGGTCTCGCGCAGGTCTTCGACGAAGATATCCTTTATGCCAAAAAGTTCGGCTTTTTTCCTTGCCGGTTCGAGTTCCTCGCCCTGGCCGAGGTCGGCNNAGGCCGCCGGAATAGGCGAGCACGATTTTTTTGATGGTTTTGTCCATAAGGGGGTTTTAGAAACTGGGGTTGGGAATGTCGAGGAGGTAAGGGGATGGGTGTGGGCCGGGTGGTTTGTTTGACGGGGCCGGTGGGGGCGGGGAAGACGACGGTGGCGAAGGAATTTTTGACCCTGATGCCGGGGCCGTTGGCCTATCTGGAGGGGGATGTGTTTTGGGGGTTTTTGGTAAAATCAGGTGGAAAAGTCCGGCAGGAGGGTTTTAGGGTGGTGCTGCGGGCGATGTTTGGGGCGGCGGCGCAGATGGCGCGGGCCGGGTATGATGTGGTGCTGGATTTTTCGGTGCCGCCGGAATTTTTGCCGGTGGCGGTGAAGATACTGAAGGATGTGCGGCTGGATTTTGTGATGCTGCGGCCAAGTCTGGCGGTGTGCGAGGTGCGGGCGGCGGCACGGGCGGAGGGGCGGATTGCGGATTACGGCGTTTATCGGGATTTTTATAAGTTGTTTGTGGACAAGCGGTTTCCGCCGGTGGCGGGCGATGACGAGGCGGCGGAGGTGGTGGCGGCGCGGATTTTTGAGTGGCTGTCGGGGGAGTTGTTTCGGGTCGCCGGCGAATAGACGCGCGGTTTTGCTGCGGCGCCGGGGGACGTTGCCGCTTGTATGGCGGCATGCGCTGCGCTGTTCCGCCGTACGGTTGGCGCGCCTATTTCAGCTTCGCCTGAAACAGGCCGAGGGTGGCGCCGGTGGGGTCGATGAAAATGGAAATCCAGCCGGTGTCCGGCACTTCCGTCGGCTCGCGTATGATTTTTGCGCCGAGGGAGCGGGCTTTTTCGGTCGCGGCCTGGATGTCATCGACCATCACGTACGCTAGCCAGGCGGAGGGCTCGCCGGGCATCGGGTGCTGCTCCATGCCGCCGCCGGTCCCCTCGCCGACATTGATCATGGTGTAGTTGCCGGCGGGGCCCATCGCGACGTCCGAGAGGGTCCAGGTGAAAAGGCTGCCGTAGAAGGATTTGGCGGCCGGCAGGTCGGTGGTGTTGAGTTCGACATGGACGAATGGGTTGACCATTTTTTGCTCCCTTGTTGCAGCGGCGAAATTTGCAGGCGGCAAAAATATGTTCAAGATAATATTTTGGGTTGCGCCATGATGTCATAAATTTACGGGATTGCACAAAAATGCCCTATCCGGCCGAGCATAAGCGGGAGACCCGCAGCCGCATTCTGGCGAGTGCGCGAAAGCTGTTTAACCGCAACGGAATGGCGGAGGTGACGATCGATCAGATCATGGCCGGCGCCGGGCTGACGCGCGGCGGGTTTTACAGCCATTTTTCGGACAAGGAGGAGTTGTACGCAGAGGCGATCACGCATTTTGTGCGGGGGGAGCCGCCGGGCTGGCAAAGCGCGGCGCTGGCGGCGCGGCCGGAAGGCCAGCGCCTGGCGCGCGCGATTCTTGACGCTTATTTGTCCGCCGCGCATCTGGCGGATGTCGAGGGGTCTTGCCCGATGATCGCGCTGGCGACCGATGTGGCAAGGTCCTCGGGCGCCGCGAAAACCGCGTATCGGCAGGTGATGGGAATGATGGCGGGTGTTTTTGCCGAAAATATGGGGCCGGATGCGCTGGCGGGGAATGACGCGCCAGATGACGCGGCGAACCGGCAGCGCGCGCTGGCGCTGGTGGCGCTCTGCGTGGGCGGCATGGTGCTGGCGCGGGCGATTGATGATGACGCCGTCGCCGGGGATTTGCGGATGGCGGCGCACCGGTATGGCGTGGCGCTGGCGGGGTGGCGGGATGTTTGAGCGGAGCCCGTCCTAGTAACTGGCTGAAAGAGATTGCATCGACCGACATTCTAACTGTACGTCGTCGAATGCTACGAACTGAGGCGGCTGGGATTCACGCCCAGCCGCCGGCGAATGCCTAGCGAGTTCGAACCGGCGAACCATTCATAAGGTCCAAACTTACGGATGGGGTAAGCGAACTCGTGATCAGACAGTTAGCATTAAGGCGCCCTGTCCAACTCTATGTCGGGCGGGGCCAACAAGCTTAGGCCGTGGTCTTTTTTTTGCCAAGCTTTCGCGAAAAGCTTGGCGCCTGAAAATTGTTGTTGGAGGTAGGTGCCGGTGGCTAGGGGTTCGGGGGATTTGGGATCGCCGGTGGGTAGGTAGTCGGGGGTGAAGTCGGCGGTGCGGAGCAGGATGTCCCAGTAGGGGAAGACGGCGCCGTAGTTGCAGGATTTGCGGCCGGCAGCGGCGATGGCGTGATGGCGGCGGTGGAATCTTGGGGAGATTAGGAGGCGTTCGCCGAGGGGGCCGAAGTCTAGTTTTACGTTGGCGTGGCTTAGGGATTCCATGAATTTTAGGAAGAGGATCAGCAAGGGGAATTGGAGGGGGGGGACGCCGATGGCCAAGCCAATGACGAAAAACCAGAGGAAGGAGATCAGGTCGTCAAAAATGTGATTTCTGTCGTCGGACCAAAAACTCATCTGGCGCTGGGCGTGGTGGAGGGCGTGCAGGGCGTACCAGGCGCGGAATGAGTGGGAGAGGCGGTGGCGAACATAGTCGGCGGCGTCGAGGATGAGGGCGTAGGTTAGGAAGGTGATCAATGGGTGGCCGAAGAGTGGCGGGATCAGGGGTTCCAGGGGGGGAGGGATAAAGCCGTAATCGGTGAGCGTGGCGGTGAAAAAAACCTGGACCTGGTAGAACAGGAGAAAAGAGAAAATCGGGATGACGCCGACGCGGTTGAGAAGCGTGTAGAAAATGTCGGTGGCGACGGATTTTTTGGTCGGCCATTTTTCCACCGGGCGCCAGGCTTCCAGCGGCCAGCAGATGGCGTAGGTCAGCAGGACTGCAAACAGGCCATAGACGCAGATGAGGGCCCAGTCGAAAGACAATTCCTCCCATTCCATCCAGCCGAAATGGTAGAGGATGGGGAGGATGGCGTATTGGTCGATGACGCCTGCGAGTTGCGAGAAGAGGCGGTCTAGCATGGGGGGATTCTACGCCAGGTTTTGGGGGGTGGCGAGGGGAATGGATGGTGCGCGGTTGGAAAAGTCGTGGATGCCGGCATTCGCCGGCATAACGGGGTCTTTGTCGGTCGGGGGCCGGGCCTACAGGACTTCGGCTGTTAGTTTGCCGGGTTTTTGCAGTTCGGTGTTCAGAAAAATGCCGTGGGGGGAGCGGCCTACGGGGATGGAGGTATAGTTGCCGGTCGTGGGGTTTAGGACGGCGACGGATTCGGCGAAGCGCAGGGCTACCCAAAGGTTGCCTGACGGGTCGATGCCGATGTCGTCGGGTCCGCCGGGGAGGGGGTAGGTGCGGATTGGGGTGAGGTTTTGGGCGTCCAGGGCGGTTAGGGAGCCACCCAGGCGGTTGGAGACGTAGATGATCTGGTGAGTGGGGTCGTAAAAAATGTTGTGGGCGCCTATGCCGGTGGGGATTTTGCGCTGGACGGCGCCGGTGACGGGGTCGGACTGGACGATGTGGTCGGCGCCCATGATGGCGACCAGGACGGTGTTTTGGTGCCACAGCACGCCGGCGGGGGTTTTGCCAATTTTTACGCTCCAGCGCGGGGTCATGGTGGTGAGGTCGTAGCTCGTGAGGCTGTCGCTGCCTTGGCAGGAATGAAAACTCCAGCGGCTGTCGGGGGAGAAGTCGAGATGGCTGGGCATCGAGCCTGGGGAGAAACGTTTGACGAGTTTGAAGGTTTGCGCGTCATAAAAATCGACGTGGTTGATGCGCAGCGCGTTGACCGCCAGAAATTTTTGGTCGGGGCTGTAGCCGAGCTGGTAGGGGTCGGCGATGCGCAAATGGCCGAGCGGGGCGGCGGTGAGCGGGTCTAGGATGAAGAGGGCGTTGCCGCTGGCGTCCGCGATGTAGAGTTTTGCACGGTCCGGGGAGAGGGCCCAGTGACTTGGCTCTCGGAACGTGGGGATCGTAGCGATGACTTGTCGGGAATCCATGTCGATGACGCTGACGGAGGCTTCGCCGGAGTTCATCACCATGGCCAGGTTTTTGGGGTTTTGCGCGCTGGCGGGGGCGAGGCCGAGGAGCGGGAGGGATAGCAGGGCGCGGCGCGGGAGCAGAGTCATGTGGGGGGTTTAGGGGGTTCGGCGGCGGTTGCGAAGACCGCGGCAACCCAGATGAACAGGATGCTGCTGGTGGTGGCGATCAGGGTGTTGTCGGTCCAGCTATGGAGGGCAAAGGCGATGAAAATGAGGCGCATCAGCCAGCGTTGCGGGCTGGGCAAAGGTCTGGAGCCGCGCCACGCCCAGGCGGCCATGAGGGCGGCCAGTAGGGCCAGGCCGATGACGCCGCCTTCGGCGCCGACGCGCAAATATTCGTTGTGGGCGGCGTTGGTGCCGAGTTGAAGGGAGAGCGGGCTGGTGACGGGGATGATGACTTTGCCGGCGCCCAGGCCCCAGCCAAACCAGGGCGAGGTGTGGATGGCGGCCTGGAAATACGGCCAGATGAGGTCGCGATGGGAGAGATTGGCGACGTCGCCGGACTGCGCGAGGCCGATGATTCTGACAAAGCCGAGGGCGCCGCTGAACATGAAGGCAAGGCTCGCCAGCGCGCCGGCGGCGGCGAGCAGGCCGAGCTTGCCGCGCGCGGCAAAATTTGGGTTGGGGATAAGGCAGGCAGCGGCGCCGGCGAAGACGGCGAGGGCGAGCGGGGCGCGGGCGCCGGTGAGGATGAGAATGAGAAAATTGACGGCGATCAGCCAGAAATCGCGGCTCTGCCCAGTGGCAAAAAACTCCATCAGGCCGGCGTAGATGGCGATGAGGGCGAAACCGCCGAGAAACGGGCCCTCGCCGCCGGCGGTGAGGCGGAATGTGCCGGAGCCGGTGTCGTAGAGCGTGTGCAGGCCGGCGAGTTGCAGGACGCAGCCGGCGGCGACGGCGAAGAGCGGGCCGAACATGGTGGTGCGGATGATGGCACGGCAAAAATCCTTTGGCAGTTTTGCGTAGCCGAAGGCGAACGGGGCGATGGAGCCGAGCAGGGAGCGGAAGGAGCCGGTAAAAGTGAGGTCGGGGTAGAGGCCGTGGGCGAGGCCGGCGCCGAACATGAAGACGAAGGCGAAAGCGGGGTTGTAGCGGTCGGGTTTCGCGCCGTGGCGGATGACGAGGATGAGAGCCATCGCAAGGCCGGCGGCTTTGATGAGGCCCAGAATGTCTTCGTGGATGGCGGGGTCGGGGCTGAGCCAGAATTCGGGGGTGGCTTCGATGAGCAGCAGCCAAAACATGGTGGCGGCGGTGCAGAAGCGGGCGGCGAGGCCGGTTAAGCAGGCGCAGAGCAGCAAGGCGCCGCCGGCGGTCAGCGCGTTCATGTTTTGCGGATCGCCAGGAGGGCGTAGTGCTCGTCGGGCGCGTCGTGCTCGGCAATCAGAATGAAGCCGGCGTTTTCGATCAGGGTTTTGGCGGTTTCGCGGGGCAGGCGGCGGTGGGGTTTCGCGCCGATCAGGCCGGATTGCGCCGCATCGTAGTCGGCGACCAGGATTTTTTTCGGCGCGGTGGCGTGGACGGCGGCGAGGATGGCTTCGGGGTGCTTGGCATGGTGCAGGATGTCGGTGAGGAAGGCGATGTCGGGCGGGACGGGGAGGGTGATCGGCGACGTGGCATCCTGGGCGAGGTGAACCAGGTTGCGGGCGGGCTCGGCGGGGGCGAGAATGGGCTCGACGGCATAGACTGTGCCGGTGGGGCCGGTGAGGGCGGCGTAGGTGGCGGCAAGCAGGCCGGGGCCGCTGCCGATGTCGAGGATGGTCATGCCGGGGCAGAGGCCCGCCACGGCGGCCCAGACGTGCGCGAGGTGGCGTTTGCGGGCCTGGCGGCTTAAAAATTTTTCGAGGCGTTGCGGAGAGTTTTGCATCAGGGGATGGTAGCCGGAAATGATACTGAATTCTATCGAAGCCGGAACGGGTAAAAATTTTGTGCTGCTGCACGGGTTATTTGGTGCGGCCAAGAATTTGGGGGTGATTTTTCGCGCGCTGGCGCCGCGGGGCAGGGTGGTGGCGATGGATATGCGCAACCATGGGGAGAGCGGTCATGCGGCGGAGATGAGTTATGCGGCGATGGCGGGGGATGTGGTGGAGACCGCTGCGGCGCTGGGGGTGCGCGAGGCGACGCTGATCGGGCATTCTATGGGGGGGAAGGTGGCGATGTTTTTGGCGCTGACGCGGCCGGAGATGGTGGCGCGGCTGGCGGTGCTGGATATCGCGCCGGTGGCGTACCAGCATGGCTATGAGGCGTTCGTGGCGGGGATGCAGGCGGTGCCGTTGACGCCGGGGATTTCGCGCGCGCGGGCCGATGCGGTGCTGGCGGAATATGTGCCGGAGGCGGCGTTCCGGGCGTTTTTGTTGAACAATCTGGTGCTGGGGGAAAAGCCGCGGTGGCGGCTGGGGCTGGATGAGATTTTTGGGGCGATGCCGGATCTGGTGGGGTGGGAGGTGCCGGAGGGGATAAAACCCTATGAAAAGAGGTCGATTTTTATTCGGGGGGAAAATTCGGATTATGTACGCGAGAGCGCGGCGCCGGCGATTGCAAAATTGTTTCCGGAGGCGGAGCTGTTCACAATCGCCGGGGCGGGGCATTGGCTGCATGCGGAGAAGCCGGATGCGGTGGTGGCCGCGCTAAAAGGGTTTTTGGATGAGTGATTTTGATGTGGTGGTGATCGGCGCGGGGATGGCGGGGGCTTCGGCTGCCGCCTGTTTGAGCGAATATGGCAAGGTGGCGCTGGTGGAGGCGGAGGAGCAGGCGGGGTACCACACCACCGGGCGGTCGGCGGCGATCTGGATACTGAATTATGGGCCGCCGGCGGTGCGGGTGCTTACCGGATTGTCGCGGGATTTCTTTTTGGCCCCACCGGAGGGGTTTGCGGAGGGGCCATTGGGCGTGGCGCGGCAGATTATTTATCTGGCGCCAGAAGATCAGATTCTTTCGCTGGATGCGCTGATCGGGCAGGAGTTGGGGATTGAGGAGATTTCTCTGGAGGAGGTGAAGCGGCGGGTGCCGGCCTATAAGGAGGGGTATGCGGTCAGGGCGGGGCTGGAGCCGCATTCGTTTGATATGGATGTGGCGGGGCTGCATCAGGGGTTTTTGAGATTGTTGCGGCAGCGCGGCGGAGTGCTGCGGTTGCGCAGCCGGGCCGGGCGGATCGAGCGGAAGGATGGGCGTTGGGAGGTGGAGGTTTCGGGGGGCGATGTGGTGCGAGGGGCGGTGGTGGTGAATGCGGC
>PLFB01000210.1:0-22134 GCA_003137135.1 Acetobacteraceae bacterium
CGGCGGAGCAGAAACGAATGACCGCGACGATGATTCTGGCGGCGCGGCCGTTCACGGATGCATCAATTTTACGTTTGCTCGCCGAAATGCCGCTTGCGCCGCTGAAAGTGATGACGGCAATCCACTGGCAGGCGCTAAAACTATTTTTGCGTGGGGCCAAATTCCATAACGTGCCCGAACAGAGGCACGAAGCCGTGACAGCCGGAGAGAGCGAATGAACGAGACGACGACCGCCAGCATCCTGACCCAGTTCGAGCCGCACAAGCCGCGCGACCGGAGGTTGCAGTTGGGGCTGCACTTCGCCCGGCTGATGCGCGCCGGCAAACTGCATCTGCTGCTGCCCGACGGCAGCACGCATGATTTCGAGGGCAGCGAGCCCGGCCCCGCCGCGACGATGGTGGTGAAGGACGCGCGCATGGTCGGCAAACTCGCCTTCGGCGGCTGCCTGGGGCTGGCGGAAGCGTATATGGAAGGCATGTGGGACAGCCCGCACGTGACGGATGTACTGGCGCTGGGCACCGCCAACGAGCAGGCCTGGGATAACATGCTGCGCGGCAAGGCCTGGGCGCGTTTTGCCTCCTGGCTGATGCACAATCTGCGGCCGAATTCGCGCAAGGGCTCGCGCAAGAACATTTCGGAACATTACGATCTCGGCAATGATTTCTACGCCGAATGGCTGGACCGGTCGATGACCTATTCTTCGGCATTGTTCGAGGGCGGCGTTGACGATTTGCAAGCGGCGCAGGCCCAAAAATACCGCCGGCTGTGTGAATCGCTGGAGCTGAAGCCGGGGATGAGCGTGCTGGAAATCGGTTGCGGCTGGGGCGGGTTCGCGGAAATGGCNNNGAAATGTTCGAGGCGGTGGGCGAGAAATATTGGCCGATCTACTTCCAGACCGTGCGGGACCGCCTGGCCCCCGGCGGCCGCGCCGGCCTGCAGGTCATCACCATCGCCGACCGGTTTTTTGCCGACTATCGAAAAACCGCGGATTTTATCCAGCGCTACGTGTTTCCCGGCGGCATGCTCCCCTCCCCTACCCGGCTGCGCGAGGAATTTTCCCGCGCCGGCCTGGTGTTGGGCGAGCAACGCTGGTTCGGCCGCGACTACGCCGAAACGCTGAACCGCTGGCACGCGGCGTTCCAGACGAAATGGGGCAAGATCGCGGGTTTGTCGTCGCAGTATGATGAGCGGTTCAAAAGGCTTTGGGAGTTTTATCTGTGCTACTGCGAGGTGGGGTTTTTGGCCGGGTGGACTGATGTGGGGCAAATCGTGCTGCAAAAAGCATAGAAAGAGACTTCTTTTTTTGAAAAAAAANNGAAGCGGAGCAAAAGTTTTTTGCGCCGCGCCCGCGGAGGGGCTTTTTTTCAAAAAAGCGCTGCTTCCTTGACTCTCTCCCGCCGCATCCTGCTTATCTACGCCGCCCCCGCCATGCCGCTCGGCATGTTGGGCTTGCCGCTGCTGGTCTATCTGCCGGCATTCTGGGCCGGCAAAATGGGCCTTAGCCTCGCCACCGTGGGTCTGGTGCTGGGCCTGGTGCGCGCGATGGACGTGCTGGTGGACCCTACCATCGGCCGGCTGTCGGATACGTCAAAATCCCGCTTCGGGCGGAGAAAGTTGTTCATCGCCGCGGCGATACCCGTGGCCGTTATGGGCGCGCTGGGGTTATTTTTTCCGCCCGCGCATGCCGGCGCCGCCTGGCTGTTCGTGTTCTATGCGCTGGTCACGTGGGGGTGGACGATGCTCTCCATTCCATTTTGGGCGTGGGGCGCGGAGCTTTCGACCGATTACAAAGAGCGCCAGACCATCACGAGTTTTCGGGAAGGCGGCACCATCATCGGCATTCTCATCGCGGCATTGGCGCCGGTGGTGCTCGGCATCACCTCCACCGCCGGCGGCGCGCAACTGCTGGTGGTGATGACGATCTCATTGGCCACGCCTACGGTTTTTTTGGCCCTGGCGGCGGTGCCGGACCCGCCGCCGCGGCGCGTGGAAAACCCCGTTTCTCTGCTGGTGGCCGTGCGCGTTGGGGCCGGCAATCGCCCGTTCCGGCGGCTGATTGTTACCTGGTTTCTGGACGGCCTCTCAAACGGTCTGCCGGCCGGGCTTTTTCTCCTGGTCTGCGCGCAGTTTTTGCACAATGACAAAATCCACGGCCCGTTGCTGCTGGTGTATTTCGCCGCCGGCGTGTTTTCGGTGCCGGGCTGGCTATGGCTGGCGCGGCGCATCGGCAAGCACCGCACCTGGGTCGTTTCTCTCCTCATCACCGCCTTTGCCTTTTCCTTCGTGCCGCTGGTGCCGCGCGTGGGCATCTGGTTTTTCGCACTCATCAGCCTTTTTACGGGCGCCGGGCTGGGGGCGGATTTTACCATTCCACCGGCGATCCAGGCGGACGTGATTGACCTGGACGAATTGCAAAGCGGCGAGCGCCGGGCGGGGCTGTTTTTCGCCGCCTCCACCATGGCGCAAAAGGCCGGGAATTTTCTCGCCATCGGCATCGCGCTGCCGCTGCTGCAATGGGCCGGTTTCTCCACCCATGGCGGCAACGGCCCCTTGCAAATCGCGGCCCTGCTGGTGATGTATTGCGGCGTGCCGAGCCTTTTGAAACTTTTTTGCGCGCTGCTGCTGCGGGGCTTCCCGATCGGTGAGTCCGAGCAGCGCCGGGTGCGCGAGCAAATCGCGGCCAGAACCGCGGCCGCATGATCCCCGCCGGCCGGGCGTTGCGCATCGTCGGGGACGTGCACGGCGATTCCGGCGCCTTCGCGATCGCCGCCGAAACGGATGCTTTTTTGGTGCAGCTTGGCGATCTGGTGGATGACGGGCCGGATACACCCGGCGCCCTAAGAATCATGTTCCGGCTGATCGATGAGGGGCGCGGCTTGTTTCTCCTGGGCAACCACGATTTCAAGCTGGCGCGCGCGCTGCGCGGCGACCAGATTTTTCGGCCGCCGCACTTGGAGCAGACGATGGCGGCGCTTGCACCCGGCCTGGCGGAGCGCGCGCTGTTTGAATTTTTGCGCGCCCCCGCCTGGATCGCTTCAAAGAATCTATGCTTCGTGCATGGCGGCTTTCACCCCGCGATGCTCACCGAACCGCCGCCGCCATTTCCCATCAAACGCCCGGACGCATTGCTGGCGCGCGCCCTCTACGGCCAAACCACCGGCCGGGTGACCGGCGCCGGCAAACCGGAGCGGCTGATCACCTGGGTGGACACGGTGCCGGACGGCATGACGGTGTATTGCGGCCACGACAGGAGAAGCACCGACGACCGCCCCTACACGCGCCGCGGAAAGCTGGGCGGCACGACGGTGTTTCTGGACACGGGCGCCGGCAAAGGTGGGCACCTATCCTGGATCGACATCAGGAAGGAAGAAGCGCTCAAGCAATAAACGGGTTGCTCCGGCGCTCGGCGCCGATGGTGGAGCCGTTGCCGTGGCCGCAGATGAACGCGAAATCGTCCGGCAGAGGCATGAGCTTTTGCTGAATGGCGTTAATCAGTTGCTCGTGGTTGCCGTAGGGAAAATCCGTGCGGCCGATGGAGTTGCGAAACAGCACGTCGCCCAAGATGCCGAATTTTTGCGCGCGGTTGATGAACACCATATGGCCCGGCGTGTGGCCGGGGCAGTGCAGCACCTCAAAAATCTGGTCCGCGATGGTGACGGTTTCGCCTTCGGCCAGAAACTGGTCGGGCGTGACCGCGGTCAGGCCGTTGAGGCCGAACATCGCGCCTTGCTGCGGCAAAGCATCCAGCAGGAACTTGTCTTCCACACCGGGTCCCAAAATCTCCACCTTTAGCGCCGCGGCGAGTTCCGGCGCGCCGGCGGCGTGGTCGAGATGGCCGTGGGTGAGTAGAATGGCGGTCACGTTCACGCCGGCTTTTTTGACCGCGGCCAGAATTTTGGGCACGTCCCCGCCGGGGTCGATGATGGCGGCGTTTTTGGTTTCGTCATCCCAGATCAGGGCGCAGTTCTGCTGGAACGGGGTGACGGGCAAAATTTCGATTTTCATCGTCATGCGGTCAAAAACTCCATCGCCGCGGCAACGCCGGGGCCGTGCGGGATTTGGCTGAGTTTCAGCGCCATTTCAACCGCGGCCAGCGTGCCGAGGATCATGGGCTCGTTCAAATCCCCCATATGGCCGATGCGGAACACATGCCCGTTGAGCGCGGCGAGCCCGCCGCCGGTGGAGACGTTGAATTTTTCGCGTAGAATTTCGCGCACGGCGTCCGCGTTGACAGTTTCTGGCACCAGAATGGTGGTGACGGAATCCGAATAGCGGGACGGGTCCTGGCAATAGAGTTGCACGCCATCATTGGCGCTGGCCCAGGCTTTTGCCGCGGCGCGGGTGGCGCCGGCCAGGCGCGCGTGGCGGGCCCAGACATTTTCAAAACCCTCGTCTTCGAGCAGGCGCAGGGATTCGACCATGCCGAAGAACGGCACGATGGGGACGGTGCCGGTAAAGCTGCGAAACCGCCGTTCCAGCATCGGCGACCAGTCAAAATAGAATTTTGGGCAGGTGGATTTTTTGTGCGCCGCCAGCCCCTTGGCGCTGACGGCGGTGAAGGCCAGGCCGGCCGGCAGCATGAGACCTTTTTGCGAACCGCCGACCACCGCGTCGATGCCCCAGTCCGCCATGCGGAACTCGAAGCAGCCGAGCGAGGAGATGGTGTCCGCCAGGAACAGCGCCGGGTGGCGGGCGTCGTTCAGCGCCGCGCGAATTTCCGGCAGCGGCAGCTTCACGCTCGTGGACGTCTCGTTATGCACGGCGCAGACTGCCTTGATTTTATGGGATTTGTCGGCCTCCAGCGTGGCTTGCAGGTGCGCCATCTCCACGCCGCGCCGCCAGTCCACTTCCAGCATTTCGACCTGGATGCCGAATTTCGCGGTCAGCGCCGCCCAGGCGGTGGAAAAATACCCGCCGCCGATGACCAGCACGGTGTCGCCTGGCGAGAACAGATTGACCATCGTGGCTTCCCAGGCGCCGTGGCCGGTCGCGGCGTAGAAAAAAATCTCGCCATCATGGAATAGTAGTTTTTGCAGGCCGGCGCGGGCTGTATCGAAAATCTCCAAAAAATCCGCTTCCACAAAATCCATGCTGGCGCGGTCCATGGCGCGCAGCACGGAATCAGGGATGTTGGTGGGGCCGGGATTGGCAAAGAAATGGCGGCCGGGTTTTCGAACGGGCAAATTATTGGGTCCTTTTGCGGGAATTTGTTGAGATTTGTAGCTACATGTAGCTGTCGATCTACATGACAACGGTATCCATTCGCAAAGCGAAGAACAAGCTTACCGAAGGCGCGCGCCGGGTGCTGGCGGCGAGACGATTGTTGTGGGGCGCCACGGCAAGCCCGTGTTCAATCTGGCGCCGCAGCGCTGGCCGGGCACGCGCTAACGGCTTGAATTCAATCCTTCATTCCCTCCCGCTCGCGGATCGCCGCCGCAAACGGCGTCTGCCCGGCGAGCAGCGAGTTTTTGGCGCCGCGCTTCAACCCCTCGGCCGTCGCCGCGGCCTTCGCCAGCCGCGCCTTCCAGCCTTCCAGGCGTTTCGCCGTCTGACCTCGGCGATTCGGGCCAAACCGAAAGATGCGCAGCGGTTTGACCCCGCAAAACCCCAAAATCTGATGCTTTAACCGGCGTCCAATCGGGTCCCCGAAGGCCAGCGAGAGATACCACGGCGGCGTGTCCATGGTGATCACAACATCCGCCGAGCGGCCGGCCAGCAGGCGGTCCCACCAGATATTGTCGCGGTGATATTTGAAGGCAAAGCCAGGCAGCAGCATCCGACTGAACAGTCCGGTCAGCGGCGCCGGCTCGCTGCCCCACCACAGGGGAAAGCCAATCACGACATGATCCGCCGCGTCGAGCGCCGCCGCCAATGTCTGCAAATCCAATTCCCACGGCATTTCGGCGCCATAGCCCTGCTTCAGGACGGGATCGAACACTAGGTCCCGCACCGCGAAGCGCGTCACGGCCGCGCCGGCGGGCAGAGATTTTTCGTAATGCTCCAACAGCGCCGTGGTCAGCCGGCCGGTATCGGGATGGCCGTCGAGCATTAGAACATTCATGGCGTTACCAGCGCCACCCCCGGGAAATAGGAGTCGTAGCTCCTGGCATCGCGCGTACCACCAAAAATTCCACTTCAATGCCAAGCATGAGGCCCACCTGCTTGCGAATGCTCTGCGGAGTGGTCACTTGACCCCGGACGTGATGTGCATGGCGAAGCCGTTATTACCGACAAAAGTAAGGGTGACACGGCACGGTGGAAGGCGCAACCGTTCGCCCCTCGCGGAACACCGGCCTCAATGCAAGAAAGAGGCTCTTTTTTTGCAAAAAAAGACGCCCCGCCTGGGGAACCAGAAAACTCCTGATTCCCTGAGTCCGAGGCCTTGCAAACCCCGTGACTCAATAAATTCAAAAGTTTTTTGGTTACTTTTTTTCAAAAAAGTAACTGCTTCCTTTCCCAGCAAAAACTCATTTCTTTCCAGCATCGTTCAGGACGACGGCACCGGTTTCCAGCAGCGATTTCAGGTTGGAGATGATTTTTGGCCAGCCGCCCGACACCGCCTCGATCAGCTTGGAAGGTTCCCGCTCGATGGTGTGGGTGATGGCGAGCCGGACGGCGGGACCGATGGGTTCCAGTTCCATCGTGCAGAGCGAATCGCCTTCGGCCGCGAGCTCCGGGTATCGCTGGTGCCGCCAGCGGATCACCAGCCGCGCCGGGGGGTTGGCCTCGACGATCTCGCCGGCGTCGCTGACGCTGCCATCGGCGTGCACCATTTGCCACGAACTGCCCGGCCGCCACTCACTCTCGCAGCGCACGCCGAACCAGTATTGCTGCATGAACGCCGCGTCCTCGGTCAACGCGGACCACAGTTTTTCGGGCGTGGTGCGAATGAAGGTCACGTAGTGGAATGTCGATCTAGCCATTGTCGTTCTCCAGTTGCTGTTTCAGGTTTGACAGCCCGGCGAGGCGCGGTTTTTCGAACTTGGCAATCCAGCGCTCAAAAATTTCCTGCAGCGGCACCGGATTGAGGAAATGCAGTTTTTCGCGCCCTCGCCGCAGGGTGGCGACGAGGTTCGCCGCTTCGAGCACGCCGAGGTGTTGCGTCACGCCCTGCCGGGTCATGGCCAGGTGCTCGCACAGCTCGTTAAGGGTGCGGCCGTCATGCGCGTGCAGCACGTCGAGCAGCTTGCGCCGGCTGGGGTCGGCTAGGGCCTTGAACAGCAGGTCGGTGTCAGGGGTGTGCTCAGTCATGGGTCTTACATGCAAGTATTTACTTGCATGACATTAGGCAAGTATTTTATTGCCTGTCAAGCCGGCTATTCGTTCGCGGCCCCTACTCCCACTCGATGGTCCCCGGCGGCTTGCTGGTGATGTCGTAGGTCACCCGGTTGATGCCGCGTACTTCGTTGACGATGCGGTTGCTCACGCGGGTCAGAAACGCCATGTCGAACGGGTAGACATCCGCCGTCATGCCGTCGGTGGACGTCACCGCCCGCAGCGCGCAGACCTGATCATAGGTCCGCCCGTCGCCCATGACGCCAACGGACTTTACCGGAAGCAAAACGGCGAAGGCCTGCCAGATGGCGTCGTAGAGGCCGGCGGCGCGAATTTCTTCCAGGTAGATCGCGTCGGCTTTTTGCAAAATCCGCACCGCCTCGCGCGTCACCGGTCCCAGAATGCGAATCGCAAGTCCCGGCCCAGGAAACGGATGCCGCCCGACGATGGTTTCCGGCAGCCCCAGTTCGCGCCCCAATGCGCGCACTTCGTCCTTGAAAAGCTCCCGCAGCGGCTCGACCAGTTGCATTTTCATTGTTTCGGGCAAGCCGCCGACATTATGGTGCGACTTGATGGTCACACTCGGCCCGCCCGTCGCGCTCACCGACTCAATCACGTCCGGATACAGCGTCCCCTGCGCCAGAAAATCCGCCCCGCCCAGTTTTTCCGCCTCGTCATCAAAGACATCGATGAAGAGCTTGCCGATGATCTTGCGTTTCGCCTCCGGGTCGGTCACCCCCGCCAGCGCGTCCAGAAACAAATCCGACGCATCGCGGTGGATCAGCTTGATGTTGAAACGATTCCGGAAAACATCCACCACTTGAGCCGCCTCGCCGGCCCGCAGCACGCCGTGATCGACGAAAATGCAGGTCAACTGGTCGCCGATCGCCTCATGGATCAGCGCCGCAGCCACCGAGGAATCCACGCCGCCGGACAGCCCGCAAACCACCCTGCCCCGCCCCACCTTCGCGCGTATCCTGGCCTTCTCCTCCTCCCGGAAACTGGCCATCGTCCAGTCGCCCTTCAGGCCGCACACCTTGTGGGTAAAGTTTTTCAGCAATTGCGCACCGTGCGGCGTGTGCACCACCTCCGGATGGAACATCAGCCCATAAAACCGCCGCGCGTCATCGGCGATCAGCGCGAAGGGCGCCCCCTCGCTGACCGCAACGGTGCGAAAGCCCGGTGGTGCTGCAAAAATATGGTCGCCATGGCTCATCCACACTTCTTCGCGGGCGCCGACGGACCAGGCGCCTTCAAACAGCGCGCAATCCGCCAGAATCTCCACATAAGCCCGCCCAAATTCACGGATCTCCGCGCCCCGCACCTGGCCGCCGAGCTGCGCGCACATCGTCATCTGGCCATAGCAAATGCCAAGTACCGGCACGCCCGCCTCGAACACCAGGTCTGGCGCCCGCGGCGAGCCCTCGTCCGTCACCGAGGCCGGCCCGCCGGACAATATGAACCCGGCCGCGCCGAAGGCGGCGATCTTTTCGGGTGCGGCATTGAACGGCCAAATCTCGCAGTAAACCCCGGATTCGCGCAGCCGGCGTGCGATGAGCTGGGTCACCTGGCTGCCGAAATCGAGAATCAGAATTCTTTCGTGGTGCATGACGGCACAGAGCATGAGTGAGGGAAAGAAAGAAGTCGCTTTTTTGAAAAAAAGCTCCGCAAAAAACTTTTATTTTCCCCGGCTTTTGAGCGGCCACAGTATGGCCGCTCAAAAGCCGTGGGAAATAAAAGTTTTTTGCATCTTTTTTTTAAAAAAGAAGTGCTTGCTTCCTTTCCCTAACCGCAAACCGCCCCGCCATAAACGCAAAACCGCGCGCAATGCGGATGGTCCAGCGTAACCGGCTCGTCAAAATCGAGCAGCGTGCGGTCGGGCAGCAGCGTGCAGGGCGTGATCTCGATGGCGCTGGCACCCCGGCGCAGCACGGCCATGCGGGAGGTGGCGCACATCAGCGGCTTTTCGGGCGGCACCGCAGCGAGCGCGGCAGGTGTAACGGGCGCCGCGGGGGACAGGGCATCCATTTCCGGGAAGAGGGTGAGGTGGGCGGGGTTTTGCGCTTCCAGCCCAATGCCCTGTGCGGCGAACAATTGGGCAAAGCCAGCGCGCATCATCGTTTCGGTCTCGCCCCACGGCGTGCGCGCGGCGACCGAGATTCTGGCACCCATGGCGTCCAGCAGTTTAAGCCCGGCCAGGCTGGCGGCAAAACTGTTGGCGCCGCGCAGCGCGTCGTGATGCGGCGCGTCGTAATGGTCCAGCGAGACGCGGAATGCCAATTTTTCAGGGTAGGCTGCAACCAGTTCGCGCAAAGCCGCCAGGTGGCGCTGCATCGGCCGCATGGCGTTGGTGAGCACCAGCGCGGTTTTGCCGGCGGCGAGCGCGGTCTCGAGCATGGCGGGCAGGCCGGGGTTTAAAAACGGCTCGCCGCCGGTGAAGCCGATCTCGGCGACGCCGGCCGGCGACGCGCGTAGCAAGTTTTCAAAATCCGCCGCCGAGATGTAGGCCAGGGTATCATTGGTGGGCGTGCTCTCCATAAAACAGTTTTGGCAGGCCAGGTTGCACAGCGTGCCGGTGTTCACCCACAGCGTTTCCAGCTTTTGCAGCGGCTGCACGGGCGCTGGCCCGCTGGTCCGGCGGGATTCCAGCGCAATTCCGCTCCACGGCCGCTCGGCGGCGGGCAAGATGTCGAAACTCGGCCAGATGCCGGTTTCCAGCGCGGCGGCATACCCTTCCGGCAAATTTTTGGCCCGCATGGCGGCGGCCGCGGCGGCAAAATCATAGGTTTGCGCATGCGGCGTGAAAAAAATCTTGCCGCTCCGGACCTCGAGAATCGAAAACCACACGCGCGGCGTGCCGTCATTCGCCGGCATGCCGATGGCCCCCGGATTATGCCAGATTTTGCTCCCGATCCGCCGCGTGAACGGCACGCCGCAATGCCCTGCGATCACCGCATCCGTGCCGGCCATGTCGAGCTGGCGCGAAAGTTCCAAATTGCTGGCCGAGGGAAACACGAAGGCGTTGATCCGCTCCACATTGCCATGCACCACCCGGAACGTCTTGCCGCCCATCTCGAACACCAAAGTTTTGGGCAGCGCCGCCATGAACTGGCGGTCGTCGCCGTCCACCTCGCCGGCGGCGTGCGCGTACCAGGCGGCGGCCAGCGCGTCGCACGGCGAATCCGGCGCGAACCCGCAGCCGCAATCCGCCGCTTCGGCGGCCAGCGAGACCTCGCAGTTCCCGGCGATCGAACGAATCCCCGCGTCGCGGACCAGCCGCAGCGTGGCTTGGGCATCCGCGCCGTAGGCGATGATATCGCCGGTGCAGATCATGTTTTTGGGGGCGAATCCGTGTTGGGCGGCCCAGTCCAGCAGCGCCCGGGTCGCCTGAAAATTGCTGTAGCAGCCGCCGAACAGCAGAACCGGCGCTTCGAAAACAATCACGCCGGCCGGCCCGGCCGTTTTTGGGCATTGTTCATGCCCCGCTATAACCGCTGCATCGCCGCCGCCCAACCGCCGGCACCGCGATGTTGACAATCCCCGCCCCCCCATCCTATCCGATGGCCCCCATCCTGGGGTTTGGGCCAGGGCGCGTAGCTCAGCGGTAGAGCATTCGCTTCACACGCGAAGGGTCACAGGTTCAATCCCTGTCGCGCCCACCATTTTCAAAGTAAGCAAGAAGCGCTTTTTTTCAAAAAAAGGGGTTCTTACTTAACTTTTTCGCCTTCCACCATTTTCAAAAAATACCCGACCGGCAACAGCCGCACCCCAAATCTTGCTTCCACCTCGCCCCAAATCCCGCGTGGGATGAACAGCGCGAACCCCAGCGCCACGACGCCCAGCCCGATCAGATAGAGCACGCCGGTCGCGCCGAAAAACGTCTCCATGGAGAAAAAGAGGATCGCCCCGATGATCGGCCCCTCAAACGTGCCCAGCCCGCCCACCAGCGCCATGAACAACATGTATGCCGTCCACTGGATCCCAAAAAACGCATGCGGCTGGTAGCTGATCGTGGTCGCCAGGTTCAGCACGCCGGCCGCCGCGCAGCCGCCGGCCGCCAACACGAACATCACCCGCTTGCCGTTCTGAACTTTGACGCCCACCGAAGCGGCGGCAATTTCATCATCCCGGATCGCCTGAATCGACGCGCCGATCTTGCCGCGCAACAATACAAACAGCGTGCCCAGGAGCAGAATCATCAGCGCCAGGCCCATCCAGTAAATATCCGCCCGCCGCGCGCCCGGCGTGAACGCGTTCAGCGCCAGCAGCGACGTGCCCGTCTCCCCCTGGATCAGCGGGTCGAGATTGATCGAAAAATGTGCCAGTTCCGCCAGCACCCACATCCCGATGGCGAACTCCCCGCCGCGCAGACGCAGCATCAGTTCGCCGATCGGCAGCGCCACAAGTGCAATAATCACAATCGCCAGGATCAGCGCCGGAAACATCGGCACCCCGGCATTGGAAATCCGGATCAGCGCGTAGCCGCCGAGCCCGATGAATAATTGTTGGCCAATCGAAACAAGACCGCCATACCCCGCCAGCGCGTTCCACATCGCCGCCAGAATGATATAGATGAACAGCGTGGTCAGCCGGTCCGTGATGCCGGGCGGAAATACCAGTGGCCCCACCGCCAGCACCAGCAGCAAAGCCCCCACCGCGGCGGAGAAGAAAACCGACTGCCGCGTCCAGCGCTCAACCTTGTAGGCGTTCACGCGGCGGCCTTCCGGAATGGCAGCCGCGGCAGGGGAATCTTGAAGCCGAACGTCCGGAAAATTAGAATCACCAGAAACGTCAGATGCCCCGCGATTTGAAAGCCGGCGGGATTGATCTCCGCCCCGATATTCTGCGCCACCCCCAGCACCACCCCGCCCACCAGCGTGCCCCACAGCGACCCGATGCCGCCGATCACCACCGTCTCAAACGCAAAAATCAGCAGCGTGCCACCGTCATACGGCGCGAACGAGGTGCGCATCCCGTCGAACACGCCGGCCAGCCCCGTCAGCATCACCGCGATCGCGGCGGCCGCCGAAAACACCAGTTTCTGGTTCACGCCGATCAGGCCGACCACGTCCGGCGCATCCGCCGTCGCGCGGATCGTCCGGCCCAGCTTCGTGTAGGTCAGCATCAGTTGCAGACCGCCCAGCACCACGACCGCCGTGCCAAAAATCAGCGCGTCCAGTTGGCCGATGTAGATGGTATCCGTCAGATTCCAGCTGCCAAAGGAAAGATCGCCGATGAATGGCCCCAGCGAATTGGAATTGGCGCCGTAGGTTTCAAACATCCCGTTATCCAGAATCACCGCCACGCCAAAAGTGCTCAGCACCGGGATCAGCGGGCCGGCCCGCAGCGAACGGTCAAGCACCAGAAACTGCAAAGCCCACCCGATCGCCGCCATCACCGGCAGCACGATGGCCAGGCACACAAACGGCGCCAGATACCCGTAATCGCCCATCGTGTTCGGCCAGTTCGTCGCGTTCAACATGCCCAGCAGCAGAAACGCCCCCAAAATTGCCAAACTGCCATGCGCCAGATTGATGATGCGCATGACGCCGAACAGAAACGAAAGCCCGCACGCCACCAGCGCATAAAACCCGCCAAGCATCGCGCCCTGCAAAACCTGGTTCAGAAAATTCATGCTTTTGCACCCGCGCGGTGCAAACCAAAATAGGCGTCCGTTATCGCGTCGCGAGACAGCGAAGCCGCCGCGCCTTCCAGCACAATCGCCCCCTCCAGCATGCAGGCTATCCGATGCGCCACCGCCAGCGCGCGGGAAAGGTCCTGCTCCACCAGAATGATCGTGGTGCCGCCAGACATCAGACCGTGCAGCGACTCATAAACCTGATCCACCGCCAGCGGCGAAAGCCCCAAGGACACCTCATCCAAAAGCAACAACCGCGGATTGGTCATCAGCGCCCGCCCAATGGCCGTCGCCTGCTGCTGCCCGCCCGACAAATCCCCTGCCTTGGCCTTCAACTTCGGTTTTAGCTGCGGAAACGCCTCCAGCACCGCCTCTAGATTCCATTTCCCTTTGCGGCCATGCGCGCCGGCCACGCGCAGATTTTCCTCCACCGTCATGCCGGTGAACAGCCGCCGCCCCTCCGGCACCAGCGCGATCCCCAGCGCCACGCGCTTATGCGCCGGCAGGCCCGTCACGTCCTTGCCATCAAACACGATGTTACCGGCGTGCGGCTTATGCGCGCCGGCGATGCCGCGCATCAGCGTGGTTTTTCCTGCCCCGTTTGCGCCGACCAGCGCGAGGATCTCGCCCTCATTCATCGCCAGACTAACACCGCGTACGGCGGCCAGCAGGCCGTGACGGCATTCCAGGCCGTTGACGGAGAAGAAGGTCAAAGGAAGGAAGGAAGAACTTCTTTTTTAAAAAAAAGAAGCAAAAAACTTTTATTAATTTGGGCCNNTTCTTTTTTTTAAAAAAGAAGTTCTTTCTTCCTTCTTAAACATGCGCCACCGCGCCCGGCCCCAAATAAGCGTCAATAACGCTCGGATCCGCCATCACCTCCCTTGGCTCTCCCTGCGCCAGTATCCGCCCCGCATCCATGCATACCAGCCTGGTCACCACCTGCAGCAGAATATGCACGATATGCTCAATCCAGACCACCGCCACGTCGCGCCGGGAAATTGTCTGGATTATGTTCACCAGCACCGCGGCCTCCGCATCCGTCAGCCCGCCGCCGATTTCGTCCAGCAGCAGAATTTTCGGCCCGGTCGCCAGCGCGCGCGCCATTTCCAGCCGCTTGCGGTCCAGCAGCCCCAGCGTTTCCGCCCGCCGGTTCGCGACCCGCGTCATCCCGCATAATTCCAGAGAGTCCACGCACGCATCATACGCCGCCTGGCCGGCAAGCCCGCCGCCCACCGCCGCGGCGACGTGCAGATTTTCAAAAACGGTCATGCCGGCAAAAGGTCTCGGCACCTGGTGGGAGCGTGCGATGCCCAGCCGGCAGCGCTCCGCCGCGCCCAGCGCGGTGACGTCATGCCCGGCCAAAAACACCTGGCCGCCGGAGGGCGGATAGGCGCCGGAGAGCACATTCAGCAGCGTGGTCTTGCCGGCCCCGTTGGGGCCGACAATGCCGATCGCCTCGCCGGGGCTGACCTGAAAATCGACGTTGTTCAGAACCACCAGGGCGCCAAAACGTTTGAACAGCCCCGTGGCGGTCAGCGCAACGCCGCTCATGCGTCAGCGATACGGCCGCATCTTGTGCTGCACCGGCACATTCGGGTCCGCCGCGTTCTCGATCACCAAGTAATCCAGCTTGTACGGCCCGGAATGCGCCTTCACCCACTGGCAGTTGATCAGCACCGTCGTCGCCACATTCGGCACCGGCCCGGAGGTGAAGTCCACCCGCCCGACCTGCGTGATGACGTTGAGCGTGGAGAGCGATTTCGCCACCGCCGCCTTGTCCTTCGGATCCGTGGCACCCTGCAGCGCCGCGAACCCGGCATCCAGCAGCGACTGCGAGGCGCCGAGCTGCTGCTGCCACTGCGTGCCGGTGGCTTTTTCGTACGCGTCGCACAGCGCGATGCCGTTCATGCCCGTGATCGGCGACTTGTACGGGAACACCTTGTGCCAATAGGCGGTGGACAGGATGTTGTAGCCGAGCGAGCCGAGCGCCTCCAGGTCCGATGGGAACAGCCCGAATTTTGCCGACTGCACGATCTTCATCTGCCGGGTCAGCCCCTGCTGCGCCGCCTGGCGCCAGAACGCGATGAAATCCGGCGGGATCGGGAAGGTGTTGAATAACTGGCAGCCGGCCGCCTTGAACTGCGCGATCTGGCTGGAATAGTCGGTGGTGCCGTCCTGATACGGACCCGGATCGGTGATCGTGTAGCCCGCTTTCGCCAGCACCGGGTTGAGGTTGTTGCGGATCGCCATGCCGTCCGCATCGCCCGGGTCCATCACCGCCAGCTTATGGTTGGTCGCGACCCCGCCATGGTCCCAGGCGGAGAGATAGCCGATGGCGAATTGCTTGCCGCCGAACGAGAAATGGTACGTCCATTTGAACGGCGAGGGCTGCCCGGGCTTCGCGCCACGGCCAAAGTACCAGGCCTCCCACGGCACCACGGTCGAAAGACACGGAACGCCGGAGGCTTCGCATGCATCCGAAGCAGGGTTCACCACTTCCGGCGTCGAGGTCGCCAGCACCAAATCCACGTTCTCGTTATTGATCAGGTCCTTGGTGAGCTGGCTGGAGCGCGCCGGGTCGGACTGCGTATCGCGGTCCAGAATCGTGACGCTGTAGGTCTTGCCGCCGACGGTGAGTCCCTGCGCCAGTTTCTGCCGCGTCTGGTCCAGCACAAACCCGTCCGCCTGGCCGAACGCGCCGAGCGCGCCGGTGCGCGGGCTGACGAACCCGACTTTTAGCATCGTGTCCGGGCTGGACATGGCCATGCTCTGCCCATAGGCGCGCCCGCTTAGCGCCACGGCCGCGGCGCCGGCGCCCGAGACGGCGGCAAACCGCCGCCGCGACAGGGTTTTGGCGCTGACGGCATTCAAAAAGCTCTTGTCTTTAACCACGATGTTTCTCCCCTTGATTGACATTTTTCAGGTCATTTTGGCTTGGTTCTAGGCTTGGACCGTTTCAATTCACTTAACATGTATGCGGCAGAACGGTCAAATGATGACTCATTACTAACCTGCCGCGCCCAGCTTTTGCTTCACCTCCTCCGGCATGGCGATCCCGATAATGTGGCCTTCTTGTTCAGGATGTTTGGCCGCCCAGACGCGGGTTTCATGCGCCTCGATCCCGACTGCCCCATCCGGCCGGCGCAGCACATGCGCCACGCCAAAACTGCTGCGCTTGCAAAACGCGATGCGCGACTCGATGGCCACCACATCGCCATAGCGGCTGGGGACGAAAAATCTTGCCCCCGTCTCCACCATGGGAATGCCGATGATGTTATGGCGCCGCAGCATTTCGTGCTTGCCGTAGCCCAGCGCGGCCGCGAACAGCGCCGCCGTGCTGGCGTCGAACATCGCGAAATAGCGCGGATAATAGACGATGCCGGCGGGGTCGCAGTCGCCCCATTCGATGGTGAGGTGGCGGAGCATTTAAGAAGCGCTTTTTGAAAAAANNAAGTCCACCGGCCGGTGGACTTAATCGGCACTCCCCTCGCATAGCCCCCAAGAGCAAAAGTTTTTTGGTTCTTTTTTTCAAAAAAGAACTGCTTTCTTCAGCCGAGCGCTTCAATGATGGGCTCCAGCGAATCCAGCACCACATCCGGCCGCTCTTCCTTATCCGCGAGCGACAGCGCGGCGCGGTCGTGCAGGCCGCTGGTGACCGCGACGCCCATGGCGCCGGCGTTTTTCGCCAGGCGCATTTCCAGCGCCGGGTCGTCGCCCACCACCACGGTGCGCGCGCCGGCGGAAGCGGGAAGACCCATGCGCCGCAGCGCGCACGCCATCGCGTCGCGCGACGGCTTGCCCAGAATCCGCGCGCGCTTGTCGGTGAGCGCGCGAATCGCCGCGTTGATCGCGAAACTATGGCCGATGGAGCGCCCGTTCGCCGTCGCGAAAAACGGCACGTTGGAGGAGGTGGTGAGCTGCGCGCCGGCCCACAGATCCTGGCAGGCGCGTTCCATGCAGGCGAGTGAAAACTCCTTGTACCAGCCTGTGAAAACCGCTTCCACCTTGTCCGCGCTTTGGTTCGGGCCGACGACGTCCAGCCCGGCTTCGCGCAACGGCGCCTGCAGCCCTTCGCCGCCGAGCGCGCGCACGCGCTTGATTTTCCGGCGCACGAACCAATCGGCGGCGGAGGTGGCCGGCGTCATCATTTCGTCATCGCGCACATCCAGCCCGGCCTCGCGCAGGGCGGCGGCATAAAACTTCGGAATTCGCGCCGTGCCGTTGGTAAAAATCCGAAACGGCGTGCCCCGGTCTCGCAATTTCTCAAGCAGCCCGACCGCGCCCGGCAACGGCGAGAAGCCACCGCCGCCCGCTTGTCCCAGGACCAAGGTGCCATCCATATCGAAAATAAAGCCGCGGGCTGCATTGAGGCGCCGTCTATCTGCTGGGTTCAAGCTGGGGTCCTGACTTCAACGACAAACGGAATGTTGGCCGTTCAATAACAATTTCGCGCGAAGCGGGCCGCGCCGCAAGTTGTTTTAACAATTCAATCACCGGCGCCACCTCTGGTGCGTATGACGCGCGGGATTTTCCCGCCGCCATCATCGCGTCCACCTGGTCGCCCGGCATCACCGCGCGCAGCAAAAATTCTTCCTCCGGCATGTCGCCGCCAAAGCGTTGCCGCAGCTCCGCCAATGTTGGAAAATCCTGCTCTTTTTCGATTTCGCGCGCGCGCGCGCGATCCAGAATTGTGTTGCGCACCGCTTCATCAACCGGCCGCGTCGGGCGGCCGAATTTGCCGAGCACATAGCGAATCACCTGGTCGGAAACCTGCGCGTAGCGCCCGGCGCCGACGATGTTGAATAGGGCCTGCGTGCAGACCATTTGCGGAAACGGAGTGACCATGATCGGCTGGCCAAGATCGCGCCGCACCTGTTCGGTCTCCGCGATCACGTCCTTCATCCGGTGCTCGAGTTTGAGTTCCTGCAGCTGGCGGACGATGGTCGTCATCACGCCGCCGGCGATCTGGTGTTTTAGAAAACTCGCGTCGAACGCCTGCGGCGTGCCGGGCGGCAGACCTTGCGCTTTCGCGAGGCGCCACCAGTAACTTTCCACTTGCGCGAGGGCGCCATCATCGATCGGCACGTCGTGCCCCAGGGCGCGCAGATTCGCCACCATGCGCACCGCCTCCGGCAGCGCCGAGCCATCGCCCAGCGGCCCGATGCCGACATGCACCGCCGAGGCCCCCAAGTCCGCGCCCACCAGCGACGAGAGCGCGCCATAGCCGATGGTGGCGTGAATATGCATTTCGAGCTTTTTATCGCCGATCGCCGCGAGCACTGCCGGCACCAACGTGCGCGCCCGCTCCGGGCTCATCAGTCCCGACGGGTCCTTCAAATAAAACAAGTCCACATATGGTGATTTCGCGACCTGCGCGGCAAAATCCGCGTAGAAGGCGTCGTCATGCACATCCGAGAGCGTGAAGGTGAGCGCGCACATCACTTCCGCGCCGCCCTCCTCCTTGATCAGCCGTGACGCCTCCAGCACGTTTTCCAGGTCATGCATCGGGTCCAGCATGATGAAGCGCCGGATGCCGTTGATTTGCAGCCGGCGGTACACGATGCGCATGAAATCCGGGTCCGCCTGCGCCCAGGCGATGAAACGCAAACCGGTGGTGATGAATTGCAACGGCGTGCGCGGCATGGCGGCGCGCACGCGGCGGATGCGCTCCCACGGGTTGTTCTGAAAATACCGTACCGCGACCGCCATATGGCTGGAGGAGGTGAAATCGATCGCCCGGAATCCGACACGGTCCAGCAGCCCCGCGATCTGCAGCATGTGATTCGTCGCCAGCCCCGTGGCGCCCCACAGGCTTTGGTTGCCGTCCCGAATCGAGACGTCCACGAGACCGATTTCAGCCATGCCCGAACGCCTCAAGAAACTTCGTATCCACCCCGCCCGCCACGAAGCGCGGATCAGCCGCGATGCGCCGGTGCAGCGGCGCCGTGGTGGCGATGCCCTCGATCCGCAGCACGCCAAGCGCCGCCTCAAGCTTTTGCACCGC
Organism: Acetobacteraceae bacterium; assembly: GCA_003137135.1. Classification (GTDB taxonomy): domain Bacteria; phylum Pseudomonadota; class Alphaproteobacteria; order Acetobacterales; family Acetobacteraceae; genus Acidocella. The sequence goes on from PLFB01000210.1 coordinate 18,918, forward strand.
CTCCGCCCGGTCCCGGCCGTGCACGATGAGCTTGCCGATCAGCGAATCATAATACGGCGGCACGTTGCCGCCGGCGCCGATATGCGTATCCACCCGTATCCCTGGCCCCGCCGGCCATTGCGCCACCCGCGCGGCGCCCGGCGAGGGCCGAAAATCCTTCTCATAATTCTCGGCGTTGATCCGCACTTCGATGGCATGCCCATCAAACGCGACGAACCTTTGCTCCAACGTCAACTTTTGCCCATCCGCCACTAAAAGTTGCTGCTCGATCAGATCGACACCGGTAATCGCCTCCGTCACCGGATGCTCCACCTGGATTCGCGCATTCATTTCCAAAAAATAGAACGAAAAATCCGTCGCATCGACCAGAAATTCCACCGTCCCGGCCCCGCGATATTTTAAATGCGCCGCAAATTTCACCGCGGCGCTCGTGATCGCCTCATGCCGGTCCTGTGGAATCCCGAACGCCGGCGCCTCCTCCACCAGTTTCTGAAACCGCCGCTGGATCGAACAATCCCGCGTTCCCAGATGGATCGCGGTCTCCCCGTCACCCAGAATCTGCACCTCCACGTGGCGTCCGCGGCCGATGAACCGCTCGAGATAAATTCGCGAATCGCCAAACGCCGCCTGCGCCTCCGCCATCGCCATGTCGATTTGCGAATCGAGTTGCGCAGGCGCATCCACCCGCTTCATCCCCCGCCCGCCGCCGCCCGAAACCGCCTTGATGAGCAATGGATACCCCGTCACCTCCGCTTGCGCTTTCGCCGCCGCCTTGTCCGCCGCCTCGCCTCCCGGCACCACCGGCAACCCGGCCGCGATCCCCGCCTTGCGCGCCATCAGCTTATCGCCCATCGCCTCCAGGCTGGCGATTTCCGGACCCACGAATATCATGCCCGCGTCTCGCACCGCGCGGCCGAACGTTGCGTTCTCCGACAAAAATCCATAGCCCGGATGCACCGCGTCCGCCCGCGCGCCCTTCGCCGCCGCCACGACTTTTTCGACGTTCAAATAACTCTCGGACGACGCCGCCGCGCCCAACAGCACCACCTCATCGGCCATCCGAGCCGGCAAACTTTCAACATCCGCCTCGGAAACACCCAGAATCGCCGTCATCCCCAGCCGTTTCGCGGTACGAATGATCCGCCACGCGATCTCGCCGCGATTGGCGATAAAAAGCCGTTTGATCACGCCGGCTTCACCCGCATCAGCACCGCATCCGCGTCCACCATTTTGGCGTTTTCCGCCACAATCTCCTCGACAATACCGGAGCACCCCGCCATGACCGAGGTCATCAGCTTCATCGTCTCCACAATCGCCACCACCGTGTCCGGCTCAATCGCGCTGCCCACTTCCACGAACGCCGCCGCCCCCGGCTGCGGCGCCCGGTAAAACGTGCCCGGCAGCGGCGCGCGTATCACCAGCCCTTGCGCAACCGCGGCCGTTTCATCCGGCGCCACGATGGCGGCCGCCGGCGCATCCTGCGCAAAGGAAATCTCCTGCGTAAACCCGTCGCCGCTGCGCAAGATTTTCAGCGTGAACCGGCTGGTTCGCAAATCCAGCCGGTCATACGGCGTCTTGTCCAGAATGGCGACAATCTCCGCCACATCATCGGCGGTCAATGGCAGGTCAAAACTCATGCCGGTTCCGCAACCTTATGCAGTTCCCGCACCGCCTGCGCCAGCGCCGCGGCGAACGCCGGATCGTTGATGTGGCAATCCATCCGCCGCACATCGACGTGTTTGGGCATCACGCTCTCCACGTAATCCGCGAACAGCGGCGGCAGCGAGGGTTCATGAATATGCCCCTCCGGACTATCATGATTCGAAAATCCATGCAGCGGCACATAAAACCGCACCGGCCCCTTGGCATCCTTCACAATCCCCGCGACATGGTCCGCCAGCCGCTCCAGGTCCTGCTGGTTGGTCCGCACGGCGGTTAACGCCGGGTTATGAATATGGAATTTCCGCCCGCCAAACGGCGAGTCCCCCACCGCCATCGGTGACGGCATGATGTAAAAATCGCAGTTGCCGGGCGCGAAAATCACCGGCACGCCCTTTTTCACGCTGGCGGTCGCGCGCTCCGGCCCGGCATTGCAGATGCCGTCATTCAGCAAATCGTTAAGCTCCACCAGCGACATATCCACGACCGCCGCCACGTTCCGGTCGCTCGCGATCGCATCCAGCGTCTTGCCGCCGTTGCCGGTGGTATGAAAGGCCATCACCTCATACCCGTCCGCCTCCAATTCCAGCCGCAGCGCCCGCAGCGCGCGCTCGGTGGTGCCCAGCGTGCTCACCAGCACCAGCGGCCGCGAATCCGGCGGCACCGGCTTATACGCCTTGGCCGCGCCGGCGATGGCATAGGCGCCGTTGCGAAACACATCGCGCGCGATGGAATTCAGCCCGGAAATATCGCACACCGCGTTCAACATCGCGATGTCCTTCAGCCCCACGAAAGGTGCTGTAAACCCGGAAGCCAGCGTAGAGATCATCAGTTTCGGAATACCATACGGAAACTGCTGCATCACGAACGTGCCCAAAGTGGTGCCCATCGAGCCACCGATCGACAGCACCCCCGCAAAACCGTATTTTTCATGCGCCTCCATCGCCAACTTGATCGACCCCTCGATCATCACCGCCTGGCACTTGCCCTCATGCCCCAGCGCCCGCACCTCCTCGATCGTCTTGCCAGCCGCGCCGGCGATTTCCTCCGGCGAAATTTCAGCACCCCCCACGGTCCGCCGCACGCTGGCGTCCAGATGGATCACGTCGCACCCGCCATCCTCCAGGCAATCCCGCAAAAACTTGCCTTCCTCGTATTTCGTATCCTGCGTGACGATCAGCAAAACCTTCGGACGCTCAGACATACACCCCTCCAACGTTAAAAATGCTCTCCGGCATGTGTGGTTATGGTAGGCATATACCGTCGAAAAGTTCTTGAATAATTGCGCAGCGGAGTTGGAGAATTCAGCAAAACAGGAATTATCCGCAGATGACGCAGATGGCCGCAGATAAGNNCACCGCGAAAAATACGCCGAATCGCTGAACCCGCAATCATACGCCACCTGCGTGATCGAGCAGCGCCCCCGCTCCGCCCGCAGCCGCTCCGCGGCCTGGCGCAACCGCTGGTCCAGAATGAAGGCACTGGCGGTGGTCGAAAGCCGCTCAAACACGTTCTGCACCGTCCGCGGACTCACCCGCATCGCCTTCGCGATCGTCGA